>JAFCCD010000014.1 GCA_017610405.1 Nanobdellota archaeon | reverse complement strand
ACACCAGCACCAATACCAACTCTAAGAGCAGCTTCCAATGCCTTGTCAGTATCTCCTGTTTTTATTAAAGTGCTAATAAATGCATATGCTACTATAACTACTGTTACAACACCTGCTGTTATAGCAGTATTACCAAAATTCTTTGTTGATCCAAGAAATTTTTGAAGAAAAGTTGGCGCCTTTTTTTCAGGAGTGGGTACTCCTGCAGTAAATACATGGCTACTTAATTCTGCTGGCGCAGCATTTACTACTCCTAGTAATTTCCTTGCACTTTCACCAATAACGAAGAGGATTCTCCATCATTAGCACAAGCATGTTTTTTATCTTCTCTTAAAGTCCAACTACCACTTCCTCCATTACATACAGAAGATCTTCCATTTTGTTCACACCAAGAAGAAACATCTATTATTGTACTAATTTTAACCTCAGTTCCTGTTGTTGAAGTTATACATTCTCCAGCAGCACTTACCAAAGGCAAACTTTGACCTACAAGAAAAGAAAACGCAAGAACACTAGTTATTAAAAGAATTATCTCACTTATAGCTAATCTTTTTTTATTATTTTTTTTGAATATTTTGTTTTGCATTTTCTTAATTATTATTTTTTATCATAAGCATTTGGAAGTGTTTCCCAATCAATTTGTTCTCCTAAAAATAAATCTTTCCACCGATTACGTCCTTCCTTTTCCAAATAGTTTCCACTAACACCACAATCACCTATAGAAACACACAAATTCTGCCAGCTCTCTGCCCAACTTTTATTTATTGTAGCATTTGCATTTTTGCTCTCAAGAGTATCTTTAAGACATACAGGGGTGCAAACTTTATAACATTCTGAGTTGCTCCATCCTTCTACTGATTTACAAGTTTCTATGCATTCATCAGAAGGGGTTGCTTTCCATTTAGTAATATAAGCAACTCCTTGCTCGTATGGTACAAAACAGGCCACGCTTGAAAATTCACAGATACTTGTAGGTGTTTCATCAGGGGTGCTTAGTATGGTTCCTTCTGAATCCCAAAATTTAAATCCAGGAATATATTTTGGAGCACAAACACCAATTATTTTTTCTTTTGTATCACTGTTCCAAATAAGTTTTTCTGTTCCATAAGCAGTTCTTAAAATACTTGCTCCAGTTACAACTTTACAATCTCCAATTTCTTCACAATCCTTTGTATTATTTTGCAAAATACAATTCATCCAATCATTTATAACACAACCTGCAGCACCAGTAGCGTTATCTTCTAGACAAAGTTTATTTCTGTAAGAATCACAAAGCTCATATTGAACTTCTCCATCATAGCAATATAATAAATATGAAAGTTGTCCTGGTTTTGCAGTTTCAAAAGTTTCAATTGATTCTGAACACCATTCTTCTCCGTGCTCTCGATATTGCCCTCCAGTAAGAGGAGCTGATGCTTTACAACCTAAATCCCTACAAATATAATCTCCAAAGTCAGGTGAGTTTGGATCTATTCTTCTATCATATTTTTTACAAGTGCTTCCTTGAAGATAATTACAAGACCCATAAATTGGTGAGCCAGCATTCCCTTTTCCATCTCCGAGATTTACTTCAACCCCTTCAACACCAGGAAGATAACTCCAATAAGCAATATCTTCTATTTTGTTTGCATCATAAATATTTGCAATATTTCCGCATTTGTCAATAAAATAAACTTCATTGCTTCCTTCAACACAAGTTGTTTTTTTAGTTCTTGTACAAATTGTTCCTAATTCAATTGCACTGCATAAAAATCCTTCATGAAATTCTCCTGCAGAATCTAAACATTCACCTCTTGTTATAGCCCTGCAATTTCTTCCCTCTTCTGTTTCAAAAACACATGCCCCTTTTGCTTCTGGTGAAGTCATTGAAAGACATGTAAATTCATCTTGAATATCTGACCTAAAAGTAGCTTTTAAACTATAATCTTTTCCAAGGGTATTACACTTTACTTGCTCAACTAAAGAAGCACCATCTCCAAGAAGACAACATCCTATCTTGCATTCTGCAACTTCATCTTTTGGTTGACTATAAAAAAATCCTCCTTGAGAAGAATCACAGGTAGCTTGTGGGCATGAAATACATTCTCCTGTTAAAGTATTAACACATGTTCCTTTAGAGCAATAAGAAGTAGATTCACAAGAAGTGCGGTCATATCTATAATCCATATTGACTTCACTCATAGGGACATCCTGGCACAATGCACCATAAGTTGTTTTTTCAGCACAATATATTTCTGTTTGACCTTGACTAATAACAGAACCTGATAAAAATATAACTGTTAAAATTAGAATTTCAAATAATATCACTTCTTTTATTTTCATTTTAATGTCCAGGAGGGAAAACCAAGCTTCTTGAAGCAAACTGGAATGTACTCTCGGTGTTTTTATCTGTTAAAACATAAATTTTTGTTCCTTCATCACGAAGATTTTTTTCAACTTTCAAATCAGGATAAAGAGTCATGTATATTCTTGGATCAGAATCCCCCAGAGTAGCTTCCCAATTTATTATAGAGTTAGCAATGCTTACTAATTCATAAAGATTGTTATTTAAAATCACATTAAAATCATCATATCTATCTACATTGTTTTTTGAAACAGTTAAAGTATAATCTAAATTTGCAATTATTCTTTTTGGAAGTAATTCTATATTTGTTTTTCCAAGCCCAAGTTCTACATTATAATTTTTTCTTTCATAACTTTCTTTAAGAGCATTGAAACAATTCACAACATCGTCTTTTATTTCATTTTCAATTTCAGATTCAATGTTTTGTTTTAAGAAGGGTTTTTGAATAATACATGTACCATAATTTTTGTTTGTATAGCACAAATATTGAATATTAATTTCATTGTAAGTAAAATAATGTTCTGGAACAAGACTTCCTCCCTGAAGAGAGATTGTTTTAGCTGTTTCTTCTAACTTATCTTCAAGGCAGGTTTGTATAAATGATTGGGGATTATTTTCATCAAATGTAGTTCCTATTTTTGCTTTTGGGATAATGAAAAAAAACACAAGAGCTAGACTCACAATTAATATTGCTAGAATGATAAAGATGGTAACCTGTCCTCTTTTTTCTTTTTTATACATATTTTTCTTAGGATAATATTATTTATAAAACACCTCATTTAAATTTAAATATTTATTTTTATATTAAATATTATGAAATGGCCATTAATCTATACTTTTCTAGCAACTACAATTTTAATAATGGGCTTTTTCGAAAAGAAAATTATCTATATGATAACTTCTATTTTCATATATGGTCTTGTTTTAATCTGGCTTATTAAAAAAAATTAGTCCTCTGTTTCAACTCTTGGAGCTAAAATAAAATAAAGTTCTAAGAAATCGTTTCTTATATCTACTCTTAGGGGATGATCATTTGCAAATTTTAAAATCGTTTTTTCAGAAAGTTTTGCACCTTTTATAAATTTCTGAAGATATTCAAGACTATATCTTGATTTGCAATTTTCTGCAGAGATTTCTGCTTCGTCTCCAGAAAATTCAGACATTGCAGAATTCAATCCTTTAGCTTCAATAATAAATTTTCCATCTTTAATTATAAAAGAACAAGCATCTGCGACAACTATACAATCCTCAACAGAAGCTATTAAATCAGAAGAATTTAACCTAACAACAGAGCTAAATTCAATTTCAGGCATGTTTTTTTCCTCGCTTTCAATTTCTATAAGGCTTAAATTAAAATTTCTTTTGATTCTATCATGAATTTGAATATTTAGAAGATTATCCTTTTTTTCTAAAACTAGAGAACTCATAGAACTACTCCTTTTTAAAATTTTTTTAAAATTATCTAAATTAATTCCAAGAGTTTCTTCTCCTACTTCAAAAACAGAAAAAGAACTTTTTGGAAGAATAAGTCTAACCATAGAAACATTTGCAGGATCCATTGCAGTTATACTAAGTCCCTCATTATTAACTTTTATTCTTACTTCTGTAACAAGTTCTGAAATAATGTCAATAACTCTTGATAAAAGCCCTGGATTTTCAAGCCTTACTAGCATTTTTTAAAAACACACCTTTTGCTTTTAAGCATTGTTATTGTGTAGTATTAATCAATAGAAGTAATTATATAAATCTTTTATCTATAGAAAAGTGTTTGGAAGAATAAAAATGGAAAAGAAGAATATTAAAGAGCAGAGAATAAGAAAAATAACCCAAATGTATTATTCTAGGAGTGATATTCAAAAAATTCTTTTCGAATTTTCAAAAAACAGAGAAGTTGCTCCTAGTTATATGATGGAAAGTTTTGGAAAGAGACCAGATTCTTTTCAATATACTGGTGATATTCTTGAACTTGTTAAAAGGGGAGCAACATCTTTTCATTGTTCTCAAGAGCTATGGCAAGATCCTTTAAATATTTCTACAGAGATGAATGAAAAAAAATTAAATGATTTGAGAATTGGGTGGGATTTCTTGCTGGATATAGATAGTAAATATCTTGATTATAGTAAGATTCTTGCAGGGGTTATAATAAAAATTATGGAATTTTACAAAGTTAAAAATTTCGGAATAAAGTTTAGTGGAAGCAAAGGATTTCATATAATTGTTCCATGGAAGGCCTTTCCTAAGGAAATAAATAAAATAAAAACATCTGATAAATTTCCTGAATGGCCCAGAATTCTTACTATGTTTATAATGGAAATGTGCAAAAAGGATTTGATAAAAGGTATAACAGAAACTATGGATGAAGAGAAATACAGTTCAGTTAGGAAATATATTAAGGGTGATAAAGAATTAGGAGATTTTGCTAAAAAAGTCATGCCTGATTTAATTCTTGTTTCTAATAGGCATTTATTTAGAATGCCTTATTCTCTTCATGAAAAAACAGCCTTGGCAAGCACAGTTATTCTTCCAGAAGAACTTAAAGATTTTCAGCCAAAAGATGCAAATCCATTAAAGATTAAAATAAGAAATTTTATGCCTAATGCAAAAGAAGGAGAAGCAACAGAACTTTTAAGGGAAGCTATGGATTGGTATAAAAACAAAGAGCCAGAAGGACAAAGAAAAACGGAAATTAAAGATTTTAAATCAATTCAGATATCAGAACTTTCAGATGAAATTTTTCCCCCAGCAATAAAAAAAATTCTGCAAGGAGTTAAGGACGGAAGAAAAAGATCTTTGTTTATCCTTATAAACCTCTTTAGGTCGATAGGAGTAAATAGGGATGAATTTGAAAAAAGAATTTATGAATGGAATGAAAAAAATTCTGTTCCTTTAAAGACTGGTTATATAAAATCTCAGCTTTTATGGAGTTATAGAAATAAGATTGTCCCTCCTCCAAATTATGATAAAGATTATTATAAAGGAATAGGAATAATTCCTACAGAAGAAGAACTGAGGTATAAGAATCCTATTAGTTATATAGTAAAAAAAGAAAGACAAAAAAATATGCAAAATAAGACAAAGCACAAAATAAAAAAGAAACTAAACTAAAGATAATTTTAAAAATAAGTATTAACTTTAAATAACATGATAAAAAAGAGTGTGCTTGGAATACTGATTATGTTTTTGGTTATCTCGTCTTTTTCTTTATTACAAGCTCAAGAAAATTCTACAGAAGAAGAAAAAATTGATAAGGCTTATTCATGTCTTGAAGATAAAATAGAAGAAAATTGTGATTCTCTTACAACAGAAGAAAAAATCTTTTCTCTTCTCGCTATCAATAAATGCAAAACAGAACTTATTGAAGATTCCTCTAATGAGGAATGTTGGCCTTCTGGAAATTGTAAATTAAAAACAACTTCACAAGCCGTTCTTGCTCTTGATAATTCAAATATGGATGAAGCACAACAATGGATTCTTTCTCAAAGAAAAACTCCGTCTGAGCTTATATGGTATCTTCAGATTGAAAGTGGTGAACAAACAACATGTAAAATTGATTATGAAGGATTTTCAACAACAATACAAATAGAAGAAGATAAAAAAATAAGTGGAGATGCAGGACAGTGTTTATCTTTGGCTCAGGATAATTATTGGTTGGAAATATCTTCTTTCTGTTATGATAAAGAAATAAGTGTTTCCTGTGATAAGGATTTTTCCACAACGCTTTTATTCCAAAAACAAGGTTCTTCTATAATTCAAATTTTTCAAGGAACTTCTTCTGCAGTAGCTGGAGGAACAACTATAGAGAAGGTAGAATCTTTTTGTTTCAAAGGAGGACAATCTGAAAATTTTTGTAATTATGAGGCAAGTCTTTGGGCAGCTCTTATTTTGAATTCTTTGGGGGAGGATATTTCTTCTTATCTTCCTTATTTAATAACCCTAGCAGAAGACAATGAAAGATTTTTACCAGAAGCATTTTTATATTTAATAACTAATTCCCAAGAATATTCTAATTCCCTTCTTTCCAAACAGAAAAAAATTGGGGACCAATATTATTGGCAAGAATCATCAGACAAATATTATGATACTGCTCTTGCACTTTTTCCCTTTAAGCAAGAAACTCTTACTGAAAAAACAAATTCAAAGCAATGGCTGCTAAAAACCCAAGATAATGATGGATGTTGGTTAGATAATACAAGAAATACTGCATTTATATTGGCTTCTATCTGGCCGAGAGATTTTTCAGGAGATGACGATGACGATGACGATTCATTAGATTGTATATCTAGTGGAAATTATTGTGTAAATAAGGGAAGTTGTGAAGGCCAGATTCTTTCAGAATATTATTGCGTAGGAACATTAGCAGAGTGTTGCACTATTCCTCTAAAACAGCAAACATGTGCTGAAAAAGGAGGGATAATTTGTTCTTCTAATCAAATATGTAGTGGTGGGGATTTTATTAGTGCTGCTAATACAAATAACTGTTGTATTAATGGAGGGTCTTGTCAAATACTTCAAATAGTTGATTCTGAATGCCTTGAACAAGGAGGAACTTGCAGAACATCTTGTCTTAATGATGAACAAGAAGTGTTTTATGAGTGTGAATTTGCAGGGGATGCTTGTTGTAAACTCCAAACATCACCACCACCCTCATTTCCCTGGATTTGGATTTTACTTATTTTGATTGTATTGATAATTATAGGAATAATCTTTAAAGATAAATTAAGAGATTTTTGGTTTAAAACAAAATCAAAATTCAAAAAATCTAAACCAAGACCAAAGCCAGGACATAGACCATATCCACAAAGAAGACCTGCAATTTCACCACATTATCCTATAAGAAAACCAGTAATGCGAGAGAGAAGAATTCTTCCTTCATTACAACGACCAATAATGCCTGGAAAAAGCCCTTCTAAATCTCAAAAAGAACTTGACGATGTTCTTCGAAAATTAAAAGAGATGGGGAAGTAATCTCAATAAAAAAATTTATTAACTTAGCTTTTTTTAATTATTTATGGAAAAACTAGTAATTGTATTAATCTTTCTTTTGATGTTACCTTTGATTTCTTCAATTGAATTTGAAATGAAAACAGAATTTGATCAAGGGGAAACTTTATTGGCTGTGATTTCTGGAAATTTTCTAGATCAGATAACTGAGAATAATGTATTTTTCTATAAAGATCATGTAAGAATTCCTGTAGTTTATGATGTTAGAAAAATAAATGGTGATTTTTATTTATATGGAATGTTGACAGAAAAAACCCAAGGAAATTATTCAATTAAAGTTGAGGATGTTAGGTATATGAATGGGGCTCAAATAATAGATGAAGATATTATAAAAAATTTCACAATTACTGAAAATACAATTGATTTTTCTATAAATCCCGGATTTGTAATCACTTCTGAAGATTTCTTTCTTGAAGTCCAGAATTTGAAAAATCAAAAAATAACAATTCAGATAGATGCTCCAAAAGTTTTTATATCTGAAAGTTCCTTAGAAATAAAATCTGGAGAAACAAAGAAAATAAATTTCGAATTAGACACAGAAAATCAAGTATTAGAAGAAATCAAATTAAGTTCTGGAAATACAGATTACTCTATTCCTATTTTTATCAATTTGATAAATGAAACAAAAGAAAAGAAAGAATTCGAATTTAAATTTGAACCAAATAATATTAATGTTTCAATGGCTACAGATTCAGATACAAAGAGAATAATCTATATTTTGAATACTGGTGATACAGCGGTAGAAAATATAACTCTTTTAATTTCATCATCTTTAAAATCATATATAGAGATTTCTCCAGAAACAATAAATGAATTAGATAAAGATGCTAATAAAAAAGTTGAGATAAATATTATCTCTGATTCAGAGCTAGGGATTTTAGAAGGAACAATAACAGCGAACAATGGAAATTTTTCCACTTCTGTCACGTTAATTTTAAATTTTATAGAAGATTATATTCCTAAAGATGGAGAAGAAAATGAAAGTGGAACAATTTTAACAACATGCGCACAACTTGAAGGGGTAATTTGTGGAGATAATGAAGGGTGCACTGGAGAAACAATCCCAACAAAAGATGGCATCTGTTGTCTAACATCCTGTAAAGAGATAAAAAAAAGCCCAACAGGAAAAATTATTGGGTGGGTAGTAGTGGTTATAGTAATTTTGTTTTTGTTATGGGCTTTTAAAAAATATAAAAAAGTAAAACCAAAAGTTAATTTACTGAAGATAGGAAAGAAGAAATAATTACCTAATTCCCCACTCTCCTGGTTGGAGCAATTTATGCCTTGGTAGCTTCTGGCTTTAGCCTGATTTATTCTAGCAGCAAGTTCATTGCTTCTGCTTGAAACCCAATATAAACCAAAAAAACGATGGTTTTATATAATAAACGTTCGTTCAATAGACATATGCTATCTGGGTTTAAGAGATATAAAGGGATAATGGTTTTAACTTATTTTTTAGAGCATCCCACAAAAGAAATTCATATAAAAGAGCTCGCAAGGGTTCTAAAAGTAAGCTCTGCAACTTCTAAACACTTCTGTGATTTATTTGCTAGAGAACAAATTTTATTATCAGAACAAAAAAGCAATTCAGTTTTTTTTAGACTAAATAACTCCAGCGAATATGTTACAGAAATGAAGAGATTCTACACAATGACTGTTTTGACAAAAAGTTTCCAGTTAAAGCAAAAAGATGGTATTTTTAATGTCGTTGTTTATGGAAGTTATGCTTCTGGAGAGTATTTAGAAAGAAGTGATGTTGATATTTTAATCATTTCCAGAAAAAAGGATTACGATGATTCATTTATTTCTTCTTTTCAGAAAAAAATAAAGCGGGAAGTTAATGTGACAAAGATGACTTTTATTGAATGGAATAAGTCAAAAGAACGAGAAGATGCTTTTACCAAAGAAATAATAAAAAATAATTTCTCCCTTTTTGGAGGTAAGTTACAGTGAGTTTTGAATCTTGTAAGAAACAAGGTCTTATAAAACCTAATCCTAATGCTAAGAACAGAATTGATACCGAGCTTAATTCTGCAAATAAATTTTTTAATTCAGCGAAAAACATTATGAATATAAGTGAATTTGATTTGGTTTTTTTGTCTTCTTATAATTCTTGTTTTCATTTTTTAAGAGCTTTGTTGTATAAAAACGGATTTGTTGAAAAAAGCCATTATTGTCTTGTTGAAGCATTGAAGTCATTATACTCTAAAGAAAAAAGACTTTTATCCTTATTAGGGGAATTTGATATGCTAAGAAGATCGAGACATGATATTCAGTACAGAGGAATTTTCTCAGATAAAAAAGAAGCAAAGTATATCTTAGAATTCAATGAAAAACTAAAAGTGTATGTTGAGAAAAACTTAAGATTAAAAAAATCAGACATAAAAAATAATAAAAACAACACAAAGAGATAACCTAATGTCATCAATAGCATTCCAATTATTAATTAATGGTTTAATTGCAGGAGCGATTTAAACTACAAAAAAATAATCACTTTTTCTTTTTTCTTGGTTAAGATTTCTTTTTTTGTTTTTTTACAGGTTTTTTCTTTGTTTCTTTTACAGGTTGCTTTGGAAATTGTGCTTGGGTCGGTGCAGGTGCTCCTGGCGGTGCCCGGGGAAATAACTCATTCAAATCTCCCCCAAGTTCCTGAATCTTTTTTAAAAGAATTTGCTTTTCCATCTGTATTATTCTTGCTATTTCATCATACCCATGAAGTTTTCTTGTGAGTTCATTAAGAATTTCATTAAATCCATTATTTGAAAGGGCAATTAGTTCAGGAGAAATAATTTCAATATGGGCAGGCATGTATTTGAACATTAAGGCAAAAAAATATAAAATTTCCTCAGCTTCAACTTCAACTTCTACAAAAGTTGTGTAAAAATCTTTTTGATCTTTCATTAATACAGGCTCTTTTATTTGCTTGGATTTTACTACAATACCTTTCTCTTTTTCCATTTCTTCTATTATTCTTTCCAAGCTTTTTATAAGGTGTTCTGGGGGTTTTCCTATTACATCGAGAATCATCATGGCATTAACTTTTAATTTATCTGAACTCATTTTTGTATTTTTTATTTTTTGTTATGAATAATATCCCAATCAAAACGCAAAAAACTATAAAACCATAAAAAGCATAGTCTTTGCTTGTTTCTTTTTTATTTTCCTCACTTTTTATAATTTGTGGATTTAGAATAATTGTTTGTAATTCTCTATTTTCTGTTTCTTTTAAAAGAGGTCCTGTTTCTTGAGGTTCTTCATTAACTTCTTTATTATCTCCCTCATTATCTTCCTCACCCTCTTCTATAACATTATTAACACATGCCAATCCTTGCTCTTTTATAGCACTTAAATAAATATCTCCTATTCCTGAAACTCTTATTAAATCATCAATAAAATCAAATGGTCTAAGAGCTATTATTTGTTCTATTCTTGCAGGACCGATATAAACTATTTCATCAAGTTTTTCTGCAGAAGCGGTATTTATATTTACTTGATTATCTTCACACGAAGCAGAAACATTATAAATAAAAATTAGGAATATTAAAATTAATAACAGTTTCTTCATAAAACAATTAAGGAAGTATTAATTTTAAGTTTTATTATACTTCTCTTTAAAATCTAAATACTTAATATTGATTTTTCTTTCTTCTTTTTCTTTTTTTGCTATTAATATCTTAGAAAATATCTTATTATTCAAATACCATTCACATTTTTCTCTTTCTTCTTTACTAAGACTACCTATTGTTCTTGCTTCCACACCGATTATCTCATAACTTTTTCCTTTCGTTCTAAAAGCGATAAAATCAGGGAAACCAGCTCCTAACATAATTGGTTTTCCAGGACCTAAAAATTTATTTTTAACTTTTACAAGTTTTCTTTCTTTCAAATTAATATTGTTGGTCCATTTATCAACAATCCAGCCCTCTTTTTCGAGGCTGTTTCTTACTTTTAATTCAAATCTTGCACCAGCTGCCCGGCTTTTTTTTCCCCTAATAGAATTCTTCTTTTTTGACATCCTACTCTCTTTCACTAACCCATGTTTGGATTATTATGAATATAATTGCTAAAATGCTAACTATACCCTTTACAGCCAAAAATGTAGGATGTTCTATATTAATTTGAGGAATACTTAAAATAGCAGCGATAATAGAAAGTCCTCCCACAACAACCATTGTTATTTTACCAAGCACATCTGGTGTTAAACCCTGTTTTTTTACTTTCTTTAATTCTTTAAAAGATGTTTCTAGAATTAGTCCTGTTCCAAGAGCAATTAGCCACAAACTTTCAATATAACTTTCAAAACTAAAATTAAACAAACTTTGAGTAACAATACTTAAGAAACCAATTATGCTAACTATTGAAAGAGCAATAACAAAATTTCTCGATGCTCTTGATTTTTTCTTCTTTTTTATTCTTGAACTTTTTTTAGTAACTCTTTTATTTTTCACCATTTTATAAATCCCTTGCCTGAAGTGTTCTTCTTTTGTTAGCTTTTGCTCTTTTTATTGATTCCCTTAAAATCTCTTCAACCTTTCTTTCTAAAGCCATTCCAACTTCATTTGCAATACTTGAAACATTATTTTCTTTATCCAGTTCTTTCACAACTTTTTTTATATTACTTTTTACAATTAATACCATTTTTATTTTTTATACCCAAATTTTTTATTATAAGTGGAATGATTAATAATGTCTAAAATAAAGGCCACAACCTCAATTTTAGTTTCACCTTCTGTTAATGTATAAAGCATTCTCCAGTAATTAGGTAATTCAACTCTAAATAAATTTGTAATAACATATTTTTCAACATATTCTTTTGGTATTAATTTTTTAGATAAAGGATTTCCATAATGTGGGTTTGTTTTTATGAATTCTATCTTTTGTTTAATTGCTTTAAGAAGTGTCTTCTCATTTTTTGATATCATAGCTTCTTTGTTTAAATATTCATAAACTTCTCTTGCTTCTCGGGAAAAAACTAATGTTATTTTTTTATCTTTAATCATTTAAACTTCCCACCCTTTTTCAATTGCTCTTCTTAATTTTACACTAGGATTATGTATCCAGGTTATCCCTTTTAATCCCACAAGAATTTTATTGCTTTTTTCAAGATATTCAAGAATTATCATTAAAGTATTGTGATTAACTTGCCGGGGCAATTTTCTTTTAAGCTCAGCAATAGTCATCACACTCTTTTCCATTTTTTTTAAAGTATTTTCTACCATAATGACTGTGTTTAGAGTAGGCCAATGCATTCCACGTTCAATTTTTTGTGACATTTTTATATTTAATAGTTATTTATTTATAATCATTAATTACATTTATGTATATAAACTTTTCTACTCCAAACCAACTTTGTCTTTTATCTTTTTAATTCCTTCGATAGCAATTTCAAAAAATTCATTTAAATCTAATCCAAGTTGTTCGCATTCTTTTATAATTTCTCTATTAACTTTTGTAGCAAAAGTCTTATCTTTGAATTTTTTCTTTAAACCTTTTGATTGCATATCACTGATTCTTTTTCCCCTCATTAAAGCATACGCATGAATCAATCCTGTAATTGTTTCAGAAGCAGCAAGAGCATATTGAATTTTTTCTGTTCTTTTTTTGTCCTTTAAACCAGCAACATCAAAGCCATATCCATGAGAAATAACAATATTAATAAATTCCTCATCAAAACCAGCATCTTTTAAAATTTCAGGAGCTTTTGTTAAATGATTTTCAGTATTTTCTTTAGTAATTCCCCAATCTACATCGTGAACAAGTCCAAGCATACCCCAATACACTTCATCTTCTTTAAGGTGTTTTGCAAGTTCCTTCATCACTGCTTCACTTTCAAGATAATGAGTTAAATCTTTCTGGTGTGTGTTATATTTTTTTACAAGTTCCCATGCCTGCTCTCTAGAGATTGGTAAAGTCTTCATTTTATTTCTCCTCAGGTTTCATTAAAGGAAAGAGTACACAGTCTCTTATTGGCTTATTCATTAAGAAAGAAAATAATCTTTCGCTTACACCAAAGCCACATGTAGGGGGCATTCCATATTTCAAAGCTTCGACAAATTCTTTATCATGCATCTGAGCCTCTTTATCTCCTTGTTCCCTTTTTTTTGCTTGTTCTTCAAATCTTTTTTCTTGGTCTAAAGGATCATTTAATTCAGAATATCCATTTCCAACCTCGCTTCCTGCAAGAATTACCTGGAATCTCTCTACTTTTTTTAGCTCTTTCTCTTTTCTTTTTGCTAAAGGAGAAACTTCTACTGGCTGGTTAATCAAAAATCCAGGACCTGCAAGTTTTTTTCTGCAATATTTCCAAAGAATATCAACAAGTTTCCATTTATCTAAGGTAGGATTATATTCTAATTTTAATTCTTTAAGTTTTTTCCTAATGTCGTTTTCAGTAACATTGTAAATATTTATTTTTGTATATTTTTTAATCATTTTTTCATAATCGTATTTTTCCCATTTCTTTCCCATATCAATTTTAAAACCACGTGATGTGAATTTTAAACTTCCTAAAACTTTTTTAGTAGTATATTTGTACATATCTTCAACAAGTTTCATTCCTTGTTCATAGTTTGCATATGCCCAATAAAATTCCATTTGAGAATAATCTTGTAAATGCTCTGGACTTAAACCTTCGTTTCTAAATTGTCTTCCTATCTCAAATACTTTTTCATAACCTGCAACCATTAATCTTTTTTGCCATAATTCTCCCATTGAAATTCTTAAATAAACATCAATGTCCAAAGCATTATGATGTGTTATAAAAGGATTAGCATCTGCTCCACCAGGAGTATTTTCTAATACAGGAGTTTCAACCTCCATAAATCCTTTACTTTCCATAAATTCTCTTATTGATTTCCAAAAAATATATTTTTTCTTAAACAACTCTTTTATTTCAGGATTCATAATTAAATCAAGATATCTTTTTCTATATTTTTCTTCTTTATCTTGAAATCCATGCCATTTAAAAGGTAATGGAAGAATAGATTTTGTAAGCAATTCAATTTTTTTAACGAGAATTGAATGTTGTCCTGTTTTTGTTTTAATTATTTTTCCCTCAACACCGATTATATCTCCCATATCAATATATTTAGTGAAAAATTCAAACTCTTTTGCAGGGGTTTCTTTATCCTGTAGAACAAGTTGAATTTTTCCAGAGAAATCTTGTAAATCAGAAAAGATTATTTTCCCAATACCTCTTTTAGTTATTATTCTCCCAGCTGTTTTTATTTTAGAACCAGACTTAGCTTTCAATGCATTTTCAACAGAATCTTTTTTATCAAACGTGGAAGGATAAGGATTTATTCCTTTTTTCCGAAGTTCTAAAATCTTTTTCTTACGCTCTTTTATTATTTCTTCTCCTCGCCCCATATTAAATATGTAATATTTTAAAGCTTTTAAAATCTTGGAATTTTTCTGGTTTAATCGTAACTTTTCGTATTTGTGAATGTTTAGGACCTTTTTTCATAAGTTCTATTATTTTATTTACCTTATCTGGATTTCCTTCTAAGAAAATTTCAATCCTTCCATCTTCAAGGTTTCTGACAAATCCCTTAACATCATATCTTTCGGCATTTTCTTTAACAAAAGACCTAAAAAATACCCCTTGAACAACCCCATCAATGTAAAGCCTGACTGATTTTTTCATAAAAAAGAAAAGGAAAAACCATTTATTAAGTTTTATCT
>JAFCCD010000019.1 GCA_017610405.1 Nanobdellota archaeon | reverse complement strand
TTTTTAATGTTTTTTCCATATAAAATATAATGGTAGATTGTTTATAAATCTTTCTATTTGTTACTTTTGATGAGAAGTGACACTTATTCTTTTTGCCCTGGTTTTTCTTCTTGTTTTTGTTCTGTTGGTGTTTCTGGTATTTTTGGAGCTTCTGGAACAGGTTTTTCTTGTTCAGGTGCTTTTTCTTCTTTTGGCTTTTCTTTTATTTTAGGCTGTTCTTTTGGGGCTTGTTCTACTGGTTTTTCCTCTTTTTTTGCTTTTTCTTTTGGTTTGTTTTGGTCTGGAAAAATTTCAGAAAGCTTTTTGCCACCTTGTTTTAAAATTTTAAGATTAATCTGAACAATTTCTGTAGATATTACCTTGCCATGAACAGTTTTCCTTAATCGAAGTCCTTTTGGCTTTGGATTTGAAATTTTTTTCTTTCCCTCTCTACGAGGTCTTTTTTTCATAGCTTTTCCATAAGTTAAAAGAAGCCTTTTTGTTCCAGTTCCCTGAACATCTTTGTGAGAAGTAAAACCAGATTTATCACTAGTTCCAGTAATTTCAAATTCATAATTAGCTAAATCAGCAAGAAGATCTTTTCCATTAATTTTATCATGCAGAGATTTTCCAACAAACTCTTCAGTTTCTAGCTCAAGCTTGTAGGTTTTTCCTGATTTATCTGCAATGTTAATTTTAAACATATTAATTAATTGAAAAATTTATTTTTAAACCTTCTTATGGTATAATAATATTTAAAAGATGTTTAGATAGTCTATACTTATGGATGATTCATTATATGAAAAAGATAGAGTAAAGATAACTTATCTGCATAGTCTAGAACCTGGAAAAGAAAACGAAATTATTAGTGGAGAGGACCATGAATTATGGCTAGGAAAAGAAGATGGAGAATGGGATAAATATATAATTCCAAGAGGAGTTTTGAAAGAACTAGCAAGAACAGTGAGGGATAAGGATGGGCATGGGTTGATTAGTAAATTAGATGCGATTAATCTTTTAATTATTAAGGATATTGCAAGAAAAAAAAATCTTTTTAGGGGATGTTACTTTAGCATTTTCAATGGCTTATCAAAAAGAAGAGAAAGATTTTAAAAAATATCTTTCTGAACAAGAGAAAAAATAGTTTATAGAATCTCTAAATATTCATCCCTATTATAAAGATAATAATAGCAATTACAAATTCCAACTGGGCAACTTTCTTTATAGCTTTTATATTTTGCCAGTTTTTCATTATACCCATTTTTTTTAATATATTCAATCCAACTTTTGGAAAAGATAGAGTAAAGATAGATTCTATAAGTGCAAGAATTCCAATAATCATAAGAATAATGTTTAACACCATATTTTGTTAAAGAAAAAAGAGTTTATAAAATTTGTTTATTATATTCCCCAATCTGCTTTTTGTTGCCTTTTGATTTCTGCTATTTCCTGTAAAAGATTTATTTCAGAAGAAGATAAGAGGTCTTTATTTTTCTTAAAATTTCTAAACTGAGATTCTGTAATATTTGAATATAAAGAATTAACCTCTTTCATTCTTCTTTCAAAATTAATTCCTGGAATAGAAATAGCAATTTCTTGTCCTTCAAATGCTTCTTCTACTGGTTTGTTTTCTGATTGCATATTTTTGATATACCCAACTTTTTCATTTTTTTTATCTATTAAATTTATTTTTTGAATTATTTTACCTACTTCAATTTTTACTCCAAAAATTGCAGGACTGGTGTTTCGAAAAATGTATTGGTGAAGAACTTTCATTTTAGCAAGAGGACTTAATCCAAGAAGCCTTCTTTTTTCAATCTCTTTCTTTTTGTTAGCTCTAAATTCAATTAAGTTCTCAAGTAACTTATAAATAACTTTATCTGTCAAAATTTTTACGTCTTTTTTAATTTCCTTAGCTTCTTCATCTATCTTTACATTAAAACCAATAATAATTGCATCTAGTTCGTTTATTTCAATATTGGCTTTTGCATTAATTATGTCTTTTTTATTTATATCTCCAATTCCTGCTTTAACAACAGGAATTTTTTCCTGTTTCAACATTGTTAAAAGTGCTTCTAAGCTTCCAAGGGAATCTGCTTTAACTACAATTCCTTGTTTTCCTGTTTTAATATTCTCTGTAAGCTGTTGTTTGAATAATTTTTCAATTTCTTCTTTGTTATTTTTATAGACAACAAAAGGCATTCCAGGTAAAACATCTACCTTTTCTGCAATCTGCATTCTTAATCCACTAGCTGCTGTAATTTTCTCTTTTGGTTTAAACTTATTAGAAATAGGTTGAATTTCTTCAAGAACTCTTATTTTTGAAATTAAAGGCTTTCCTTCAAGATTTGCAATAGCAATTTGATCTTGTTTTGAAAGTTCTCCATCGTAGAGAATAGATTCAAAATAATTATTATTTTTTTCTTTTTTTATCTCAAGAATAATACCTTTAGCTTCTTTACCAAGTATAAGTTTGTTTTCAAGATATTTTTGGCTTAGCCCGCATAGGATCATAGTTAATTCAGGAATTCCTTGTCCTGTTTTTGCAGAGCAAGGAATTAGGGCTATTTTTTTTGTAAAATCTTGTATATTGTAAAAAAGATCTGCATCAAATCCATAATTATTTAATGAACCAATTAAAGTAAGGAATTTTTCTTCAAAGTTTTGTTTTATTCTTTGAGATTGATGATTTATATTTTCTTCAAGTTCTTGATTTAGATTTGTTTTCCATCCAGAAATATTATCTATTTTGTTTAGGGCGATTATAAAAGGTGTTTTATTTTGTTTTAGAATTTGAATTACTTCTACGGTCTGTGGTTTTATTCCTTCATTTATATCTATAACTAGAATTGCGAGATCTGCTAAACTTCCCCCTCTTTTTCTTAGATTTGTAAATGCTGCATGTCCAGGAGTATCAATAAAAAGAAATCCTGGAATATCTATTTTCATGCCTTTTTTCTCAATCAAAGGACAAGCTTTTTTTAGATATTCTGCAGGACAAAGGGTAAATGAGATTTTTTGAGTAATACCTCCTGCTTCTCCTTCTTGAATACAGCTCTGCCTGAGTTCATCAAGAATACTTGTTTTTCCGTGATCAACATGACCACAAACTGTTACTATTGGCTGTCGAATTTGAGGTTTCATAAAAATTAAAGATTTAATTGAATTAAAAAGGTTTGTGGTTTTCTTATTTTTGACAAGAATAAAATTTAATAATCAGGCATTTCTTCCTTCAATGTTTCTTGGTTTTTTGGTAATTCTTCCTTTTTTTCTTCTGGTTCTTCTTTCAAATCTTCTTCAGTTATGGAATTAATCATTTCTTTGAATTTTTGAAAACTTTCTACAGGAATTCTCAATCCTTTTTTTGTTGGTCCTGTATACTTCTCACTTGAAACAAATTCTCTTATGTCAACATATATCAGTTACTGTTCCTTGAAATTCTCCCTTGTTTATCTTTCCTATGTCTTTTTCCATTTTTATTCTAAAATAACTAGAAAATAGGTTATTTAAATTTTTTGAATAAACGCCCGAGCCAAACGCCTATAGGAAAGTAATACAATTGAAAAATAATTATTTTTTATATACACTTTTTCTATGTTCAAACTTCAATAATATAATCTCATTTTTTCTTATAGCATAAATCAATCTAAAAGGTTTAATGTAGAGAGATCTTTCTCCTTTTGTATATTTTAGTGGTTTCCCTACTTCTGGATGTTCTAATATTTTTATAATTTGTTTTTCTATTTTTTTGAGAGAAAAAGTATCTAAGCTCTTAATATCTTTAATAAATTTTGGAGATCTAGTTACCTTCTTTATCGCCATGTTTTCATTTCTTTTAGAAATTCTTCTACACTTGTAGTTTTTCCTTTTCCATTATCAATATCTTTCCAAATTTTATCAAGTTCATTCATTTCTTCCACTTCTTTTTTGCTAAATTCTTCAATTCCTTTTAATATTATGAGATTACCTTTTTTTATAACTCTGAATGCACTCCCTATTTCAAGGTCTTTTCTCATAGATTCAGGTATCACAATTTGTCCTTTTGTGCTGAGTTTTGTTATTTCCATACTAAAGTAAGATATTCTTACTATTTAAATGTTATGAATTTGATATAAAAAAACACTTCCAACCGGGCAGAATCAACTTTATCTAAATCACTGGATGTAATTTTATTTATTGGATATAAGATTTTATTCATTTACAAAATGTTTCTTTTTAATCAGGATTTTCTTATCAACGACCTTCCATAAATGATTTGATAAAGAAAAAGAAGATTTTCTTTTGCGATCAGTAAAGTAAGCTAAGATTACCTTAAGACCAGAATTTTTTCTAATATCTTTAATAATTGGGACAAAGTCAGTATCAGAAGTAATAAGCACCACATTATTAACTTGTTTTTCTTGGCTTATTTTTAATAAATCCATTGTCATTAATGTATCTACTCCTTTTTGGGTAAAAATGTTATTAATCTTTTGTAATCTTCCTTCCCTAATATTAACCTTTGGAGATATTTTTTTGAGCTTAGATATAAATTTATCATAATTAGCTTTTCTTTTATTTTCTTCTTCTGTTGGTTTTGGGCTTTGAAAAGGAGGAGCAAGATAAAAATAAATTTCTTTGCAATTAAGATTTAAATCCTTACAAAGATTAACTGCAAAATTTTCAAGTTTGTATTTTAATGGTTTACCACTACCAAAATATTTAGAAATATGAGATAAATATCCTGAATCAATAATTAGAATAG
This sequence comes from Nanobdellota archaeon, assembly GCA_017610405.1. Taxonomy (GTDB): domain Archaea; phylum Nanobdellota; class Nanobdellia; order Pacearchaeales; family GW2011-AR1; genus ASMP01. The sequence continues at coordinate 231 of JAFCCD010000019.1, read as the reverse complement.
TTATTTCTATCATAAAAAAACATCAGGCAACCCGAAGATCACCTGGGATTATGTTAATTATGATAATACTTTTTTGTATATAAAACTTCCTGTTTGAGCGCCGAATAAAAATGAATTCGCCCGAGCCAGGAATCGAACCTGGATATCTTTTCAGAAACGTGGGTTCGAGCCACGCGGACCACCATTGTCCAACTCAGGCAGGTGATTAAACAAGTTAATAATATACATATA
>JAFCCD010000013.1 GCA_017610405.1 Nanobdellota archaeon | reverse complement strand
CATTTTCTTTAACAAAAGACCTAAAAAATACCCCTTGAACAACCCCATCAATGTAAAGCCTGACTGATTTTTTCATAAAAAAGAAAAGGAAAAACCATTTATTAAGTTTTATCTATTGATATTAATCTTCTTAAAATTTATTAAAGTTTTAATTTAAAAATTAATTATCCAAAACCAATTCCTATTAAACTTGGATTAATTAATAGAGTTAATCCAAGTAAGATCATTATTAAACCGCCTATAAATTTTATTATTTGCATTTGTTTTTTGTTTATCTGCTTTCCTTTAAGAGTAAGTCCAAAAATGGTAATAATAGTAATAAGAGGTATGACATAAACAGCACTATAAAAGATTAAATAAAGGTAATAAGAAAAGCTATTTGTTAAAAATTTACCTGTTAAGATTCCTGTATAAATAATCGGAAAACCAGCAGTACAAGGCAATTCTATTAATGAAGCAAATGCAGCTAAACCTATTGATGCTAAAATTAAAGCAGAAAGAGAGCCATTAATAATTATTTTTTTCATATGTTCAATTTTTTTAATTAAAGAACCCTTATGTTTTTCCTGAATCATTAAGGTTATACCTTTTCTAAAAGCAAATAATTCTTTACAATTAATAAATCCTGCAATTAGAGCTATGCAAGCTATTCCAATTCTTAAAGGAGTGATAAATCCAATATATTTAAAAATATTTAACCAAGCAACCATGAATAGAAAATATATTATAAATATAGCAAAAATAAAAGTATAACCAATAGCATAAATTTTTTTTCTAGAATGTGAAGCTGAAAGAAGTAATCCTAATAAAAAGGTAAGAACAAATAAATTACAAGGATTAAATCCATCTATTAAAGCAATAAAAATGGTAAATAAAGGAAGAGGCAGATTATATCCCCATTTTTCTAAAGATTCATGAGGAATATTTTTTGCTAAAATAAAAAAACCAATTAAAAATAGAAGAGAAATTATTAGAATAAGACCATTTTTTTGCTTTTCAGTTAAACAAATTTTTTTACATTTTTTTACATTTTTAATTTTATAAAAGAAATAAGAAAAAAGAAGAAAAAATAGAAAGAGAGGAATAAAATACCAAAATTTCCAAAAAGATTTATTTAAAGGGGTTATATCATTATTATATTCTTCATTTTTAGGGGTTGTAGGACTTTCATTCCATTGTAATATCCAATCATCTAATTTAATGGCATAAGAAAATTCAATTTGCCCATTTGAGATAGGAATTGGTTTAGATTCTATAATCTCAAAATCAATCTTTTTTAATAATGACGAAATATCTTCTGCAACAAGTAATTTTTTTAATAATTCATTATTTCCTTTGTTTCCAGAAATTAAAACCCGATCTTTTACCCAAATTTTTATTTTTCCTTCTAAATTTGTAAGATCTATTCTACTTAATTCAATAGATGTTCCATTTGGTAAAGGAAAATTATTATATTTTAGATTTTCGATTATTTTATAAGAATCTAAAACTTGGAATCTTCCTAAACCAATTTGTTCTTTATTTAAAATTATTAAAGGTACTCCTGCTTTTATATTAGGTAGATATGATTTAAAATAATTGTTTACCACATTTTGATTACTTGCTCTTAAATTATAAATTTCATATTCTATAATTATTAAATTTGGATATTTTGAAGTATATTCTGATAACAAAATAGAATCAGTTATGGCACAATTAGGACATCCAATTCCTGTTATATATGTAGAGAAAATTATATTAGAGTTTTCTAATGAATCTTGAGCTAAAATCGGATTTAAATTTAAAATTAATACTATAGGTAAAGCTATTAAACATATTATAAGACATTTATTTTCCATATTAACATCATTAGAATAAGTGAAACAACATATATATGTTTGTTTCAATTTTTGAAATAACTATTTTTATACTAAAACTTCTCTTAAATCTTTTTCTAGCTCAATAATATTAGTCATTCCAAATGGCTTTTTTTTGATAATTTCTTTTTCTTCTAGTTTTTTTAAGATTCTAAATATTTTAACTCGTGATAAATTTGTTTCTTTTACTATTTTAGATTGAGTTATTTTACCTTTATGGTTTAAAATAGAATTCATCACTGATTTTTCTTCTTTATCTAAAAATTTTAATGTTAAATTAGCATCTTTTTGTATTTTTGTTATTTTTTTTTCATATTTTTCTGAGATAAAATAATAAGTTAAACTTCCAATAAACATTCCAAATAAGGACATGAGCACTAAGACAATTGAAGCTTCATTTTGTATTCTACAATCCATATCACATAAGATGTTATTATTAAGATAAGTTATGGAAAAAAATAAAACCACAGAAAAACCAGCAATGACTCCAATAATTAACCATAGCTGAAAAAATTTATTTTGTTTGGAAAAATTCATTTTTAGAGTATTAAATCTTTTTTTATTTTAAATAGTTTTCATTTTCACAAACCAAAAGTTTTTTCAAATTCTTTCATTCTTGTATATTGTAGTAAGAAATCTCTTCCTGATTTTGTTATTGTGATTCTATTGTCTTTTTTTGATATGGTTTTTTCTATCAGATTTTTCTTAATTAGTTCATTAAGATATAATTTCATCTGGTTATGTGAAAGATTTGCTTTATACATCAAATGTGTCGGTTTAATTCCTTCTCTTTTTCCTCGGATTATTGTCAGCATATCTGATATTATGTTCATACGGCTTCTTTTTCTCTCCATGTTTTAGTATCCTTATAATTAAAAATAATAAAATAACATAGCTTAAAATTTCTATAATATTTGCTAAGACATATAAAATCTCTAATTGTGAAAAAATGTAAATAAAATTAGACAAAGCAAGAATACTAAATACTATCAAAAGTAATTTTGTATTAGCAAATTTATTCTCTTTATAAATTTTGTAATAATGCTTTATAATTAATGTTAATAAGATAAGAGAAGTTAAATTAAAAAGATAGAAAAATCCTTCATTAACACTTAATAAAGCAGAGAGTGCTAGAAGATATAAGGTTAAGACATAATCTCCTAGATTCAATCTTTTCTTAGGGACACGATAAATAATATAGAGTCCTATAAGGAATAATAGATTATGAAAGAAAAATCCCAAATAATAAAAAACATCTACAGAACTAAAGATTTGACTAGTAATAATTGCCTGTCCTATTGCTTGGGCAGGCCCTATATCATAATATAAGACTAATTTAGTAAAAACACCTGCAAGTGTTGCTAGTGCAATTAATCCAAAACCAATTCCAAGATTTAATAATCCTTTATTTTTTTTATTTAATTTATAACTTCTAATAGCAAGAACAGAGATGATTATCAAGACAACAAGACTGATAAAATAAATTGGGAGATCTTTTCCAATAAACCAATCAGGGGTAAGAACTATTTTCATTATTTTAAAAAAACCTATTTTATTTAAAAAACTTTAGTTTTAGATAAAAAACTTATGGAACTCTATTCTATATTCTCTTTTCATAATTGATTTATAAGGCTATTTCTTAACTTTATTAGCTTAAAATTACCGATATTGTTTACTCTCCTTTCAACCAATTCCCTTCTAAGAAGGGGATTCACAATCATCCCCCATTTATGGGGGACATAATCAAATAAAAGGGGTAAAATGAAAAATTTATTTTTAGAAGGAATCACACAAGATGCAGAAGAAGAGATTTCTTTACTTTATAATCTCGGAGTAGGAATAGAAGAATTAGAATATTTGATTCAGATTAAATTTAGGGAAAAATCTAGTTAAATCTCTCTTAAATCTAGTTCGTTATTTATAATTGTGGCAACCTGACTTGCAAAATAAGTTTTTGATCCAATAGATATTAGCTCAGCAATTTTTTTCAATCTTTTTAATTCTTTTTTTGGAAATCCATTATGGTCTCCAATGATAAAAACACTATCTTTTGGGATTTTAGTTTTTCTAATATTTTCACCGCGTTTGTCTAAGATAAAAATCTTTTTACCTTGTTCAGAAAGTTCATTAACAACACCAAGAAAACTTTTCTTCTCAACAAAACATCCTGGCAAAACCTCGTGTTTTTCTCCTTTTTTGTATTTATAGAGAATTTTTTTAATCAGGTTCCCAACATCTTTTTTGCTAAAATCTGTCTTTGATTCTATTTTAAGTTCTATATGTTTTGGTGGGTCTGGAGAACCATAAAAAACTAAATGAAGTTTAACATCATCTCTTAATTCATGTGAAAGAAAAAAAGAATTTATTATGAAATGCATTACAATATCCATTCTTCCAGCTTTCATAAGATTATTCATATCAAAATTCCCAGATGTTTTCGCAGTACTTGAAAAATATACAAAAGTTCTCATTTTATACTAAATTGGCTGCAAGACAAATTCAGGTCTTGCAAAGATTTTTTCTTCAGTTGTGACGTTATAAATACCTATAAATTTTTTCCCTTCAAAAGCACAGAATTTTCCCTCATATTTTCCATCTTTGATATTTTTTAAATGATCATAATGGATAGGACTACCATGAAGAATTTTGTCAGTAAATTCTTTTTTTATTTGTATAATCGGATGAAGTTCTGAGATAATTTCTGCAGGGATTATAATCTCTTTTAGGAATTTTTCATCTTTAATTGCTTTTTCAAATTCATATAAATCTATAACATTTTTTTCTTTAAAAATTCCTGCCCGAATTCTTCTAAGTTCAAGCATATGTGCTTTAATTTTAAGAAACTCTCCTAAATCATGGACCAATTTTCTTATGTATGTCCCCCCTTGACATTCAACTTTAAAGAGAAAATCTCTTCCATTTTTCTCTAAAATTTTAAAACTTTTTATTTCTCTTTCTCTTTCTTGCCTTTTAACACTTGATCTAACAGGTGGAAGCTGGGTTATTTTTCCAATAAATTTTTCTTTTATAGCTTTTTTAACTTCTTTTAATTCTATTTCTTTATGAAATTTCATAATTCCAATATATTCTTTGTCTTCTCCAAGAAAAAAACCAGTGAGTTTACATGCTCGGTTAAGTGCAATTGGTAAAACACCTGTAACTTTAGGATCCAGGGTTCCAAAATGACTTGTTTTACGAAGTCCCAATTCTTTTCTAACAAAATCTGAAATATCAAAACTTGTCGGCCCAGAAGGTTTGTTTATATTTATAATTCCAAATTCAAGAAGTTCTTTTACAGATTTCTTTTCTTTTAGTTTTTTCATATCTATTTTCATTTGAATTCACCTTTCAACAATCTTTTCCGTTCTTCTTTAGGAAATTTTTCAATAGAATATCTTAACATTGTTCTGGGCATTTGTTTATAATACTTTTTCAAAAATTTTCTAAGTTCATCAACATTCTTTTTTCCAACTTCTCTAAGCATCCATCCAACAGCCTTATGGATTAAATCATGTTTATCATCTAAAAGAATTTCTGAAATTTTTAAACTATCTTTAAAATCGTTTTCTTTAATAAAAGCAAATGTAGATACAATTGCAATTCTTTTTTTCCATAAATTATCTGATTTTGCAAGAGAATACAAAATATCTCTTGGTTTATTTAATAAATATTTTCCAACAATTTTTGGGGCAGTAACATCTACAAGATCCCAATTATTAATTCTGAAAGAATTATTTAAATAAAAATTAAATATATTTTTTGTATCCCCTTTTTCATATTTTCCAATAAGAATTAATAATCCTGCCAATCTGTGTTCATGTATATCACTATTTAATAATTCCTTAACATTTTTGAGTTCTAAATCAATATACTTTTTTGTAATGGCTCTTGTTTTAGGAACCATTACACCTAAGAATACATCTCCTTCTCCATATTCCCCTTTTCCTGTTTTAAAAAATCTTTGAAGGTTTATTGCTCGTTCTTTATCTCCTGCTTGTCCTAATTCCTTTATGAGTTTATTTAACATATCGGGATTAGAATTAATAAGTATAAAACTATTTCGCCAAAGCCTGTCTTACTTGTCTTTTTGGTTGTTTTGAGACTTTTGTTTGATGTTTTACTTCTTTTGAAGCCTTTTTAGCCATTTTTTCACCAGCCTCAACAACAGCAGATTTTTTCACTTCGGATTCTTTTTTCTTTTCCTCTTCCTCTGCAGCTTTTTCAGGCTCTTCTATCTTTTCTTTTTTCTTCTTTACAGCCTTATCGGCTTTCTTTTCTCTCTTTTCAAGCCGCGCTTTTTTGAATTTAAGTGCTTCAGGGAGTTCTGCAAGTTCAACTCTTACTAATTCTCCTTCCTGAATAACTTTAACTTTGATTTTGCTAGGTGGTTTTCTTATTCCTCTACTCCATACAAATTCATTGAGAGATTTATCAAGTTTAATTTTGTTCAAATCTCTGTCCCGAATTTTCATGTGTCTAACTAAAAATTCTTTTATGCTCTTTATAGCCTTGTTTGTTTTCTTATACCTTGCAGTTTTAGCCCATTTCTTTCTAAGAGGAATAACATATTCTCTTTCAATTTTTTCAGTTGGAATCTTTTTCTTAGCCATTTTTTATTTCTAAATAACAAGCAAATAGTTTATTATTAATTTCATTAGGACAGGTACCTTCTTTAATAATAGAAAATGTTTTTATGGTTGTCATTTTAATTATATTCTAATTTGCTTTTTATTATGTCTTTTATCAGAGCAATTGTTGAATCATTACCTAAACCACCACCAATAGGAATTGCAGTTAATTCCCAAAGTTTCCCTTTTTTATCTAAATCTAATCCAATACAAGAATTATAACAATAATATGATGGGTTCTCTACTGGTCTTTTTTTAGGTGAATCTGGAAAAAAACCATGTATATTGAAATTTATATTATTCACTATTTTTTCTAGGATGATATTTGCTTTAGATTCCTTACTCCTAAATCTTACTGTTATATAATAACTACTACAATTCTCTTGAACATCTTCTCTAATTTTTAAATTTTGAATTACCATTTTATCCGAAATGAGATTTTTTCTGTTTTCTTGGTTTAATATGTAATTTTGTTCCTCTCCATGATCTTCTGTATTTAGTCATTGAAGAAGGATGGACTTTTTTTCCTGTCCCATATTTTTTCAGAACAGCCCATACAGGAGCCCACTTAGTCTGTCGTGCTTTTTTTGCAAGTTTAGCTTTTTTCTGAGGATTTTTTATTCCCATATTATTTTATTTCCTCCAGAAATTTTTTCCCTTTTTCAGTTAATTTTCTTCCTGGTCTTTTTTCTTTTATTCCTTTAACTGTTTTTGCGATTTCTGTAAAACCAGCATTATCAGCTTGTTGAAGAATTTTTCTTATTATTTTTCCTCCAGATTTTTTAAATTTTTCAGGCTTTGCTCCTCTTACTTTCTTACTTCCATATTTTGTCCTAAGCCGATTAACACCAACAATACCTTTTTTGTAAATTTGTCTTAAAATACTAGCAGATCTTTTATACCAAAAATCAGGATCATCAATAGGTCTTTCTTTACTTGGGCCAGATTTTACAAATTCAATCCATTCTGGTGGTAGAAATTCAGGAATTTTTTTAAGAGCTTTTGCTAATTTCAGATTATATTCTTGTGCAGGTAGTTCATATATTGGGTTTTTTTCAATTTTTTCCATTGGCATAATTCTTGTTTGATCTAAAACTTTTTTAAAAGTTTTATTGGCATTCCTCGCGGAATTAGAACAGCTGTGCTGTTTAACCTAAAATAAGGCAGGAAATTCGATTTATAAATTTATCGAACACTTCGTCTCCATCTCTTTATGAAGATACTGAATCCAAGTATTTTTGAAGTATATTTCTCCCCTAATTTTTCAAGAATATCTTTTTCATATTTTTTCAAACTTTCCTTGTCAGATCTAGCACTTTTAAGAACATGAATTTTAACATTTGTGTGCTTATTAAAGTGATTTTTTAATGTTGTAATAAAGTTCTCAGTTATTCCTTGTTTTCCCAGTTGTATTTCGCTTTGTACCATTTTTATTTTAATTCTACAATACTTTTTTTATTTTTCTTTTTTTAATATTAATTGTTTTAGATTTGTTAACATGCCATGTTCCCACCTTCATGGCTTTTTTCTTTGAAATATCTTTTCCTGTGAAAACATTAACTTTTACATTACTTTTATTATCTCTCCAATCTTGACTATGTTTTGCACAATAAGCTCCACTTACAGATACTTCTTTGCTTGTTGGATTTTCAAAATCAATTACACAAAAAGGACTTCCTGGAGAAACTGTATGCAGAATAATATTTGTTTTTCCTTTGAATTTTTCCATTAGTTCATCATTATTTTGTTCATTCTTTCCTAAAAGAATCTTTTTATTTTCCCCTAAAGTAATTTCTCTAAATTTCATTCTTATTCAAGTAAAAAAGGATTTTTATAATTTACCTAAATATCCCGAAACTTTTATTAAGCAATTTCCATTTTTTATTCAATGTACGAAAATCATCATTTTTTTCACTTTCTAAAAAACAAAGAACTTAAAGAATTATATATGAGTATTGCAGTAAGAGCATTTGCATTTTCATTGGCAGGAATTTTTGTCCCTATATATCTCTATCAATTAGGATATTCTTTTACAATGATTTTTCTTTTTTACGGGGTTTTAGGATTAGTAACAGCTATTTCTTCTTTAGTTTCTGTAAAAGTTTTTTCAAAATTCGGACTTAAACATTGTATGCTGATAAGTCTGCCTTTTTTGATAATTTTTTTCTCGTTCCTATATACTCTAAAAACTTTTAATTGGCATCCAGTTATATTATCTATAACTTATGGAATTCAGGCAGCTTTTTTTTGGGTTCCTTATCATATAGATTTTGCAAAATCTAGTGATAAAAAACAAAGAGGTATGCAAGTTGGATTTTCAAAAGTTATTGTTTCTATTTTCGCAGCCATGGGTCCATTAATTGGTGGATTAATTCTTACATTTTTAGGATTTAATATTCTTTTTATAATAGTGGTTGTTTTTCTTAGTTGTTCAATTATTCCATTATTTATGACCAAAGAAATTCATCAACCATTTGATTTTTCATTAAAAGAATTTTTTCAAGGACAGAAATTAAAAGAAGTTCTAGCATTTATAGGGCATGGAGCAGAGATGAGGATTGGATGGGTTGTTTGGCCATTGTTTATATTTCTTTTTATTCTGGGAGAAAAATATATCACCTTAGGAATTATTTCTTCACTTGCTCTTTTTTCAGGAATGATTTTCACATTTATTGCGGGAAAACTTTCAGATACACAAAAGAGAAGAAATATTTTGAGAACAGGAGCAATTGGAAATACAATCATTTGGGTAGTAAAGTCATTTATAGTAACTCCTGTCCAAGTTATAATCACAGACATTTTTTATGGGGCAAGCCAAGCCATGATGCATGTTTCTTTTGATGCTATGACCTATGATAAAGCGAAAAAAAGGAATATGATAGGGATGATTCTTCAGAGAGAATTTTATCTTCATTTAGGAGCTTTTTTGATATTTATGCTCTTGATAATTTTTGCAGACTCTATTGTAGAAATATTCAGATACGGTGGATCTATTACAAGCCTAATGAGATTTTTCTTTTAATCAATATTTCATAAATAATAAATTTACAAAACAATTTTCAGATTTTAAATATTTTTTAGGTAAAAAATTTACAATGAAAGAAGCGCAAATTTATTTTGGATTTAGTGGTAGAAAAGTTGACAGGGTTCTAACCTTATACAAACAAAAATACTTATCAAGAAGGAAGATGAATAATACAAAGTTTTTATATAAATTAAATAATAAATATAGATTAACTTATGATAAATTAAAACCTATTTTAAATAACCCCAGCGATTAATAGCACCTCTTAATTCTTTATGTGTTTTAGCATATTCTTTTAAGTCTATTTTTTTCATAACAGCATCAATTGCTTGTCTCATAGATTTTGCACCAGCTTCAACTCCAAGAGGGTGTGCACTTACACCTCCTCCTGCTTGTGCAATAATATCTTTTCCCATTACTCTAACAAGTTTTTGTATGGTTCCTGCATGTATTCCTCCAGAACAAACAGCAAATGTTGGTTTAACATTATACCATTTTTGATTTAAGATATGCTTTTTAGATAAGAATTGTTTTTCAATTTCATCTTTAATATTAATAACATCTTCTTTTTCTCCTTTCATTTTTCCAAAAATAGCTCCGACATGTAAATTATCTGCCCCAATAATTCTGGCAATTTTAGCAACAGTTAACATACTCATGCCATGTTTAGGATTTTCAGTAAACATTCCATGTCCTGCTCTATGCGCATGAATAATTAGATCCAAGTCTTCATTTCTTAATGTTTGAAATGAAGCCCATCCACAGGTTATAATATCAATCATTGCACAATTCCCCCCATTGTCTTGAATAAATCGTGCTCTTTTAATCATCTCTTTTGTTTCTGCACTAACATTTTCAACATAAATTTTTTTCTCTCCAGTCTCTTTTTCAACTTTTTCCATTTTCTTTATTGTCTTTTTGAATCTGTCTTTAAATTTATTGAATGTTTGATTAGTGAGATTTTCATCTGATTTAACTAAATCTAATCCCCCTTTCCAAGAATTATATGCATATTCAGCATGCTGGCTAGAGGTTAAGCCTAGTTTTGGTTTTACAATTGTTCCAATTAAAGGCCTTTTTTTTATTTCCAATTTTTTTCTAATACCCTTAATTCCAAATCTTGGTCCAAGAAAACTTTTAATTATTTTTTTTGGGAAAGAAATATCTTCTAATCGTAAGTTTTCAACAGCTTTCATTCCAAAGACATTTCCTGCTATTCCTGATAAAATAGAAGGCATATTTTTTAGTTCAAATAATTCAACAGGATAAGCAATTTTTACTTGGTCTTTTTTTATAGAAAAGACTTTAGCACCTTTTTCTTTTATTATTCTTTCACTTAGGCCACTGATTTTATCCCATGTTCCAACACTGCTCTCCAAAGCAACAGTATTTGCAGCTTTTTTCATACTTAAGCCCCTCGCAGGAGAAATTCTGAATAAACAGATTAAGTCATTCTTTGGTCTATAATTCAAATCTATGAATTTATATTTCTCTTTTTTCATTTTCTTTCTCCGTTAAAAATTCTTTTCAAACTAAATGGATGAACACCATCAAAAACACCTTTTATGTTCTTTCTTATACATAAAAGAATTACAACTCCTAAAAGTCCTATAATCCCTACTGCAATAAATACAGGATTAAAGCCAAATTTAGTAACTGCTCCTCCTCCAATTATAGCTGCAAGGCCCATTCCTATACCATAAGATGTGGAATCTAGCCCCCATTCAGTTGCCTCTTTTCCTTTGTCAATATGTTTTGTGAAAATTGCAGACCAACCAGAACCAGCCATGGCCATTCCTATACCATAAATTGCTTGTAAACCATAAATATGCCAAGGAAATTTAGAGATAAGATAACCAAAAGGTACTAACGAAACAATGAAAAATCCAATTACAAGAAAAAAGTAATCTCCTTTTTCTCCCTTACGATTATCAAGGAAAACTCCAATTGGAACTCTTAAAACTGATCTTAATATCCAATAAATAGATGAAGCTATACCAGCAATAAGAATAGTTCCTCCCTGAATATTATTAACAATAAAAATAGCAAATATAGGAGTAATCAATCCCCACCCTGTATAAAAGATCAAATCACTAAGTACTAAATATTTGATAATATTATTAAATTTAAATTTCATCTCTTTTTTATAATCACTCCTTTTTTAGTATCTTCAACTATAAATCCAGATTTATTAATCTTTTTTCTTATTTCATCAGCTTTTTCCCATTCTCTATTCTTTCTCATCATTTCTCTTTCTTTAACAAGTTTTTTTACTTTTTCAGAAACCCTGATTTTTTCTTCTTTATTTAAATCTAGGCCAAAAACTTTGTCAAATTTTAAAACAAGTTCATATTTTTCAGAGTCATTAAGTCTGTTATCTCTTAAAATATCCCACATATAAGAGAGGGCTTGAGGAAAATTAAGATCATCATCTAAAAATTTCAGAAACTGTTTGTAAGCTAATTCAATATTTTTTTTGTTTTTCTTATCTTTTGATTTTTTTAATTTAGAAATTATCTCTTTCAATCTATTCAATGAATTTTTTGCATAATCTAAATTTTCAAAAGTGAAATTTAATGGCTTTCTATAATGTGCAGATAAAAAGAAATATCTCAAATTAAGAGGAGAATAACCCTTGCCAAATATTTCACTTATAGTGTAAAAATTTTTCTTTGACTTTCCCATTTTTTTACTATCAATTTCTAAAAATCCAGTGTGCATCCAATATCTGACTAATGGTTTTTTTCCAGATATAGATTCCATCTGTGCTATTTCTGCTTCGTGGTGCGGAAAAATTAAATCCATTCCTCCCCCGTGTATATCATATTGTGGTCCAAATTCTTTTTCTGTTATTGCAGTATCTTCTATATGCCATCCTGGCCTCCCATTACCTATGTCTGTTTTCCAAACAGGCTCTCCTGGCTTTGAAAATTTCCATAAACAAAAATCCCCTTTGTTTTTCTTTTCTTTATTTTCATCTATTCTTGAAACAGAATCATTTGTTTTTAAAAGAGTTCTCCCAGATAGTTTTCCGTAATCTTTATTTTTACTTAAATCAAAATACCATCCATCAGAAATTTTGTAAGCACAGCCTTTTTTTATTAATTTTTTAACTTGAGAAATTATTTGAGGAACATAATCTGTCGCTTTAGCATATTTATTCACAGATGTTATATTCAATTTTTTCATATCAGACAAATAAGAACTTTCATATTTTTTTGTTATCTCTTTCCATCCTGTTTTTTCTTCTCTCGCCTTTTTGATTATTTTATTATCTATATCTGTTATATTCTGAAGATAGAAAACTTTGTAGCCAATTGTTCTTAGATATCTTACAATAAAATCAAATTGAACATAGGTTTTAGCATGTCCTAAATGAGAATTATTATAAACAGTGGGACCACACACAAACATATTTATTTTTCCTTTTTTTATAGGATTAAAGAGTTCTTTTTTTCTGGTAATAGTATTATAAATTTTTAGCATAATTAATCTAAGAAAAGGTAATTTAAAAATTTATTATTTCAAAGTTCTGGTTTGATCTAAAACTTTTGAAAAGTTTTACTTTATTGTCAAAAAGAAATT
>JAFCCD010000012.1 GCA_017610405.1 Nanobdellota archaeon | reverse complement strand
CTTGTAAACAACAGCAGGGTTTCCTTTCAATTCTTCAGAATAAACAATTCCTTCTTTTTTTACTTCAAGTTTGAATTTTCCATTTGTTTTTTTTGCAGCCCCTTCCATTTTTAATGGAACTAATCCAATTCTATGGGCAAGTGTTTCATCATAAAGAGCAGAATCATTTTTAGAAATTTCAACTTCATCAATTGCTAAAACAGAAATGTGATTTATGTATCTCCTTATTGAATTTGCAAGTGTTTCACTCATTTCTGCTGCAAAAACTAATTGATTTCCTGTTTTTTCTATTTTTTTCATTTTTAATTATGGCCTTCTTCCACGTCTTCCTCCCTTCTTTTTAGGTCCTCCTCTTGGGAATCTTGTAGTATCTAATATATTGAGTATTTTAAAACCTTCTCTTGAAAGACTCTTTACTATTGCATTTGCTCCAGGACCTGGAACAGGATTCCTAGTTTTTGCTCTTATTCTAAAATATAAAGAATCAACACCTTTCTCATGAAGATTTTCCCCAATTCTTTTTGCAATAAACATAGCTATTGTGGGGTTTGCCTTAAGTCTTCCATGTTTTGTAACTATTCCTCCACTGACTTTTGTGAGTGTTTTCCCAGACATATCTGTAACATGGACAAGAGTGTTATTAAAAGAAGTATAAATATTCACTACTGCCTCTGCATTCTTCTTTTCTTTTTTCTCAACTGTTTTTTTTATAGTTTTTGTTTCCATTTTTATTTCTTAGTTTTAACAGGGGTTTCATTTACAATTTTTGTTTGATTTATTTTTTTCTTCAATTTCAAAGATATTTTATCTTCAAATTTAAAAGGAACGATATAAGATGGGCTATCCACAACACGGTTATTTACTAAAACTTTTTTATGTACAATCAATTGTCTAGCTTTTTTTGTTGTAGAAGCAAGTTTCTTTTTTACAAGAATTGTTTGAAGCCTTCTTTCTAAATAATCTTTTTTATCTAATGAAAGAATATCTGAAATTGAATTAACATTCAATCCTATTTTTCCCAATTTTTTAAATAAGGCTTCTTGTTCTTTTTTATCTGAAGAAATCAATTTTTTTGCCTTTTCTCTTATGGATTTAATAGCAGATTCTGCCTTCCATATTTCTTTTTTATTTTTCAATCCAAATTCTTTTTTGATTTCAGCTTCTTCTCCAAGTCTTTCTTTATCAAAAGGTCTTCTTGGTTTTGAATATTTTTTATGTTTCCTTTTCATTTAACACCTACTGGTTTTACTTTTCTTTTAATTCCCGCCCCTTTTCTTTTATTCTTTCTAAAATTACTTTTTGTTCTTTGTCCCCTAACAGGAAGGCCTGCAGAGTGTCTTATCCCCCTATAACTTTTTATTTTTTTCAATCTTTTAATATCAAATTCTTTTGTCAATTCAAGATCTGTTCCTGTGAGGTGTCTCTTTTTTCCTGTTTCAATATCAAATCTCCTATTAAAAATAAATTCAGGAATCTTTGGATTTTTTATAAAATCAACAATTCTTTTAACTTCTACATCAGTTAAAGAACCCACTTTTTTCTTCTTATCAATTTTTAATATTTTACAAACAGCATTAGACATACTCCATGAAACCCCTTTTATTTTTGTCAATCCAGCGTAAATTCCCATACCTCCTTCTATATCTTCATCTAGGATTCTAACTATTCTTTCACGATATTTCCTTTCTTCTACTGTTTCTTGTTTTTGTACCATTTTATTATTTCACAAACAATTTGTATCTTTCAAATTCTATTAGTTCCTTTATAATTCTTTTTTCTATTGCTTTTGCAGGATCAGGTAAATTCTGAAGTCTTTTTTTCATATCTTCAAAGCTTTCAAAAGGCTTTTCTTTTCTTTTCTCGAGAATCTCTTTCATATGCTTCTTTCCAAATCCAGGAAGAAGTTCTATCTGATGTATTCTTTTATTTATTGCCCCAGAATTATTGAAAAAATCAATAAATTCCTGTTTTCTTTCCTTGACAACTTTATTTATAAATTCTTGCAATTGATTTTTAGCAGATTCTGTAATCTTGTTAGGAGGGAGTTTTCCAAGAATGTAATAAATTTTATCCCTTTTACTTTCACCAATATAAACTCTTTCACCTATTTCTAAAGAAATCCCTCTTCTAGGAACCAATTCTAAAAGAGTGAGATTCAATTCTCCTATGGCTTGGGATAGAGGCATGATTTTCTTTTCCAAAGGATAACCATTTGGTAAATATTCTAGGATTATTGCATATTCTTCTTTTCTCATGTTCCTTATTTAAGTTCCTCAATTGTTCCAAGTATTTTTTTGATTTCATCTTCATTAAGGCTAACATCATTAAAGATTTTATTTAAATTTTCAGAATTTTCTGGAAGAAGGTCAATTATTTTGACTATGTGTTCTGGTTTCATTTTCATTAAGTCAAGACTTTCAAGTTTCTTTCGCATTTCTCTTGCCTTTTCAGGTTTCACTTGCACGAATTTTTTTCCAAATTTTTTAATTTCTTCTTCGCTAGAAGGGTCTTTATTTAGATATTCCATTGCCTCTGTCATGCTCAAGGGTGTTGTATTTTTTATCATTTTATGTTGTTTTTTCTTGTGTTTGTATTTTTTTTAGATGAATGGGAGCGATTAAAAATTCTTTCTCCTTTTTTAAATCTTTGATTTTTATTAGACAAAACATTCCTCTTTTTCCTTTTACAACCCCTGTTCTTCCCTGAATTCTTTTAGGGAATTTTGCTTGAATTGAAGGTTCTCTCACAACTGCTACAGAATCACCTTTATTAAGTTCTTGGAAATATCTACTAAGTTGCAATTTTCCTCTTGTCTTCATTTTTTTCCTTTTTACCATGATTAAATTTAATTAAATTTATAATTTTGACCTATTTTACTCAAATTCATCCTATTTAAAAAACTATCTTTTACAAAGAAAAATATTATATTTTTGGAGGTTTTAGAAATTTTTTTTGTTTTCTGGAAAATTTGTTGAAACCAAATCCCCTTTACTCCAAGCCTCTTCCATGTTTTTTATAATAGTATTAAACATCTTTTTCCCCCAAACATTTATACCACATTTAGAGCAAAAATCAATAACACTTTCTTCAGGGATATCAGTTCCACAATAAATGCATTTTTTATACATATTTATACCTCTTTTGTAAGATTGATTATTCTAAAAGAAAAAAATAGTTTTTAAATCTTATTCATATCTTAATGCTTCAGCAGGTTTTAATTTTGTGGCTTGCATTGCAGGAAGAACTCCTGATATAGCACCTACAAAAAAAGAAAATGCTAATGCTCCTATGATAAGTGGAAGTCCAAACACTGCTTTTATAAAAGGAGATCCTAATTGTATGGTAGCAATATATTCTATACCTTTTCCTATTATAATTCCTATAAAGACACCTATTACACCTCCAACAAATCCTAAAAGACCAGATTCAAAAAGAAATATTTTGAATATATCTGAATTTTTCGCACCTATTGCTTTCATGGTACCTATTTCTTTTGTTCTTTCTAGTACAGAAGTATACATAGTATTCATAATACCTACTCCTCCTACAATTAGTGAAATTGCCGCAATTCCTACAAAAACTGCCTGAATAACAGCAAAAATATCTGTAAAAGTTTCAAGCAATTGTGAAAAACTTTGCACTGAAAATGTTTCTTCTCCTTCTCTCTCATTTCTTGCATTTCTTAATTTTTTTGCAATATTTTCAGCAACTCTTTCAGGATTAAATCCTGCCCTTGTTTTTACAATAATTACACCCTCATCATCACCAGTGTTGAAAATCTCTTTGAAAGTTTCCTTTTCTATCCAAATAGAATTATCATCTCCAGGATTCCCTTGTTTTTTTAAAACACCTATAATTTCAAATTCCTTTCCTTTAATTTCAATATCTCTTCCAACCCCTACATCCTTGTCCCATAAATTTCCAAAAACATGGTTATATCCTACAACAATTTTTGATCTATCACCATCTCTCAATTGCCTACCTTCAACAATTTCTACTGCATCGATATCTCCAAAGATTTCTAAATATTTTTCATTTAGACCATTGATAAAAACTATTTCTTGTTCTTTTCTATTTATAGCTAGACCTGTTCGTATTAGGGCTCCTTCAGCATCTTCAACTCCACTAACATCAAGAACAACTTTAAGATCATCTTTTGTAAGAAGAAGTTCTTTTTCTGTTACAGAACCAGGAGGTGCAAAAGTTTTAGATTGAATTAATATTTTATCTCCTCCTACTTGTTCAAATTGTTCATTGATAAAAGCCTGCAATCCTTGACCAAGAGAAATTAAGGAAACTACTGCAGCAATACCAATAAAAATTCCTAAAATTGTTAGCCAAGCCCGTAATTTTCTTCTCTTAAGATTATTAAAGGCAAGAAAAAAGTAACTTTTCATTTGAAATTACCTCTTATTCTTCTTTCTTTTTTTTCTTATTTTTCTATAAAGAAAAAAGGCAATCACTAGAATCCCTATTATTATATAAGGAGAATAATTAGGATTTTCTATTATTCCTAATTCAAGTGCTTGTTCTTTAGTATATACTTTGAAAGACAGATTTACAATTTTTGTATGATCTTGATTATCAAAATCCTTATAATCAATTTTTGCAGATAGAACTGGATTTGTGGTTTTGTAAATTACTTCAAATGTTGCAGTATCAGAATCATCTCCATCTATACTTCCTACAAAAATTTTATCACCAGAAAGAAGTTCAAAACCTTGAGGAAAAATTTTAACAGATATTGATTTTATCTCTCCAAGACCTTTGTTAATTATTTCAAGAGAAATTCTCCCTTCTTGCCCAATTATAGCGTTTTCATCAGTTTCAACACTAAAGTCTAAGTCTGTTCTAGCAGAAACTCTTAATCCAAAAGTTCCTGTTTTTTCATAGGTTTCAGAATTATTATTAGCATTAGAATATTTCAATAAATAAGGAATATCATAATCTCCAGGAGTTATGTCTGTTGAAGCTTTAAGAGTAAAGCTTATATCTTCATCCCTATCTTCATCAATATTATCTATATCTTTTTCAGAACTACCTATAGATGTAAAAGGGAGATCACTTAAATCAAGAGCAACAGAAACATCTTCTATATCAAAATTTTCATTATTCTCTATATTAAATGTAACTTTTCCAGATTCTCCGGAATAAATAGTAATATAATCTGAATCAACAATTATTGCAGGTAGGAATGGGAGAGTAAAGATTAAAAGTAAAATCCCCATAGTAATTTTTTGGAAATTTAGCTGGTTTTCCATAATAAAACTTTTGTATTTTTATTTATAAAGATATAGGTTCCAGAATCAATTTTTTTCAAGCTTTCCATCTTTTAATTTTAAAATTTTGGAAGCATATTTTGTTAGAGTGGGGTCGTGAGTCACAAGGATTATTGTTGTTCCTTGTTTATTCAGGTCTGAAAATATTTTCATTATCTCTTTACCTGTTTTTGAATCTAAGTTCCCTGTTGGTTCATCAGCAAGAATAACATCTGGATTATTTGCAAGCGCCCGAGCAATTGCAACCCTTTGTCTTTCTCCTCCTGAAAGCTCATTTGGGAGGTGTGTTTTCCTATGCTCAAGTTGTACTTTTTTAAGAATTTCGTCAAGTCTGTCTTTTTGTTCTTCTTCACTAACTTCTTGAAAAATCATTGGAAGCAAAATATTTTCAGAAGCTGTTAAAGTAGGAATTAGATTGAATGTTTGGAATACAAATCCTATTTTTCTTCCACGAATTTGCGCAAGTTCTGATTCATCCATATCTTCTATATCTTCATTATCCAAGTAAATTTCTCCTTCTGTAGCTAAATCTAAAGCACCAATCATATTCATCATTGTTGATTTCCCAGATCCGCTTGGACCAACAATTGCAATAAAATCTCCTTTTTTTATCTGAACATTAATTCCATCAAGAGCTTTCACTGTTTCATCCCCCATTTCATAATATTTTTTTACTTTTTTCAACTCAATCAAGTTTTCAGTCATATTTCCGAAAAGAAAAAATCTCTATTTAAAATTATCTATAGTAAACTTTAAAAGTCTCTGTGAGGATTTATTCTTATGATAATCCCTGTTAGATGTTTTTCATGTGGAAAGCCTGTAGGTCATTTATGGGAAGAATATAAGAAAAGGGTAGCTGATGGTGAAAAACCGAAAAAAGTTTTAGATGAATTAGGAATTGAAAGATATTGCTGTAGAGCGATTTTTCTTGGGCAAGAAGATTATATAGAACTAATAAACAAATTCAAAAAGAGTTAATTTTTGATTCTCCACTTACTAATAGATCCACAATTCTCACATAAAACACTTTTAATTTTGTTTTTTATTCTTGTTTTAGGAGTTTTATAAGGGTTAAAGCATTTTTTACAAAATAATTTTCTTTTCTCTTTTAAAGGAATCTTAAATTTCATAGCTAATCTCCTTGTTTTTTTTACTTCTTTTGGAGTCCTATCATTAATATTTGAAAAAAATTCAGAAATATGTTTTTCTACTTCTTTTTTAGATGTTTTTTTTAGCATAGAGATTATTCAATGAAGACAGCACCAATATTTCGCATCTTTTCAGACACTAACACAGTTGGCGTAACCGGCTTGACTTCCGAGTTCGGAATGGGATCGGGTATAACACGATTACTATGGCCGTCTTCAAAAAACTGAGATTAAACTATTTTATAAAGTTTTTGGGTTTAAAGAAAAAGTAAAATTACCCTCTTCTAAACCTTTTTATATTGAAAATATCTAAGATTTTTATGTGGGTGTGCCGGAGTGGTCAAACGGGACGCGCTCAAAACGCGTTAGCTTAGTGCTTACCTAGGTTCGAATCCTAGCATCCACATTGGATTTGGAATATTAAAATTAAAAGAATTTTCAAGCCCTCGTGGCGCAACTGGATAGCGCAACAGATTCCTAATCTGTAGGTTGCAGGTTCAAATCCTGTCGGGGGCATTCACATAGGTTATCTCAAAGAGAAAACCTTTAAAATAACCTATTTTTAATACTATTAGCGCGCTGGTAGTTCAGTGGTAGAACTAAATAGAAAGACTTATAAGATTAATTATCTTTTATTTAATATGCCTATTTTTATAAAATTAAAAAATAAAGACCGAATTAAACTATTTAATTTATTAAAAGAGAAAATAAACGTTTCTTGGGATATTTTTTATCCGACCTTAAATATTAGTCGTACAATGTTTTACAATTATTTATCTGGAAGATATAATTTACCTAGAACAATATTCGTTAAAATAGAAAAAATTGTAGGAATAAAAATTAAACATTATGAACAAATAAAACAAGATAGATATTCTAAAAAAGAAATAATGGAACCAAAAATAAATAATTCTTTCGCAGAAATCTTAGGTGTTCTAAATGGTGATGGGCATGTTTCCAATTTCAAATATGAAATTTGTGTAGTTTTAAATTCTAAAGAAAAAGATTATTATTTTTATCTAAAGAATTTATTTGAAAAAACATTTGGAACAACATTTACTTTATTCAAAGAACCAACAAAAATCAAACTTAGAATTTATTCGATGAATATTTCTAATATATTAACAAAAAAATATGGATTACCAAAAGGAAATAAACTTGGAAGATTAAAAATTCCAAAACAGGTTTTTTCCTCAAGGAATTTATTAATATCTTATATTAGAGGATTATTTGACACAGA
Organism: Nanobdellota archaeon; assembly: GCA_017610405.1. Lineage (GTDB taxonomy): Archaea > Nanobdellota > Nanobdellia > Pacearchaeales > GW2011-AR1 > ASMP01. The sequence goes on along the minus strand of JAFCCD010000012.1, from coordinate 6,261 downwards.
TGGGAGTTTTTATATTAGAAGAAAAAAAGACCCTGTTATAGAAATAAGTAGTGCAGACCCCCGATTTTTAAAAGAAGTTAAAAATGCATTAATTTCTCTAAATTTTAATGTAATAAAAGGATCTAATAAATTAGTTATATATAGAAAAGATGATATAATAAATTTTTATAAGTTAATAAAACCTGCTAATTCTAAACATTTAAAAAAGTATCAAAATTATTTAAATTCATCTGCGCTGGTGGTCTAACGGCTATGATTACTGGCTTCCAACCAGTCGATCCGGGTTCGATTCCCGGCCGGCGCATATTTAATAAAGTACAAAATGGAAGAAAAAAAACAAAAATTCAAAACAAGAATAACACATTTTCATAATAGGTATTATAAGCATCTTCTTATAATTCCTATAGTAATTCTTCTTTTTTCTTTTGTATATTTAGGTATTTTTTACAATAATAATGGAGATTTTATGCACAAAGATATTTCTCTAATTGGAGGAACCACTGTAACGATTTATGAAAAAATTAATGCCGATGAGTTAAAAACAGATCTTTTGGATAAACTAGATAGTCTTAGTGTAAGAGCAATCTCAGATATTATAACAAGAGAACAAGCAGCAATAATAATAGAAACAACTTCTGATTCAGAAACAACAAGGATTGTTTTAGAAGATTATCTTGGAAAGACTCTTACAGAAGAAAACAGTAGCTTTGAATTTACAGGTTCTGCATTAAGTGAGGGTTTTTTGAGCCAGCTTATTTTGGCTATTATTACAGCATTTTTATTTATGGGTTGGGTTGTCTTTATTATTTTTGGAAAGAAAGTAAAAATAAAAATCCTTACAGGTGCAATAACTATTTTACCTATTTTTTCTTTTTTCATTATTAATTTTTCTCTTAATCTAGCAATGTGGTTTTCTATAATTGCATTATTGATTAACTCGTTCTTGTATTTTAAAAATAGCATACCTTCTCTTGCAATTGTTTTCTCTGCATTTGCAGATATTTTTATGACTTTTACATTATTCAATATTCTAGGAATGAAAATGTCAACAGCAGGTATTGTGGCATTTTTAATGTTAATTGGTTATTCTGTAGACACAGATATTCTTTTAACAAATAGGGTTCTAAAAAGACATGAAGGTTCTTTAAACAAAAGGCTTTTCTCTGCATTTAAGACAGGAATAACAATGACTCTTACTTCTCTTTTAGCAGTGCTTGTCGCACTTATCATTGTTAGCTCTTTTTCAGTAGTTCTTGCAAAAATATTTACAGTATTGGTTATTGGATTAAGTTTTGATATTTTAAACACATGGATAACTAATGTTTCAATACTTAAGTGGTATGTAAAAAGAAAAGGAAGTGAGAATGAAGCTTAAATTGACATGGAAAATATGGTTATTGATAATTGTTTTAGTTTTGTCCTTAATCTCTATTTTTGGATTACCTCCTATTTCATTACAGAAAGGTGTTTTAATTACAAGTGTTGAGCCAAATTCAACAGCATTTCAACAAGGTTTAAGAGAAGGACAAATTATAACATCTATTGATGGTCAAAAAATTGAACATTTAGGTAATTTTAATGAAATTCTAAAAGAAAAATTCATAACTAATGAAGAGGTAAAGGTTATTATTGATACAAAAGAGATTGAAATAATTCTTTTTACAAACAAGGCACCAGAAATAACTGTATCTGATATTCCAAAAACAAATCTTCAGTTTGGTCTTGATTTAATTGGAGGTTCAAGGGCATTGGTTCAGGCAAAAGAAAAAAAGCTTGCTGCTTCTGAAATAAAAAATCTTATTGATATAACTAAAAACAGGCTTAATGAATTTGGTCTTACTGATTTAAAGGTTCGTCAAGTATCTGATCTAGAAGGAAATTTTTTCATGCTTGTTGAAATTGCAGGAGCAACACCTCAAGATTTGGAAACAATGATTTCGCAACAGGGAAAATTCGAAGCAAAAATAGGAAATGAAACAGTCTTTATCGGGGGTGAAAAAGATATAGTCTCTGTTGGAAGAAGCGGACAACAGGCATATATTGAAAACCCAAAACAACTCTCAAATGGAAACTATGTTGCTAATTTTAAATTTAGTGTTTATTTAAGTGAAGATGCTGCAAAAAGGCACGCCGAAATCACAAAAGACATACCTGTAAATTCAACTCCACAAGGGAATTACCTCATAAAAAAACTTGATTTTTATCTTGATGACAAATTTTTAGAAGGTCAAAGCCTATCAATCAGTGAAGGGTTAAAAGGAAGAGTAACAACACAAATTGCTGTTTCCGGATCTGCATCAGGTGAAATGCAAGAAGATGCTTATAAGGCAGCAGAAACAGAAATGCATAAACTCCAAACTCTTCTTATTACAGGAAGTCTTCCTTTTAAACTTGAGATTGTCAAGCTTGATACAATTTCTCCTGTTCTAGGTGGAGAATTCTTAAAAATTATTTTAATTGCAGGTCTTTGTGCTTTAGGGGTTGTTACAATAGTGGTATTTATAAGGTATAGAAAGGCCAAGGCATCTTTGGCATTGCTTTTCACAAGTTTTTCAGAAGTGCTAATAATTTTAGGAATAGCTTCATTAATCAGTTGGAACCTTGATTTACCAAGCATTGCAGGAATTTTAATAGTTGTAGGAACAGGAATAGATCAGCAAATTGTTATTATAGACGAAACCAAGCAAGGTGAATTTTTAAGCTTAAAGCAGAAATTGAAAAGAGCCTTTGCAATTATTATAGGTGCTTATTTTACTGCTGTTGTGGCAATGATTCCTCTTCTTTGGGCAGGTGCAGGACTTTTGAGAGGTTTTGCATTTACAACAATTCTTGGAATTACCACAGGGGTGCTAATCACAAGACCAGCTTTTTCAGACATTGTGAAAAAAATAGAGAAAGAATAAGAAAAATCCTAGGCTAAGATTTCTTTTCATAACCATTAAAAACATAATTTCTTTAATTTATATATGAATTTTCTAAAAAAAAATATAAAGAAAGAAGAAAACGAAATAAAAGATATTTTAAAGAGAATATTAAAAAAAGATTTTTCAGGAACCATTGGTCTTGCTATTAAAAATGGTTTATATCAATTTTCAAGAGATTTAGTGTCAAAAGTAGGTTCATTTATTTTCACAATTATTTTAGCAAGACTTCTTTTACCAGATATGTTTGGTTTGTATAGTTTAGTGCTTTCAACAATTATTATTTTTGCAGCTTTTTCTGGATTAGGTATTAATACTACTTTAGTAAGGTTTATTTCAAAAGAACACACAAAAAAAAGAAGAAAATTAAAAGCTTATTTGCTTTATTTTGGAAAGATAAAAGCTATCCTTATCTTTTTTTCTGCTATACTCTTATTAATTTTAGCAAAATATATGGCTAATAGTTTTTATCAAAAACCAATATTTCTTGCATTAATTGCAGGAATACTATATATGGTTTTTATTCAATTAATTGCATTTTTACAAGCAATGCTGCAAGCAGTTAATCATTTTAAATCAATATTTAAAAGAGAGATTATCCTTCAGATTTCCAGAATCATCTTAGTTCCATTAGCAATTATTTTCGCAATAAAATATTCTCTTTCCAATGAGATTAATTTAATGTTAATAATCCTCTTTTTAGGAATTTCTTTAGCCATTACTTCTTTGTTTTTATTTTTTGATGTGAAAAAAATTTATCTTAAGAAAATAAAAAACGAAAAAACAACCAAACTTCAAAAAAAGGAAAAAAAGACTACAAATAAATTTCTTTTTGCAACAGCAGCCCTTATTCTTTCAGGAGTATTTTTTAGAGATATTGATAAAGTAATGCTTGGTCATTTCGTCCAATCAGAATTTATTGGGTATTATGCTGCTGCATTTAGTTTGATTGGTGCTCTAACTCCTTTAATAGGGTTTGTAGCAATAGTTGTTCTTCCAATATTTAGTAGATTAAAAAGAAAAAAACTAGAACAAGGTTTTAAAAAATCTTTAAGAATAATCCTTCTTTTCTCTACAGGAGCATTTATTGCAACATTAATTTTGTCCTCTTTGGTTATTTTAATAGTTTATGGGAAAGAATATATTCCAGCTACAAATATTTTAAGAATATTATCTATATTATTATTTATAATCCCTATTGTAGCAGTTTACCAATCATATTATATCTCTCAAAACAAAGCACAGGTAATTGCCAGATTTTTAATAATAGCAACATTCCTCAACATTCTTTTTAATTATGTTTTTATTGTTTTTTTACTTCCATATGGTAATCTTGCTGCTGTTTATGGTGCTGGAATTGCAACAATAATTAGCCAAGGATTTTATCTTGTCGGATTAATTTATTATAAAAAGAAGATGAGTATTAAGAAATAATTATTCTACAAATACCCTTTTTCCCTTTCTTATCCTATCTAAAATTATCTGTGATATTTCAGGTCTCATGAACCATGTTGGGGGGCAAATATAATTTAGAAACATTTCTCTGGCCTGTGTTCCAGATATCTGAATATTTTTTTCATCAAAGTTATTTTGTATGCTAGAGTTGTGAATATATTTATCTTCTTCTGGAGAATAAAAAACTTCATTAAATTTTATTGGAATTATTCCAAGTTCTTCTTTAGTAAATTTATCAAAAATTTTATGTGATGCATCTGGAGAATAAAAATTTCCAACCCCTGTATGATCTCTACCAACTATAAAATGAGAGCACCCAAAATTTTTTCTTACCAATGCTGTAAAGATAGCTTCCCTTGGACCACCATATCTAGAGTAAGTTGCTAAAACAGAAAAGAGAACTTTTCCTTTGGGATAAAATTCTTTCATCATCTTTTCATAAGCATTTATGATAATTGATGATTCAAAATCACCTTTTTTTTTCTTTCCAACTATTGGTTGAACAAATAACCCATCACAATTTCCTTTTTTAAAAGCATCCATTTGTATAAATTCATGAGAACGGTGTATAACATTTCTAGTATGAAATCCAACAACACTACTCCATCCTCTTTCAGAAAAGATCTGTCTTATTTGTTTTGGGCTTAATTCATATACTTTATTAACACTTTTTCGTCTTTTTATTAAATCAATCTTTCCTCCAAGAATATAATCACCTTTTTCAAAAAATTTCTTAACTCCTGGATGTTCTAAGCTAGAAGTTTCAAACCATTTTTTTGCAATTATTTCTTTATCAACTTGATAAATCTCTTCAAGATAGAGAATAGCATGAGCTTCATTATCTTTTTCATTTATCAATATTATCTCTTCCCCTTCTTTTATATCTCCTGGATTTTTTACTTGTAAAATTATTGGAATAGTCCAAATGATTCCATTATCTAGTCTCATATTATCTAAGACAGACATTAAAGTAGATTTTTTCATAAATCCTTCAAGAGGACTAAAAGAACCTAGTGCGATTTGTTTTTTTCATAGATTTAATTTTGTTTTGTAATAATTCATCATTTTTTAAAATTCTATTTATCAATTTTCCCCCATGAGGTTCAGGTAAAAGACCATGAGTAACATCTTCCAAATCAATTATTGATCTATTTTTTGAAAACTCTTTGATTAAACTAGAAAGTATATTAATTGTTTCTATAGGATATTTTCCAACAGCAGTTTCTTTTGTTAGAATAAATCCGTCAACACCTTCATTTAAGAGGGCAAATATATCATTAACTTCGGATTTCGTTGGTTTTAATTCAAAAGACATAGTTTCTAAAATATTTGTTGCGACAAAAACTTCTTTGTTTTTTTCTTTAGCTGATAGATCTAAAATTTCATCAAGATTTTGTACAGATTCTTTTGTTTCAATTTTTGCCATAAAATAAGCATCAGGAAAAATACTTTTAAAGTTAAGAATATCATCTTTATTTTTTACAAAAGAAAGTGAAAAATTTTTCACTCCATGTTTTTTTGCTAATTCTAATGCATAAAGATCTTTACTACTTAAAAAAGGAAATTTAAATTCAGTATCTATATGAACTGCTTTATTCTTTTCCACTAAACCCCCTATTAAAACAGTACCTTCAATATATCCCTCATTTAAAGTAGAGATATTAGATACCCTAATTAAAACAGAATGAAAATCTAGAAAAATTAAATCCCCTTCTGATAAATTTTCTATAACCCCTATTATATTAAAAAAAATTGAGCCATCCCTATAATCTTTTTTGTTATCAAAGATTTTCATTTTATCTCCTTCAGAAAGAGATATTTCTTCAATATTTCCTACCCTTATCTGGGGCCCCTCTGTGTCTATCATTATTGGGACATGGTATTT
>JAFCCD010000011.1 GCA_017610405.1 Nanobdellota archaeon | reverse complement strand
CCTCCAACAAGAGCTTGAGAGATTATTTGTTCAGGAACCTCAATATCAAAACATCTTTCTTTTGTTAATCCAAAAATCCCAAAAATTCCTGATGGAACATCTATACATTGTTCTGTTATTGTTTCTCCTATTTCTATCGATGAATCTTTGTAAATATAAACTTGAATTTCATACTGTCCTTCACTAAGCTTTACACTTCTTTGTTCAGGATAAGCAACGGCCTTTGTATCTTCACCAGATGTAAAATAAATTATTGCATTTTGATTATAGCTTATTCCATTAAGTTTTAATTGAATATTCTCGCTGTAAATTTTTTCCATGATAATATCTATATTTCCAGGAGAAACTGTGGAAAGTAAATATTTTGCTTCACTAAATCCATCAGCACTTGCCAAAACATATCCATTTACACATTGTGGAAAATCTTCTTTCAAAAAACCAGAACTTGCTTTTCCGATATTACATTTATTTCCAAAACACTCATAAGAAATATCTGCATCTATTGGATTTCCTTGCTTATCACTTACACTAACCTGTATTTTGGTATTTTTATAAGCGCAAAGTTCTGGGACAACATTTTCAGCAGCACTTGCATCTAAAGATTCTCTTGGGTTATTATTCTGAATCACTACTGCAAGAGGGAATTGAAAGGTCTCTTCTCCTGAATAAACCTGCACAAGAACAGGATATTTCATATCATAAACAAAATGATAAGGAACATAACAAAATCCTATCATCCCCAGACCAGGTTGATTTCCAACAGGATTTGCTATCAAGATATTTTCTTCTGAAGGTGTAACTTCAAAACTATGTGGCCAATCTTTTGAATTCAAGAATTTTACCTCATTATTAACAGGAACATCAACAACAAAATAATCTTTAGAACCTAAATTTGAATTAAGTGCTAAAGTATTTGCCTCAATAGCATCTTGCAAATCATCAAAAACTTCATCTGCATTCCAAACAAGAGGAGAACATGTAATCTCTGTTCCATCAACAGGCGCATAAAGCCTTAATATATCAATTGCATATTCTTCTAAAAATAAACTTTTTTGCTGTTCCTTATAAATTTTCTTTGCAGAATCATATAAAGAACCTAAATTTGAATTAACTTTAACTTCATGATTTCTTATTAATACTTCTTCTTCTCCATGAATAACTTTTAAATTTGCATTAAGATCAATTTCAACTATTTTATCCTTAATTATAACTCTTACTACTGGGTCTGATAATGAGATTTCAAATCCTTGCTCATAATAAGAATTAAAATTGCAATTACCAATTCTACTATCAATAAAGGCCCCAAGATGCTGTTCCATGTTCTCTTTTGTAGGAACTTGTTCTTTTGGAATATTATTTCCAGAAACATAATACCAATAAGGAATAGGGTTTCCAAATAAATTTAATTGAGAAGAAAAAGGCATGTAACTTGAACCTGGCTCAAATTCTGGAAGAGAAATATATCCTCCTTGACTTTGTAAAAGATTTATGCCTGTCAAAGTAACATCTTCAATACAAGTTAAAAAATCTGTATAAAGTGGTTGAACTTCTACTGGAATAGGGGTTCTAATCGAATTTGTTCTAAGAATAAAATAAGTAATCACTCCTGCAACAAGAAGTATTGCAATAATGATGAAAATTGTTACTTGCCCACCCTTTTTTTTAAGCATCATCCCCATAGAGGAAATATGGAAATTATGTATATAAATTTATTGATGGAAAATAGAATAAATCAGCTTAAATGATTTTAATAACGTAGCCTTCCTTTTCTAAAATAACTAAATCCACCCATTATAAGCAGAATTCCTCCAAAAAAGATTATCCATGGTTCAATAGAAGAAAAACTCTCAGGAATTTTTAAAATTCCAAATGGATAATTCAAAAAATACAGGGCAAAAAGAATATATAAAAACATGAAAAGAGCCCTTAATTTTTGTTTTTTCATAAGACAAAAAAATAAACACTATATTTAAATATTTCCAAAATTGGAAATATTTAAGGAGATTTGTAGTCAAGGCTTAGTATCTAAAGAAAAAATTTATTAACTTTAGGTCTCTTAAATTGGGATGAATAATTGGGAAAGAAGGGTTAAATTAGAAAGTGGGAAACAAAGAGAATTAATTCTGAATGTGATTAATAATTTTGGTTCACTTAAAAATCTTGCAATAAAATTAAAAATTCCTTATCCAACCTTTAAAAATTATTTCCAAGAAGTCAGACTACTTCCAGAAAAATTATTTGATAAAATTATAAAATTATCTTCAGTTAAAAAAGATAGTTTAAATGTATCTTATCTAAAATATAACTGGGGAAAAATAAAGGGTGGAAAAAAAGGCATGATAACATTAGAAAAAAGATATCCTAATCAAATTCTTAAATGGAGAAAAAAAGGATTAAAAAATTTTTCCCCCTATAATATCAAAAAAATAAAAAATCCTGCACTTGATGAAAAATTAGCTGAATTTGTTGGCGCTTATCTTGGAGATGGTACCTTAACAAAATATTTTATAAGAATATCTGGAGATCATAGATATGATTATCCTTATTTTAATTATCTATCTAAATTAATTTATGATTTATTTGGTGTGATACCTTCAATAAGAAAAGAAAAAAATAAAAATACTTTATATCTAACAATACTTTCCAAAAATGTTTGTTCTTTTTTAAATAAGAATTTTGGTTTAAAATATGGTCATAAAATAAAAAATAAAACACACATACCAAAAAAAATTTTAGAAAATGGAAAATTAGCACTTGCTTGTTTTAGAGGACTTATTGATACAGACGGTTCTATTTCTAGAAGAGGGAGGGAAGGTAGTCAATTTTGCATACAATTTACATCACATAATAAGAAATTACTTGAACAAATAAGGGAATATATGAAAAAAATGGGATTTTTTACATTTAGTGATAAAACAGGAACGGGAACTAACAGTAAAGAAAAAATATATAAATATTTTAAAGAAATAGGTAGTTCCAATCTTAGACATATTATAAGATTTCATCAAAGATTTTACAAGAATAAAACACTTTATCAAAAAGAGGTATTAGATTATTATCAAAAACCTTTTTATAGAAATTTGTCTTTGCCTTTTCAGATAAAAAAGGTCCTGTAAGCTAATGGTAGACTACATCCTTGACGTGGATGATGCGCAGGTTCGATTCCTGCCAGGACCATTCCTTGACATGGAAGTAGCCCCAGTTCGATTCTGGGCGGGGCCATTTTTAAATTAAATTCAACTAATAATCTTTAAAAACCAACTTCTCTAAGATTTAATATGAAAGTTCCAAAAACAACAAATAGATTTTGCCCTTATTGTAACAAACAAACAAAACAAAAGGTAAAATTAGTTGGAACAGGTTTTAAAAGAGGAACACTTACAAGAGGAAGTATTGCAAGAGCAAAATCTCGTGGACTTGGACGTGGAATAGGAAATAAAGGAAAATGGGGTTCAAAACCACCAGTATCAAAATTCAAAAGAAAATCAAAAACAACTAAAAAGACAAATTTCCTGTATATCTGTGAAATATGTGGTAAGGGTAAGTATCAGAAAAAAGGAAAAAGAACAGGAAAACTAATACAAGAATAAAATGGCACAAGCAAAAAGAAAACAGAAATTTTTTGATGTAAATATGCCGATAATAAATAAAGAAACTCAATTATATAGCTATGATCTCAAAGAACTTGATAAAAGAATAATCGCTTATGATTTAACTAGACTTTTAAGGGGAAAAGGCGCAATTCTTAAGTTAAGAGTTAGTGTGGAAGGAGATAAGGCAACTTCAAATCCAATAGAACTAAAAATTATGCCTTCTTTTATCAGAAGAATGATGAGAAAAGGGGTTAATTATATTGAAGATTCCATTTCTATTGAATGTAAGGATGCTGTCTTAAGAATTAAACCTTTTTTAATAACTAGAAAAAAAGTTTCAAAAGCTGTTCAAAAAGCCCTACGAGAAAAAGCAAAAGAAGAACTAATAGAATATGTGAAAACAAAAGATGTAAAAATACTATTTGAAGATATTCTGAAAAATAAAATTCAGAAATCTTTAAGTTTGAAACTCAAAAAAATATACCCTCTTTCTCTTTGTGAAATTCGTTTCTTTGCAATAGAATCTCAAAAAACAAGTACACTATCTGAAAAATAATAAGTCTTTTAAACTATTTTTTCTCACTAAATTAAAGGAAAGTTTGATAAAGAAAACCTTTATTGTCTTTATTATGCCTACGTAGCTCAGTGGTAGAGCGACTGACTTGTAATCAGTAGGTCGGGGGTTCAACTCCCTCCGTAGGCTTAAACGACTTTCAGGGATCGTTTTCTTGACCTTTCTTACTATGAAAAAAAATTTTCTCTTTGCAAATTAATCACATTTTTTAATAATATTTCTTAATTTCCAAAAGTCATCCTTAAGTACATCAACCATCACATTATTGTAACATGCAACAGCAGGATGATACAATGGAATAATTTTTACTTTTCCAAAGTCTGTTTCAGTCTCAAATACTTTACCATGCAATTCACTAATTTTGCTAAATCCTAAGTTAAATCTGATAAACAATTCTTTTGATGCGTATTTACCAAGCGTTATAATAATTTTTGGTTTAATTATATTAATCTGTCTATATAAATAATTACTACAAGAATCAATTTCGTGTCTGCTTGGATTATGATTTCTTGGAGGATGACACTTTAAAATATTAGTTATATAAATTTCATCTCTTTTTAAGTTTATTAAATTTAATAATTGGTCTAAAATCTTTCCTGCTTCTCCAACAAATGCTTTATTTTTTAAATCTTCGTAATAGCCTGGAGATTCCCCTATAACTAATATGTCTGCATCAACTGAACCATCTCCAACAAGAGGTTTATTTCTTGTTTTCCATAATTCACATTTTTTGCAATTTTTTATCTCTTCTTCCATCTTTTTCATATCTTCCTTCGCTGTGATTTTCATTTTTATTTTTTCATCATATTTTTAATGATTTCCCCTTCATTCAAACTTCTATAGCCACTTGCAATAAGTGTTGTTAAAGGACTTTTTAGCGCAATTCTATATTTTTTAATGTTTTCTAATGTTTCATTCGGTAAAAATATATTATATTTTTGCTTTGCTTTTTCACCCCCATAAATTTCTTTCCAGTTTATCCTTTTTTTATCATCATACGCTAATTTACATGCAGAATCCACTACTTTTTTAGTTGTTCTCATTATATCTGATCCTACACCATCACCCCCTATGAAAAGAATTACTGGATTGGCTGGTGCAACAAAATTACCATCTTTAAATGTAATAATACTTTTATCCCCTTTTTAGATTTTTTACTTTATCCTAAATTTTGATCTAACCATTGCCTAACATTAGGTTCTGGCACAGCTCCTACAAATTCATCTGTTATTTTTCCTTCTTTAAACATTTTCACAGTTGGGATAGACATTATATCATATTGCTTACTAATTTTAGGAGCTTGATCAACATCTACTTTTACTAATACAAATTTTTCTCTATATTCTTCAGCAAATTTTTCCAATGTAGGGCTAAGTATATGACAAGGCATACACCACTTTGCCCAGAAATCCACAACTATTGGAATTTCTTCTGATTTTTTTATAACTTCCTCTTCAAAGTCTTTATCTGTTACATTTATAATTTGTCCCATTTTAATACCTTCATAATTTAATTTTTTAAATTTTTATTTACACCCCACATCGAGGGCAAAAACTTGTTCTCGGAGTTTCTTTAACACATTTTTTGTAAAATTCTGCATGTTCTTTACTACAAAAAGCTCGAAGACGAATTCCAGTAAATTCTGGAATTTTTACTTTCTCCCACACTTCTTCTCCTTTATCTATCTTCTTTCTACAATATGTACATTTTCTTTTTAGCAAACTCATATTTTTCACCTAATATTCATTTTTATTTTTTATTTCTGGTTTTTTTTAATTTCTTCATAGGCAGAAGTAGCTGCTATCGCTCCTTCTCCACAAGCTGTTATCATTTGTTTTAAAGGATTATTTGTTATATCTCCTGCCGCATAAATTCCTTTTATAGATGTTTCTTGTTTTTTATTGATTTTTATATAACCTTCTTCTGTTTTTAAATTTAATCGTTTTGGAAATTCTTTATTAGGAATAGAACCTATTTCAATAAAAATCCCATCAATTTTAATGTCCTTTCCATTATCAAGTTTAGCCCCTTTAACTTTTCTATCTCCATAAATTTCCTTAAGATTAGAGTTAAAAAGTGTTTTAATTTTTTTATTTTTTTCAACTTGTTTTATCCAGAAAGGTTCTGCTCTGAAAAATTTTTCTTTTCTGTAAATTATATAGACTTTTTTAGCATTTTCAGCTAATAATAAAGCTGATGTCAAAGCAGCATTGCTTCCCCCAATAACAGCAACAATTTTATTTTTAAAAAAAGTAGCATCACAAATCGCACAATAGCTGACTCCTCTACCTAAAAATTTATCTTCTCCCTTAACATTTAATTTTTCCTTTTTTCTTCCAATGGCTAAAATAATTTTCTTAGTTTTATAAGTTAAATTGTTTGTTTTAACCTCAAAAATTTTATTTTCAGCAAAAATCGTTTTAGATTTTTGGGGTTCAGAAAATCTTTGATTTTCTTTGATTTTAATTTCTTTCACTTCTTCTTGTTTGATGCTAATTCCTAAATCCTTTACTTGTTCTATTGTTTTTTTCATTAATTCAATACCGGAAATATTCTTATAAGAAGGAAAGTTACAAACATTATGCGCTTCTGTTATGGTGCCTCCGGGTGTTATCCCAATAACTATGGTATTGAGTAAATATCTCCCAGCATAAACAGCTGCAGTTAAACCTGCTGGTCCTGCTCCAATAATTATTAAATCATATTTTTTTGTCATTTTGCTATTTATACCTTTACCATGACCCCCTCTCTTCCAGCATTTCAAAGAGCTATGCTTAAACCTCTTTCTATTTAAACTATTGCTTATCCATATTGTTCAAAGTTTGTTCATGTATCTTCATTAAATTCTGTTTTCTCGTTTTTCCTTCAAGAATAATGGCTTTTCTAGGATAATTTTTAGTAGAATCTTTTAAACAATCCGTCTTTTCATTTTTTATGTCCGCACTAATTTTTACCATGGTGAAAAACCTCTTATTTTTTTTACTATCGCTCCAAATTTCTTTTTTTCTTTTTGGTTCATTTCTTTTATTTCAATAATTGGAACAATGCCAAAATTCTTTTTTATGGTATTTTTAATTATTTTTATAAGTTGTTCTTTTATCGGAACATACAAAAATGGCAAAACTAAAACTACAATTATTTCATTTTTTTGTATTTTAATATTTCTTATCATACCTAATTCAATAAGATTTTTATTAAATTCAGGATGTAGTGCTTTTTTTAGAGCTTTCTTGATTTTTTCTATTGTTATCATTTTTTCTTTACAATCTTCAATGATTTTTTATTTAATAACTTTATTTAAAACCCATATATTGTGGTCCTGTTGCTTCACTCATTTCTGTTAATTTTCCTTCAATAAAATAATGACATCTACCAAATCTTGCATCTGCCTGGCTTTTTAAATCCTTTCCTGTTGAGCTTATTGCTATTTTCATTTTTTACCACTTGTTTAATTTAATTTTTTGATTCATTAGCCTTATCATTAATAATTGCTCGTTGTGGACAAGCTAAAACTGCTTCATCAATGCACCTTGCATTATCATCTTTTATTTTTGCTTTTCCATTAACTATTTCAAAACCGTTAGGACAAATTGATGCACAAACACCACATCCCCTACATTTATTTTTATCAATTTTTATCATTTTTATTATTCCTTTTATATGAAATCATTATAAAATCTTTTTATATGCTCTCCCTCTGCTGTTTTTAGAATTAATAATACTCATATGCATTATTAATTTCTGGCATTATTCTTTTCGCTTTTCTTCTTAATCTTATTAAATCTACAGTAATTAAAGACGTTTTATTATCCCCCTTATCATTTTCGTTCCACATTTAGGACATTTCTTGTTCATGCAAGGGCTTCCCTTAATTTGGGGTTCTCTATATCCACAATTTGGACAAACACATTCTCCTCCAGGGCCTGCTGCAAAAGATCCACCCATTCTTCCTCTCCCACCAGCTCCAAGTCCTCTTCCTATGCCTCTTCCTCTTCCAGTCATTGGTCCTGCCCCTTGGGGGCCAGTCATATCTCCACTAGGCATTTTAATTTTCTCCTTACTCTTCCAAGAGCAATATTTAATTATGAATACATATTCATTATACTATTTAAATGTTTCGTAGAATCAGTGGGTCGGAGGTTCAACTCCCTCTGTAGGCTTTTTATTCTTTTAATAAATCATTTAAATAACTCTCTAAGTCAATATTATTTTTAGAGAGATATAATTCTATTTTTAATACATCTCTACTACAAAGCTCTCTAACATTTTTTCTTTTACCTTTAAGGTAATCACTCCAATCTCTTGCAATTACAAAACCATTACATCCTTTAATTTCAGTTTTACAAATATAACATAATCTCATTATAAATAAAAAAGTAAAATTCAATATAAATATTTTATTATTAGCAACCCTTATCTTCTTATAAAACTATTTCAATTTCACAGCTGTTCCATATGCAAGCATCTCAGAAGCCCCTTGCATTATCATAGACGTCATAAATTTCATTCCAATAATTGCATCTGCCTTAAGTTTAACAGCCTCATTAACCATTCTATTAAATGATTCTTCTCTTGCATGAGTTGTCATCTCTGTATAAGTCTTAACCTCTCCTCCAACAAGATTTTTTAATCCTGCACCAAGATCTCTTCCTATATTCCTTGCACGAACAGTATTTCCTTTAACAACCCCAAGAATCTTTACAATTTTCTTTCCAGGAACCTCATTACCTGTTGTAATAATTATTTCTTTAGACATTTCTTTTACCTCCTTTCACGTCTTTTCTTGACTCAATTTTATCTTCTTTCTTATTAAAAAGAATAAAAAATCCAATTAAAATACTAGGAATTCCATATATCAAAATCCAACCAGATTCTTTAAAAGAAAAGAACATTAAGATTATTCCAAGAATAATTAATATTGTTCCTGTAATTATTCTACTTATAACATTCATCATATAAATCAATTACCACCATATTTAAATCTATTTCTCTAAAATTTCAACTTTTCCATCTTCAATAAGAATTCTTGCTATTTCTTTTGGAATATTTGCAACTTGTCCCTCTTCAAAAGGCCCTATTTTCTCTCCTTCCATATCTAATAATTCCTCAACATTTGTCTTAAAAACAACTAATTCATTTTTTAATTCTTCAGCAGTTTTTCCTTCTAAAATTTCAGTGATTTTTTTGTCTGAACTTTCTATATTTTTTATAAGTTCTTCAAATAAAGATCTTTCAAAAGACAACATATTATCAAAATCTTGTTTTGAAATTCCAGTTTCAGCCGCAATCAGAACAAGAGTTAATATCTTCTTTCTTCTACGTGTCATTAGTTCTCTAAAAAGAGTCCATGCGTTTTCTAACTGCTTTTTTGTCTTTGCAATCATTTCAGAAAAAAGCCCTTCTTCTTTTAGGGAAAGCTGTTTTTTTTCCTTTAGATATTTCGCTATTTCTTGAACAAAATTCTTTGGTAATGATTGTAGTTGTTCAGAATATCTCTCTTTTCTAGCAGCTTCATAAAGATCACTGTAAGTTATCATAAAAATACAAACATGGAGATATTTTTAATCATTACTATGGTAAAGAATAACAAATTATCTTAAAAAACCTACTTTTTCTAATAAATCCTTACCCATAATTTTTCCTAAACTACCTTTTCTTGCATTTTTTTCACAAAACTTTTCTCCTTTTTCCTTTTCACCGGAATTTTTTCTTAGAGAAACAGGTATTCTTCTTCCTTTTATCTGAAAAAAAGAGGTAATCTTATTTTTTGTTTTTGGAGGTTGATCATTATAAAATAAAACAGGAACTGGGTCTGACGAATGTGCCTTTAGTTTTGAAGGAGTTGAATGATCTGCTGTAACAACAATTTTAATTTTTTTAGGTGGGGCAAATTCTTTCAAAAATTTAAACAAAGTTTTATCTATATATTCAATCATTAATTTTTTTTCAATAGGTTTATTATCGTGTCCAGGAAGATCTGTCTCTTTTATGTGAATATAGGCATAATCAGCATTTTTGTGGTTTTTTTTCAAAACTTTAATAGAAAAACTACATGCTTTTTCAAGACCTTCGCGAAGATTCTCATATGAATCAAGACTTTTTAACTTTGGATAATTAAAAGAAAAAACATTCATTCCACTAATTTTGGAGAAACCAATTTCAAGAGGCATATATGTAACAGAAAGCCATCTTTTGTAATATTTTAATTTAGGTGGTTCTATACCTGCACCCCTTACAAGAAGATAATTTGCAGATAAAAGACCTTTTCTTTTTCTTTCTTTGTTAATTGGATGTGTATCTAAAACTTCAAAAGCCTTGTTAAGAAATTCTCTAAGTAAATTTACTGTATATTGAGAATTTTCATCATCATCCAATGCTTTAAAAGTTCCTATTTTATCTGCAGCCTTTGCTTCACCTTTTGAATAAGTAGAATCATTTCCAGTAATATTATCTGAAAAACCCCCTCTTAAAACCAAAACTCCTCTATGCTGAACTGTTGGTTTGAAAATAAATTTACATGGAAGTTTTATTTTATTCAGAGATTTTGCTAATTCTTCTGCCTCTATTGTTGTAAGAGTTCTTCCTGCTCTCCTATCAATAATATTCCTCTCTTTTAGAGAATCTATTGTTGCAAAATTAACTCTAAGAGCCAAATCCCCCCTAGTAAGTTTTATATCTGCTCCTTTTGCCTCGAGCTGTCCCCTAGTACTATTTATAAGATCATTACCAAAAATAGAAATAATTGCTTCATCAGATTCAGGAATAAATCCAGGTCTTACAGGATACATACACCCCATTTCACCTCTTGTAGCTAAAAAATCAAGATTAGGTGTTTCTGCTGCTTCTAAAGGAGTTTTACCACCAAGTTGTTTACATGGAAGATCCCCCACCCCATCAAGAATAACCAATATCCCTTTCATAGAAGTATAAAAAAGAACTTCTTTATAAAAATTTATATTCAGAGAAGTAAGGAATTAGTTAATATTATAAATCTTTTAAAACTATTTGAAATATGTTTAAATTTTTGAAAGAAAAAATAGGTAATTGGACTAAAAAAATCTCTAATGAGAAACAAAAAGTTCCAGGAAAAAAAGAAAAAGAAATTAAAAAAATAATTGTAAAACCTGACAAAGATACCAACTTTTTTAAAAAAATAAGTAATAAAATAAGTAAAATAAAAATTTCAGAAAAAGAATTTGGAATTTATAGTGAAGAATTAAGTATGTTACTTCTGGAAAACAATGTTGCTCTTGAAGTTACAGATAAAATAATCAAAGAGTTAGGAAAAATAGTGATAGGAAAAGAACTTTTAAAAAAAGAGGTGGAATTTGAAATAAAAGATGCATTAAAAAAAATAATTGAAAATATACTTGTAGAACCTTTTGATATTACAGAAAAAATAAAAGAAAAAATTGAAGATCAACCAAAAACACCCTATGTAATCCTTTTTGCAGGAATTAATGGAACAGGAAAAACAACGACAATTGCAAAGATTACAGATTTTCTTGAAAAGAAAAAATTCTCTTGCGTTCTTGCTGCTGCAGACACTTTCCGTGCAGCAAGTATAGAACAACTTAAAAAACATGGAAAAAAACTTGGGGTTAAAGTTATTTCTCAACAATATGGTGCAGATCCTGCTGCAGTTGGTTTTGATGCAATAAATTATGCAAAAAAGAATTTTATCAATTGCGTTCTTATAGACACTGCAGGAAGAATGCACACTTCAAAAAATCTTCTTAAAGAATTAGAAAAAATTGCAAAAGTCTGCAAACCTGATTTAAAACTATTCATAGGAGAATCTATAACAGGAAATGATTCTGTAGAACAAGCAAAAAGTTTTGATTGGGCTATTGGAATTGATGGAATTATTTTAACAAAAGCAGATGTTGATGAAAAAGGTGGCACAGCTCTTTCTGTAGGATATATTACAAAAAAACCAATTCTCTTTCTTGGAACAGGGCAAGAATATAGCAAAATCGAAGTCTTTAACAAAGAAAAGTTTCTAAAAGAGTTAGGATTATAATTAAAAAAAGAACCCAAAATTTATTAACTATAAATTTCCTTCTTTAAAACATGCTTGAAAGATTAGGGGAAGTTTTAAGAAAAGCAACAGATAAAATAGCTAATGCTATATTTCTAGATAAAAATCTTGTAGAATCTCTTATTAAGGACTTACAAAGAGCCTTAATTGAAGCAGATGTGAGTATTGTCTTAGTTAAAGAATTAAGCGACAAAATAAGGAAATCTGCTTTAGATGAAAGAATTAAAGGAATTGAGAAAAAAGAACACCTCATTAAGCTTCTGCATGATGAGCTGTTAACAATACTTGGTAAACATAAACAATTAAAATTAAAAAAAGAACAAAACAGAATAATATTTTTAGGACTCTATGGTGCAGGAAAAACAACGACAATTGCAAAACTCGGTAATTATTTCTCTAAAAGAGGAAACAAAACAGCTCTTATTGGACTTGATACCTATAGACCTGCTGCAGCAGAACAATTACAACAATTAGCAGAAAAAAATAAACTCTCTTATTTTATAGATAGTAAAGAAAAAAAACCTATAAAAGTATGGAAAAACCACAAAAAAGAATTAAAAAACTATCATACTGTTTTAATTGATACTGCTGGAAGACACACTCTTGATAAAGATTTAATTAAAGAAATAAAAGCTTTGGAAAAAGAAATAAAACCAACAGAAATAATTCTTGTGATTCCTGCAGATATAGGTCAAGCAGCAAAAAAACAAGCCCAGGAATTTAAAGAAGCTGTTAATATTTCTGGAGTAATAATTACAAGAATGGATTCTACAGCAAGAGGAGGGGGTGCATTAACTGCTTGTGCTGAAACAAAAGCCCCTGTTTATTTTATAACAACTGGAGAAAAAATAAACGACATAGAAGAATTTAATCCAAAATTATTTCTATCTAGGCTTCTTGGTCAAGGAGATCTTGAAACTCTGATAGAAAAAATTCGCTCTGTTACAGATGAAAGTAAAAACCTAAAAATCCAGAAAAAGATTGAAAAAGGAAAATTTTCTCTAGAAGATGTTATTGAACAAGTAAAATCAATGGGTTCTATTGGGGGACTTGACAAAATCAAATCAATGATTCCTGGTTTTTCAAACGTGGAAAAAAAGATTCCTAAGAATCTTATTGAAAATCAAGAGGCAAAAATTTCAAAATGGGAACATATTCTCAAATCAATGACCCCTGAAGAAAAAGAAAATCCCGAGATTCTTGAAAAACAGATATCTAGAATATCAAGAATCGCAAAAGGATCAGGAGTCAATAACAGCGATATTCGGTCTCTTTTAAAACAATATAAACTTTTGAATGAAATGGTTAAATCTGGAGGAGACATGGATATGTCCCAAGGTTTAAATCAAAAGCAACTTCAAAAGCTTGCAAGAAAATTCGGAAAAAAAATGAGGTTTTAAATGAAATACAAACAAAAATACATTGTATTGCTCATAATTTTTATTCTGTGTTTCATAGCTTCTGCGATCCTCTCTTTTATTCCACCTGAAAA
>JAFCCD010000010.1 GCA_017610405.1 Nanobdellota archaeon | reverse complement strand
TGCAAAGCCCACCCTACCAAAACATTTTTAAATGAAAATCCACAATCTTTTATTATTGGCAAGTTATTAAAAGTTATTTGTAATTATATAAATCCCACCTCTAAAAGATGCACATTCTACAGCCCAAACACACTAAACTTAAGGAAAAAGAAATTCAAGAGGTGTTAGAAAAGTATAATATTTCTAAAGCACAACTTCCTAAAATTTTATCTGATGATCCTGCTATTCCTGAGGGGTGTGTCGTCGGAGATATTCTTAAAATCGAAAGAAAAGAAAAAGATAAAATCAATATTTATTATAGAGTTGTTGTATAAATCCAATGAAAACAAAAAAAGATAAACATGTTGTTGTAAAAAAATACTTAGAGGAGCACTCTTTAGTTGAATCAAATATAACTTCTTTTAACAATTTTATTGAAAAAAGAATGCAAGAAATTATTGATGAAATTTCAGAAACAATAAATACTGACGACTTTGAAATCACTCTTGGAAAGATAGAAATAGGAAACCCAAAAGTAATCGAAGCTGATGGAAGTTCTTCACTAGTCACCCCTGCAGAAGCAAAAATGAGAGGTCTTACTTATTCTGCCCCACTTACTTTAGAAATCAGTGTAAAAAAAGATGACCAGGTTGATTCAGAAGTGGTTGAGATAGGAAAAATACCTGTAATGGTGAAAAGTAATGTATGTAATACTTTTGGAATGTCAAAAGAAGAACTGATAAAAAGTTATCACGATCCAATCGATCCTGGAGGATATTTCTTAATTAAAGGTAACGAAAGAGTTATGATAATGGCAGAAGACCTTGCAGAAAACCAACCATTTATAGAAACAGATAAAAAAGGAAATTTAACTCTAAAAATATTTTCATTAAAGGGAACTTATAGGATTCCAATATTAATTTCAGAAGGTAAGGATGGAATTTTTAATCTTTCTTTCAGTAAATTTAAAGATGTGCCTTTAGTAGTTGTTCTTAAGGCCTTAGGAATGACTAAGGAATCTGATATACAGAAATATATTGGAAAAGAAACAGATTCTTTAATTGTAAATCTATATGAATTTTCTAGTCTTGCAACTAGGGAAGATGCGATGATGTATATTTCTGAAAAAACAAATCTTCAAGGAACGAAAAAAGAAATTCTCGACAGAGTAAAACAGAGAATAGATTCTTATTTATTTCCACATATTAGTCAGAAAAAAGAAGATAGGACGAAAAAAGCTGTAACTCTTTGTAAATTTGTTAAACAATTTTTAATTGCAAAAGAAAACCCTCATCTAAGAACAGAAAAAGACCACTATGCAAATAAAAGGGTTAGACTTTCAGGAGATCTTCTTTCTACATTATTCAGAGTTAATCTTGGTATTTTAATTCGGGATATTCAATATTCTCTACAAAAAGCAACTAAAAAGAAAAAATTCTTTTCTATAAAGATAATTGCAAAATCCACATTATTCTCTCATCGTGTTGAATCTGCAATTGCAACAGGAAGCTGGACAGGAGAAAGATCTGGAATTACACAAAATATGGATAAGACTAATTATCTCTCAATAATATCTCAACTTCAGAAAGTTTCAAGTATGCTTCCAAGCGAGCAAGAAAACTTTATGGCAAGAACCCTTCATCCCACTCATTATGGAAGATTTTGCCCTGTTGAAACTCCTGAAGGAACAGAAATTGGATTGAGAAAAAATCTTGCACTTTTGGCACAAGTATCAACGAGAACAATTCTTGATAGAGATAAATTTTTAAAAGATATGGAAGCAGAAGGGCTTGATAAAGAAGGGATTGAGGGTACAGAAGTTTTCTTTAATGGTATATTTATCGGAAGTGTAAAATCTCCAGAGGAATTTGTAAGAAAAATAAGAGAAAAAAGAAGAAATATGGAACTTCCAACACAAATTAATATTAGATATGATTCTCAATTAAAAAATATCTCTATCTCAACAGAAGCGGGAAGAGTTTTAAGACCCTTGATAATTGTTGACCATGGAATCCCAAGATTAAAAGATGAACATCTTTTGAAAATAGGACAAGGAGAACTTAAATGGAAAGATTTGATTGATGGAGGGATAATAGAATACTTGGATGCCTCTGAAGAAGAAAGTTCTCTGATTGCGCTTTATGAAGATGAACTAACTCAAGAGCACACACATCTTGAAGTAGATCCTATGGACTTATTGGGTGTTGTAACTAGTCTTGTTCCTTATGGAAATCATGATCAAAGTTCAAGACTTAATCGTGGAAGTAAAACACAAAAACAAGCCCTAGGATTATATGCTGCGAATTATCTTATAAGACTTGATACAGATGTTTCTATTCTTCAATACCCACAAAAACCAATTGTAAGAAGTTTTACTTATGATACACTAAATATTTATCCTGCAGGACAAAATCTTATTGTTGCAATTATGACCTATGATGGTTATAATATGCAGGATGCATTGGTTCTGAATAAAGGAAGTGTTGACAGAGGAATTGGAAGAAGTTTTTATTTCAAGCCTTATTCTGCAGTTGAAATGAATTATGCAGGGGGTTTGAAAGATGAAATAGCAATTCCTGAAAAAGATACTTCAGGATATAAAACAGAAACTAGTTACAAATTTTTGGAAAAAGATGGCATAGCTTATCCAGAAGCAGAGATTACTGGAGGAGAAGTTTTAATTGGTAAGATGTCTCCACCAAAATTCTTATCAGAAGCAAGAGAAATTTCAATAAGATCTAAGAAAGAATCAAGTATTGCTATAAAACAAGAGGAAAAAGGAACTGTTGAAGCTGTATTTATTACTAAAGACACTGGAGGAAATAAAGTTATTAAAGTAAAAACTAGAGATTTAAGAATCCCAGAATTAGGTGATAAATTTGCAACATCTCATGGACAGAAAGGAGTTATAGGACTGATTGCAGAGGAAGAAGACATTCCTTTCACTTCAAAAGGAATAAAGCCAGATATTATATTCAATCCCCATGGACTTCCTAGCAGAATGACTGTTGGATATCTTCTTGAACTACTTGCAGGAAAAGTTGGGTGCCTTAAGGGAGAAATTATTGATGGAACATCTTTTTCAGGAGTAAGTAAAGAAGAACTTGAAGAAGAATTAAAAAAATTCGGTTTTAGATATGATGGAAAAGAGACCATGTATAATGGAATTACTGGGAAAAAAATAGATGCAAAAATATTCATAGGAAATCTTTATTATTTAAAATTAAAATATATGGTTGCAAATAAATTGCACGGAAGAGCTTCTGGAAAAGTTGCACTTCTTACAAGGCAACCTATAGAAGGAAGAGCACGAGGAGGAGCTTTAAGACTTGGAGAAATGGAACAACAAGCACTTGTCGCACATGGTGCTTCTCTGCTTTTAAAAGAAAGATATGATTCTGACAAGGTTGTTCTTCCTATATGTACTAAATGTGGTTCTATTGCAATAGAAGACAATATTCGAAATAAAAAAATCTGTTCTTTATGTGCAAGCGAAGAAGTTGAACCTATTGAAGTTTCATATGCATTCAAGCTTCTTATCGAAGAGCTTCAAGGACTCCATATCCATACAACCTTTGGCTTAAAGAACAAATACGAGTAAAATGATACCAATAAAAAGAAAGATAGATAATATGTTATTTTCCTTACTTAGCCCTGAAAAGATAAAAAAGATGTCTGTTGCAAAAATTGTAACTCCTGAACTTTATGATATTGATGGTTATCCTGTTGATGGGGGTTTAATGGATTTAAGGCTTGGGGCAATTGATCCCGGAGTTAGATGTAGAACCTGTGGAGGAAGATTAAAAGAATGTCTCGGACATCTTGGAAGTATTGACCTTGCAAGATCAGTACTCCATTTAAAATATATTCCTGTAGTTGAACTTTGTTTAAGGTCTTTCTGTCAAAACTGTGGAAAATTAATGATGGCTGATAAAGACCTTGAAAAAAATATTCCAAGCCAGAGAGCTAAAAAAGCAAAAGACACAAAAAAATGTCCTCATTGTAGTTCTCCTCAAGAAAAAATAAAACTTGACAAACCAACAACATTCTATAAAGGAAAAACAAGAATTTTTCCAATAGAGATAAGAGAAGCCCTAGTAAAGATTCCAGATGAAGAACTTGAAAAAATAGCTATAAATCCACAAAATTTCAGACCAGAGTGGGCTATTTTGACCACGCTTCTTGTCCCTTCTGTAACTATGAGACCAAGCATTATTTTAGAAACTGGCGAGAGAAGTGAAGATGATTTAACTCATAAACTTTCTGATATTATAAGAGCAAATCAAAGATTATGGGAGAATCTAAATGCAGGGGCTCCTGAAGTTATTATTGAAGATCTATGGGATTTATTGCAGTTTCATATTACAACTTTTTTTGATAATACTGTGGCTAGAATTCCTCCTGCAAGACATCGAAGCGGTCAACCATTAAAAACAATCACAGAAAGAATTAAAGGAAAAGAAGGAAGAATTAGAAAAAATCTTGCAGGAAAAAGAGTAAATTATTCAGGAAGAACCGTTATCTCTCCTGATCCTTCTATAGAAATTAATGAAGTTGGAATTCCTTATGAAATAGCTAAGATTGTTACTGTAGCAGAAACTGTCAATGATTTGAATATTGACAAAATGAAAAAACTTATTGAAAAAGGTTCTGAATATCCAGGTGCAAATTATGTTATAAGGCCTGATGGAAAGAGAAAAAAAATAACAGATGAGCTTAAGGAAGAAATAATTAATGAACTTACTGTAGGATATAAATTAGAAAGGCATCTTGAAAATGGAGATATAGTGTTATTTAATAGGCATCCAAGTCTTCACAAGGGGAGCCTTATGGCCCATTATGTAAGAGTTCTTCCAGGAAAAACATTTAGATTGCATCCTGCTGTTGCAGCACCTTATAACGCTGATTTTGACGGAGATGAGATGAATATTCATAGTCCTCAAACAGAAGAAGCAAAAGCAGAAGCAAAAGTACTCCTTGAAGTTAAAAAAAATCTTATTTCTCCTAAAAATAATACAAATTGGATTGGATGTATAAATGATGCAATTACAGGTGGGTACCTTCTTGGCTTAAAAGAATTTTCTGGAGATGAAGCAAACCAAATACTTTATCGGTCTGGTGTAGATTATCAATTTTCAAAGAAAACAGTTCCTGGAATAGAGGTTTTTTCAAAAATTCTTCCTGCAGTTAATTTTTCAAGTTCAAATATAAAAATTCAGGAAGGAAAGATAATAAATGGGATTATAGATAAAAATCTTTTTGGAGATGAAGATGGGGATTTGGTTAAGGAAATTGATAAAAAGTTTGGAAGAAACATTGCTTTTGAAACAATTAAAAAAGCATTTAATTTAGGAAAAAATTATCTTACAGAAAGAGGAATTACTATTTCTTTGGATGATTTAGATGTAATGAAAGAAGTTTCTGAAGCTTCAGAAGTAATAATTAAGAAAGCAGAAGAAAAGACTAAAGATATAATTGACTCTTATAATCAAGGAACACTTGAAATAATTCGGGGTAAGACAAAAGAAGATTCTAGAGAGATAAAAATTTTAAGGGTATTAAACGAAGTAAGAACAAAAATAGGAGAAATTGTTAAAAAAGAATTCCCAGAAGAAAATCCTGTAACTTCTATGATTCGTTCTGGTGGAGGTGGGGGAATTACACATATAACACAAATGGCTTGTTGTGTTGGACAACAAGATCTCGAGGGAAAGAGAGTAGATATTGGATATAACAACAGAACACTTTCATTTTTCAAAGAAAAAGACTTATCTTCAAGAGCAAAAGGATTCATAAAAAATTCTTTTATAAAAGGATTAAGGCCTGATGAATTTTTCTTTGGTGCTATAACTGGAAGATCTTCACTTATGGATACTGCATTGAGAACACCTAAATCAGGATATCTTTATAGAAGACTTGCAAATGCTCTTCAAGATTTAAGAAAAGAATATGGTGGAACAATAAGAGACAGTAACAACAAAATTATTCAGTTTGTCTATGGTGATGATGGGATAGATGTTTCAAAACTTCATCTTAATCAAGAATTAGAACCAGGAGAAGCTATAGGTGTGATTACAGCCCAATCTTTTGGAGAACCTTCAACACAAATGGTATTGAGAACCTTCCATTTTGCAGGTGTTTCTGAAATGCAGGTTACCCAGGGACTACCAAGACTTATAGAAATTTTTGATGCGCGAAAAAAACCATCTTCTCCAAGAATGGAAATATACCTTAAAAAAGAATATAACAATGAAAAAGATGTTCGTATTTTTGCTGAAAAAATAAAAGAAATAACGATAAAAGATATTGCTTCTGAAATTGGTCTTGATTTTAGTAATAAAAGAATAGAAATAATAATTGATAAAGCAGGAATCAAACAAGGGCATATAACTTTAAAAAAAGTTGTTGAAAAACTTCAGAGTCTTAAATTTAATGCAAAAGAAAAAGGAGATTTAATCATTATTGATGCTTCTGAAATGGATTTTAAAGAAATCTATAAACTTAAAGAGAAACTTAAAGAGACTATAATTTCTGGAATCAAAGGAATAAAACAAATTTTAGTTGTTAAAAAAGGTAGAGATTATGTTGTTATGACTCTTGGAACAAGTTTGAAAAAATTATTAGAAATGAAAGAAGTTGTAGTTGAAAAACTAATCTCAAATGATCTTCATGAAACTGCTACTGTTTTTGGAATTGAGGTTGCGCGACAATTTATTATTAATGAGATTCAAAATGTTTTGAATACCCAGGGATTAAACATTAATAAAAGACACTTAAAATTCATTGCAGATGCAATGACTAATACTGGAGAAGTTAAAGGAGTAACTAGGATAGGAATAATTGCACAGAAATCCTCAATACTTGCAAGAGCAACTTTTGAAACTCCTATAAAACAATTTGTAAATGCCACCATAAAAGGAAACAAAGATCACCTTACAAGTGTTATAGAAAATATAATATTAAATCAGCCTGTACCGATTGGAACAGGACTTCCAGGACTTCTAGTAAAAGTAGTTGGAAAATTAGTTAAAAAAGATTCTGAGAAAAAAACAGTAAAAAAAGAAATTGTCGAAGTAGTTAATAAATGACTAACAAATAAATTTATAAAACAAACTCTTCTAGGAAATTTATTCTAATATGGGTAATACTATTGATATGCAAGAAATGAGGTATCTGAATTTATTTGAAAACATAACGGGGGTAAGAACAATGTTTTGTTTCAAATACAACGAAGCCATAATTTTTTGTGTTCCTCCAAAATTTATGTCGAAAGCAATAGGGGAGGGGGGGAAAAACATAAAGAAGATGAGTTATATTCTTAGAAAAAAAATAAAGGTAGTAATAGCTCCAAATGGAATAAGTGATGCGGAGGCTTTTGTAAAAGCAGTGATTACTCCCCTCACTTTTAGGAATTTTGAAATAAAAGAAAATGAAATCATAGTTACTGGAGGAACCAACAAGGCAGCACTTATAGGAAGAAATAAAAGAAGATTATTGGAAATGCAGGAGATAATAAAGGATTTCTTCGGAAAAGAGTTTAGGGTTGCTTGATTGAGATTTCTAAAAAAATTTTAGTTTAAAAGAAAAAAGTTTAAATACTATAAAATACTATAAAATACTATAAAATACTATAAAATACTATAAAATATAGTAAAAATGACAACTGCAACCATCTCAATTCCAGAATATGAAGATAGAATTTTAAATATAATTAAAGCTAAATATGGTTTTAAAAATAAAGAACAAACAATAATTTTCTTACTAAAAGAATATGAAAAACAACTTGAACCTGAAATAAGACCTGAATATTTAGGAAAACTTAAAAAAATTGAAAAAGAAGGTTATGGAAAAACTCTTTCTTCTGTAGAAGAATTAAGACAGATTATAGAAAGAAAGTAAAATGTTTAATTATAAAACAAGTAAAAATCTTGATAAAATACTTTTAAAGCTATTTAAAAAAGATAAGAAATTTTATGAACAAATTATGAAAAAAATTTATGAAATAATCAATTCGTCTAATGTAGAGCATTATAAAAATTTGAAACAGAATTTAAAGGAATTTAAAAGGGTTCATATTGGAAAGTTTGTTTTGGTTTTTAGATTTGATAAAAAAGAAAAAATAATTCATTTTACTGACTTTAACCATCATGATAAAATTTATTTGAGCAGAATTTAAATTTTAAGACCCTCAAAAACATTTAAAAACAAAATTTTTAATCTATTATAAAGGGAAGTTGACGGTTAAGAAACCGTAGATGTCTTACCATGGGATTAAAAAACGCATTAAAATTAAAGAAACAAAGAAAGAAATTTCGATGGAAAGATCGAAAATACAAAGTGAAAACTCTAAATCTTTATGCTAAGTCAGACCCTCTTGAAGGAGCAAATCAAGCTAAAGGAATTGTTCTTCAAAAAATTCAAAAAGAAGCAAAACAGCCAAACTCTGCAATGAGGAAATGTTGTAAAGTTCAATTAACAAAAAACGGAAAAATGGTTACTGCTTTTATTCCTGGAAATCTTGCACAGAAACTTATTGATGAACACGATGAAGTTATGATTGAAAGAATTGGAGGACGACAAGGGAGAACAAAAGGAGATATCCCTGGAGTAAGATTCAAAGTTCTTAAAGTAAATGATCAACCTTTAGATTTATTATGGCGTGGAAAGATAGAAAAGGGTAGAAGATGAAATTTAAAATTTTTGATTTATATGGTATGGAAAAAATTGTTGTAAATGATGTGGGATTGAAAAACGTGATTAATTTATCTCCAAAACTTATTTTAAAGAGTTCTGGAAGACATTCTCAGAAATTTGGACAGGCAAAAATGAATATTGTTGAAAGATTAATAAACCGAATCGGTGTTGCAGGACATCGGGGAAAAAAGCACAAAATTATTTTAGGGACTGCTACAGGAAAATATTCAAGAAATGCGAAAATTGTTCTTGGGGCTTTTGATATCATTAAAAAGAAAACAGAAAAAAATCCTGTTGAAGTTTTTGTTAAAGCTATTGAAAATTCTGCTCCAAGAGATGAAGTAACAATTATAGAATATGGGGGAGCAAAATATCCCCAGGCAGTTGATGTTTCTCCTTTTAGAAGAGTTAATATTGCTTTAAGACACATTGTTCATGGTGCATCAGAAAAAGCATTTGGTAAGAAGAAAAATCTTATACAAAGCCTTGCAGAGGAAATTATCTCTGCTTATGAAGGAAATCAAGAAAGCTTTGCAGTAAAAAAAAGGATTGAAGCAGAAAAACAAGCTGATTCTGCCCGTTAAGAGTTAGATTTTATATAGATAAAGAAATTAATTTTTTAATGAAAAAAGTAAGTATTGATAAAAGTGAAATAATTGAATTAGTAAGATTAACAAATGAAATTAATGATAGAGTTGAATCATTAGAATTAATGAGTGATGAGAAATTTATTAATTCTTTTAAAGAGGCTAAAGAACAAATAAAAAAAAGAGAGTTTGCTGATTGGCATGCACTATAGAATTCTTCCTACTAAAGAATTTGAAAAAGATTTTAAAAAATTAAATTCTTCAATAAAAAATAGAATTAAAAAGAAAATACAAGAGATTGCTGAAAATCCTGAAAAATATAAACATCTTCACTATGACTTAAAAGAGAGTTGTAGAATTTGGATAGGAAAACTAAGATTAATTTTTCCTACGATAAAAATAAAGAAGAATTATACTTGGAAAAAATAGTTTTTGGACACAAGTATTAAGATAATAACCATTAAAATTTATCACCATCTTCTTTAAAAAGTCGAATTTTATTTAAATAAAATGGAAGATATGAAAAATTATCAAGAATGGATAAAATGGGAAAATAAATTTTATTCTTTAGTTAATATCCTTTTAGAGAAAAAAACATTATTAATGCAATATGCAACTTTGTTAAAATCAAGTGAAGAGACACAATCTAAAGGAGAAGATATATATTACAAGCTTGAAAGAATTTTGCAGGGGTTTTCTAATAATGATTTTATTCCAGGAATTGAATCAAGAAATTTTGTTGCAGTTGTTGGAAAAGTCCAAAGAGAACTGGGATTGGATTTAGGGGTTTGTCGCTATCTTAAAGATAATGTTATGGAACTTGAAAGATCTAAATATACTGGAATTCCCTTAAAAAATAAATTTTCTGAATGTGAAAGAAAAAAAGATTTGATTATACCTTCATCTTCATTAAAATTATGTTTACCTCCTGAAAGAATCGATTGTATGTATAGGACAACAGATTAAATATATCTTTTAATATCTACCAACAACTTTAAAAATAAATTTCTTCTTCATTAATCATTATTTAGATGGGGCGTTTTTATGATAGACGAAAAAGCAAAAAAAATTCAAGAATTAATGCATGAGCAAGAAAAAATTCGAAACATAGCAATCGCTGCACATATTGACCACGGAAAAACCACTTTCTCTGATAATCTTTTAGCTGGTGCAGGTATGATTTCAGAAGACCTTGCAGGAAAACAACTTGCACTTGATTTTCACGAAGATGAATCTTCAAGAGGAATTACTATTGATTCTGCTTCTGTTAGTATGGTCCACAAACTTGGGGAAGAAGATTACCTAATAAATCTTATTGATACTCCAGGACATGTTGACTTTGGAGGAGACGTCACTAGAGCGATGCGCGCTGTTGATGGATGTATTGTTTTGGTAGATGCTGTAGAAGGAGTTATGCCTCAAACAGAAACAGTTCTAAGACAAGCTATTAAAGAACTTGTAAAACCTATTTTGTTCTTGAATAAGGTTGACAGACTTATCAAAGAAGTGAAATTAACTCCTCAGGAAATGGAAAAAAAATTCATTTCAATTATAAATCATGTTAATGAACTTATCTTTAACCTTGCTCCAGAAGAATACAAAGAAAAATGGAAGGTTGGTGTTGCAGATGGAAGTGTTGCATTTGGTTCTGCATTTCATAATTGGGGTTTAAGTTTTCCTTATATGCAAAAAAAAGGAATTACATTTAAAGATATAATTGATGCTTATCAAAATGACAATGTCAAAGAGCTTTCAAAAAAAGCCCCTCTTCATGAAATTGTTCTAAATATTGTTATAAAGCATCATCCAAACCCTATTCAAGCACAGAAATATCGAATTCCTAAAATATGGCACGGAGAATTAGATTCTAAATTAGGAAAAGATCTTATGATTTGTAATCCAAAAGGAGAACCTGTTTTTGTTCCAACAAAGATTGTTGTTGATAAGCACGCAGGAGAAGTTGCAGGAGGAAGACTTTTCTCAGGAACAATAAAACAAGGAGATGAAGTTTATATGAATCTTGCAAAAAGAACCATAAGGATACAACAAGTCTCTGTTTATAGAGGTGCTCAAAGACTTATTGTTGATGAAGTTAATGCAGGAAATATTATTGGAATTGTTGGTTTGAAAGATGTTTTTACTGGAGAAACTGTAAGCAAAAATCCAATTGAGCCTTTTGAAGCAATAAAGCACATATTTGAACCAGTTGTTACAAAATCAATAGAGGCAAAAAAGGCAGCGGATCTTCCAAAACTTGTTGAAATTTTAAAACAAGTGAGGAAAGAAGATCCATCAATAAAAATAGAAATCAATGAACAGACAGGCGAAAGCTTGATGTCTGGAATGGGAGAACTTCATCTTGAAATCATAGAGAACAGAATTAAAACAGAAAAAGGGCTTGATATCAAAACTTCTTCACCAATTATAGTTTATAGGGAAACTATAAACAAAGAGTCTCCTACTATTGAAGGAAGAAGTCCAAATAAACATAACAGCTTTTATCTTAATGTAGATGTTTTAGAAGATGAAGTTTATAACGCTATAAAAAGCGGTGAACTACGTGAAGGAAGAGTTAAGAAAAAAAATGTAGATATTTCTAATGCTTTATCTTCTCTTGGATGGCCAGGTGATGAAATAAGAAATGTAAGAGATATTTACAAAGGAAATATTTTTATGGATGAAACCAGGGGGGAAGTTCATATTGGAGAAGTTATTGAAATGATTCTTGATGCATTTGAAATGGTTATGGGTCAAGGACCATTAGCAAGAGAACCATGTATGAAATTAAAGGTTTCCCTGGTTGATACAAGACTTCACGAAGATGCAATTCATCGAGGACCTGCCCAAGTTTATCCTGCTGTTCGAGAGGGGATTATAGGAGCGATGAAAAAAGCAGGGCCTTATCTTCTTGAACCACTTCAAATTCATTTAATAGAAATGCCTGATAAATTTCTAGCAGCTGTTACAAGGCTTGTAGGAAGTAAAAGGGGGCAAATGCTTGAAGTAAAACAAGATGAAGCTGGTGCTGAGATGAAAGCAAAACTTCCTGTTGCAGAAATGATTGGGTGGAGTAATGATCTAAGAAGCTCCACAGAAGGCAGAGGTATTTCTTCTCTAATGGACCAGTTATTTGAAAAAGTTCCTGTTAATATCCAAATAGAAGTTATAAAGAAAATTCGACAACGTAAAGGTTTGAGTGAGAATCAATAATCCTAACATAATAATTTTGACAAGATATTTAAATTAATAAAAATTCAAGATTTTATGAAAAAAGTTTATTATTATTTAATAGGAATATTTTTATTGATAATTTCTTTTTTTCTAGACAAAAATGTAACAAATTTCTTCTTAAATAACAGACTGGCTTTTCTTGATAGTTTATCACTATTTATTCAAAATATAGGGGGCTATATCTTTTTTGTAATGATGTTGATTTTTTTATTTGTGTTTAAACAAAAAGATAAAATTCTTCCATTATTACTCACATTTGGACTTTATTTGGGAGTAACTGGTTTAATCAAAATTGTTGTAGCTAGGCCAAGACCTTTTACTAAATTTAGCTTCCAGAATATTGAAGGTGCCAATGCAAATCAAAGTTTTCCAAGTGGGCACGTAACTGCTGCATCTTCTATGATAAAATTCTTTGAATTTAAAAAAATATTATTGTATGTTTGGATTTTGGTTGTTGTTTTAATTATGTTTTCTCGGGTGTATCTTGGTGTTCATTATCTAAGTGATGTGATTGCAGGATTGATTTTAGGGTACTCTATAAGCGATTTTAGTATATTTTTGGTTGATAAATTAAAAACGAAAAATCCGAAATATTTTTAAACTCAAATTTTTATTAATTGTTAATAAAAATTCTTTAAAGAATTTTAAATTCAAAAATGGCTAAAGAAAAACCAAATATGAATGTTGTGTTTGTAGGACATGTAGATGCAGGAAAATCTACAATAGTTGGACAACTGTTGTTCCAAAGCGGACTTGTTTCTGACCAAGAGATGAAAAAACTTAGAGCAGAGGCTGAAAAGCACGGAAAGGCTGGATTTGAATTTGCTTATGTTATGGATAAAATTAAAGCAGAAAGAGAAAGAGGAGTTACTATTGACCTTGCTTACAAAAAAATACTCACGCAAAAATACCAGGTGACAATTATTGATGCTCCAGGACACAGAGATTTTGTTAAGAACATGATTACCGGAGCATCGCAAGCAGATGCTGCTTTTTTAGTTATTGCTGCCCCTGCAGGAGTTCAACCTCAAACTACAGAACACCTTTGGCTTTTGAGAACAATGGGTGTAAAGAATATTACTGTTGCTATTAACAAAATGGATGCTGTAGATTATAAAGAAGATAAATTTAACAAAGTTAAGGAAGATGTTGGAAAATTGCTTCAAGGTGTAGGAATTAAACCTGATGAAACAGTCTTTATTGCATGTTCTGGATTAAAAGGAGGGAATATTCTTAAGAAATCAGATAAAATGCCCTGGTATAAAGGACCAACAATTGTTGAAGAATTTGATAATTTCCCTGAACCAAAACTTCCTACAGATCTTGCAATGAGAATGCCTGTTCAAGATGTTTATGAAATCACAGGAATAGGAACTGTGCCTGTTGGAAAAATTGAAACTGGAACCATGAAGGTTGGTCAAAAAGTTATTATCTTGCCTGGAAGAACAGGAAAAGGAATTTCAGGAGAAATTAAAACAATAGAAATGCATCATGAACAAATGCAGGAAGCTGTTGCAGGAGATAATATTGGAATAAATATTCGTGGGGTTGGTAAAAAAGATATTGCAAGAGGAGATGTTATCTGTGAAGCAGCACGACCATCAAATGTTGTTGAAGAATTTTTAGCTACAATTACTGTTATAAATCATCCTTCTGTTTTAGCAAAAGGATATACACCTGTTTTCCATGTTCACACAGCCCAGGTTCCTTGCCAGTTTGTAGAACTTCTCGAACAGATTGATCCAAGAACAGGAGAAGTAGTAAAGAAAAATCCTGATTTCTTAAAAAACGGAGATTCTGCAAAAGTAAGAATAAAACCACAGGGAAATCTTTGTCTTGAGACACAAAAAGAAAACCCATACATGAGCAGATTCGCTATAAGAGA
>JAFCCD010000001.1 GCA_017610405.1 Nanobdellota archaeon | reverse complement strand
TAAGAAAAATTTATGATGAAGCCCTGAAAGATTGATTTTTTAAATCATCAAAGCGAAGCAGCAAAAATTTACTCTGATGACCAAAATTGTGCAAACTTTTTATTAAGATCTTCGTCTGTATGACAACAAACACAAGGCTTTTCTACAGTATATGGGTTCAATCTTAAAAATAATTCTCTATGTTCTTTCCCATGCCAAATTTCAGATATTTTCTTTTCATGTATTGACCCATAAGAATGTGTCTTCTTGAATAATAATGATGAAACTTCTGGGCATGGAAAAATATCTCCTTCAGAACTGATTGACATTCCTAGTGTACCAACAAAACATTTATTAAATAATTTTTTTGGAGGATATCTTATACTAATTAAGCTAGGAAACTCTTTCTCTAATTCTTGAAATTGATTCTCATATTCTATATATTGTTTTCTTGTTAAATTTACTCCCATCTGATTTGATTCATTTATTTGAGGCCCCCAAGGAAAAGATAATCTTATGTTGTTTACCCCAATATCTTTTAATTTTAAAGCAACCTCTCTATAATGATCTTCTTTTTCTGCAATAGCATGTAAAGAGCAATTGAGTAATAAAGGAGAATTTATTTTTTCCTTAACTTTAGAAATCTCTTCGATATTATTAAGTAGAGTGGATAAATTTTTTTCATGTTTTTCAGAAACAATTGAGGCAGTAACATTAAACACTATATAAGATGGTTTATTATTTCTATTTTTTATTGCGGCTTCTGCTATTTCTTCTATCAAAATTTTTTCCATCAATAGGCCATTTGTATATATACCTTGTCTAAATCCTTTTATTCCTGTAGTTTTTATCACCTCATCTATGTTTGGATGTAATAAAGGTTCGCTGTATAATCCTGCATAAATTATTAAAGGTTCTTCGTTAGGCATATTTTCTCTCACATCTGTCAAAATTTTTTCAATGTTGTTTAATGATAAAATTCTTCTATCTTTTTTATCTGGGACAACATCCTTTCCATAACAGAAAGAGCATCGTAGATTACAAGATTTTGCAGGGTGCAATTCTATCTTGTCGAGATTGAAAAAAGGCATTTCCCCTACTTGTTTAGCCCTCTTTAATTCTCTTTTTATATTTTTTTCATCCCATAACTCCCTGAATAACTGTCCAGGATGTTTTTTTAAATCTCCTTCGTTAGGTTTTTTCTGTATTTTTTTTGTATCTTCCATTATTTTATCTTCCCCACAAATTGAGTTAAATCATCCAAAATTACTTTTTTATTATATAAATAATTTATTTTTCCACCCCATTTATCTGCATATTTCGTTCTCACATCATATATTGATGCAGGTCCTTGTAAATTATTCTTGAATTCAAATCCAAAAATTTTTCTAGAAATTTCTTTTGCACTAATTGGTTCTGTAGCTATGTTGATTAATTTTGTTCCTATTTTTTTAGTTTTAATAATTTCTCCCCATAATCTTTTTATAGGATAATATTGGAAAACACTATCTTGATGGGTTTTATCAAAATTTGTCTTATTTATCATATCAAATATAAAATTTTTCTTCAAATTTCTCCCAAATAATCCAGGAAGTCTTATTATTTTTGAATTGAACTCCCTTTGTACAAACTCTTCAAGAAGTTTCCTATTTAATCCATAAGGACTTAAAAATTCTTTATTGATTACAGTATCTTCATTAACTCCTATTGGATTTGGATAAACATCTATTGTGGAAATAAGAATAAATTCATTAGCATCCACGTTTTCTAAACTTTTCATCAATCTCCCAATATTTTTCCTGTCTTTTTCAGGTTCTCTGTTTGCTCTCCATTTTTCAGCAGGAACACCTGCACAGATGATTAAATTATAATTTTTATTCTGAATATCTTCAATATTTTTAGAATTATATAGCCCTTCAAATTTATTATTTTTTAATAAATTACCCCCCACAAATCCAGTATATCCTATTATTGCTGTCTTCATTTTATTTTAAAATATTTATTATCTTTTTACTTAATTCTTTTTTACCATAAGGATTTTTTAAATTTGTTAAAAAATTAATTCCTGTACTTAGACCTTCTTGCCTTTCTGTTTTTTTCCTCAACAAAATACATGGTTTTTTGAAAACAAGGCTTTCTTCTTGTATACTTCCTCCGTCAGTTATTAAATATTCACAATTAGCAAGAAGAAAGATAAAGTTATCATAATTAGTTAAAGATTTTAATTGAATGTTTTTCATATTTTTTACTTTGTTGGCAAATCCAAATTCTTCTATGGCTCTTGCAGTATTTGCATGTAAAGGCCATATGGCATTTATTTTTACTGCATTCAATATCTTAATAATCTTTTCAAGTCTTTCTTTGTTTTTGATATTTTCATGCCGATGAATATTTATTAACGCATATCGTGATTTAATCTTTTTAAACCCCTTTTTTTTAGCTTGGTCATAAGATAAAAGAGCAGAATCAATTATAGTATTTCCAATTTTTAATATTTTTTTCTTATTTTTATATTTTTGTAGATTTTTCTCTGTTAAATCAGAAACAGCTAAAAGGATATCAGAAAATTTATCACTTATTATCCTGGAAAGTTCTTCTGGAAAAGGCTCGAATAAAGAGCCAGATCTTAACCCTGCTTCTAAATGAACACTTTCCCATGTCTTTTTTAGATTAAGAAGCTTACTTGAAGCAATAGAGGCAGCAGCTGTACTCATAGTATCTCCATGATAAATAATGTATTTGAGTTTTAATTTTTTTAAAGACCTTCTTATTTTTGGAATCATTTGTAAAAACCATATCAAAGAATTTCTGTTTATTTTAGACCAAAATTTAGTACTTCTATCAGGTTCTTTACTTAAAATAAAATCTGGTTTTTTAACTCCAAATTCTGTACATGCTTCTCCAAGAGAATGCTGGCCAGTGTGAATAAACCAATATTCTTTTTTCTGTTTTTGCAATTCCAACATAACAGGTATACATTTGATAAGTTCTGCCTTTGTACCTATTATAATAGCTATATTTGAAGATTTGTTCATATCTTTTCTAGAAAATGTCTTATTTTAAAGCTTATGAAGAAACAATCTATAAGTTATTTTTTATATTAAATTATTTAATAAACTTTAAATCATCAAATTCTGCAAATTCTCCTTCTGTTCTTAGAAATTCTTCTTTTGCAAGAATATTCACAGGATAGTTTACTTTCCATATTTTTATAGGTCCTCTAAAACCACCATAATATAAAAATTCTCTTATATCTGCTCCCTGAACTCTTAAATTAAGAATTAATGGGTCTTGTTCAAAATGAGCTGGTTTTATTGTAGGGTATTTATTAAGAGGATCATTCATTAAATAGAGTTGAGTAAATAAACTGCTATAAACTTTTGGCGATAAATAAATTACTGCACCAAGATTATCAATTTGAAAATTTTGCCCTGGTGAACTAACAGAAGGGATAATTTGGACAGCAGCGTTCAAACCACCACCAAGATCAATAAGCTCACCTTTAAAATAAATATACCTAATAGGAATAATCATCTGTTGATTATTATAAACAAAAATACCTCGTGCTTGACTAAAAGAAAGATTCTTGTTTTTTTCTGAAAATTCAATTATTACTCCTGCAATTGCTGCTTTAGTTGCAGGCAAAAATATTTTTTGGTCACCTTGTTCATAAATTATATCTTCATCAACAAAAACACCTCCTTGGTAAACCCTTATCTCTTTATCTTCATTTTTATTTATTTGATTTGGATCTAAATTCATAATTGGAATCTGAGAAAGCCTATCTACCCCTGTTTCATCACTTCCAATGCTTGAATAAGCACTATATTTTCCAAGGTCTGTAGAATCAATTAAAAGATGAGATACATTATGTGATTTCATAAAACTAAGGGCTGTTTCTGGATAAGGGGTAGTTAATACATATCTTCCTATTAAATGAGGCCAGTAACCAATAAAATGTCCCCCATCTGTTACAGTTGCTCGTTCCCCTAGTGTTTGAATCCAATATCCATAATCCCACCAATGAACAAATATAGATTCTACAATGGTATTTTCTCTAACCCATGCCATTGTAGATTGCCATTGTTTTTCATATATTCCTGGAACAGTATTTTTTGCTTCAGAAACCGTCTTAATAGAATAATCAACAAAATTTCCAGCCAGGATTATGATTAAAACCCCTAAAACTATTAAAGCTGTTAGTTTTTTTGAACTATTATTTTTATTTTTTTCTTTATAATCTAATATATTGACAAACAAAAAACTAGAAATTAAAATAATAATAGGAGAAATTATAAAAAATAATCTAATAGCCCCTTTCATAGATATAATTGCCCAAAAAGAAAGGACTAGCAGAAAAATGTATAAAAAATTAATTTCTTTAAAATTTTGTAGTATTTTCTCATCTTTTTTTACATGTGCTTTTGAAATAGTATACAACAATACAAAACCAAAGACTAACAATCCGCCCATATAAATTAATTTAGAGAAGAAACTAACCCCATTTAAAATACTTGTTGGAGAATATTTACTAAATACTGCTCCAAGAATAAATAATATAAAAAATCCATTAAGAATCATTTTCTGTTTTAACTTGAATTTTTTAAATGCCTCGTAAAATATCACTATTGTTCCAATAACAAAAACCCATAAAAAAGAACCAAATCTTTGTAAAATTTCTATAAGATAAGGAACCCTATTTTCTGCAACAGTTAATCCAACCCTTGCTCTTCCAAAAGGATATAATAATCTTTCAAATATATCCTTTATTGCATTAATTAAAAAATTAGGTTCGAAAATTAATAAAACTAAAACCAAAATTAATATACCAATTACTGAACTCACTATTGATCTTGGAAAATTAATTTTTTCTATTTTTATTTTATTTTTTAATTTTGTATCAAACAAGATAAAATCAATTAGAATTAAAAACAAAACAAAAAAACCAAATCCAGTATCACTCATACTTGTCAAAAGAGATTGGATATTTTTTGTTTGTAATAAAACTATTAATAGTGCAGGGATTACCCAAGAAAGCAAAATTTTTCTATTCTTTATTCTATCTTTTTGAAATAAAAAAATTAAAAGAGTAGTAAGCCCAATAACCATATAAATATATCTATATCCCCCCCAACTCCAAGACATTAATCCTGTGAAAATTCCTGATAAAATTCCATAAGTAATTATTTTCTTTGATTTTATTTCTTTCCATGCCATAACAAAGAATAAAAATGCAAGCCAAAACCAAACCAAACCAAGACTTTCAATTTCAGGAACTCCTGCAACAGTTCTATGGAGCATTGCTGGAATAAAAATATAAAACAGTGTTGCTATAATGGCAAATAACCATGATTTTTTTTTGGAGAATTTTAATGAGCCTAGAACTTTAACAAACAACAAAAATCCAATACAAGAAGCAAAAAAGAGAATTACAGGGGTTATTATTGCTGCATAAGTTAAAGATGTTTCTTTAAAAATCGACATTATTTTATAAATAGAAAAGATAGTCAAAGGCATAAGATTTTGCAAGGCATAATTTTTTGCACCAATAGGAGCATATCTTATTACATCAGGATTTTGAAGAGTTCCATCATTGATGTTTTGTGCAAGTCTTAGATATAAAAAAGGATCTAAATCAGGAGCAAGAGTCCATTCTCCTGTTGTTATATCTTTTAATTGAGCTATATTAGGTGTTCTGACAATTACAGATGTAAGGAGTAGCCAAATTATTATTGGTAAAAACATGAATTTAAATTTCTTAAAATAAGCAAGTATTGCAGAGATTGCTAAGGCTAAACTCAGAGTCCACAAAAGTAAAGATGGAAAAATAGAAAGAAATTGACCCATTATTGGAATTCCAAAACTTATTTTTAAAACACTTAGAAGATTAATAAAAAGTGAGATAAAAAATAATATGGAAAATATTAAGGTTGGTTTATTTGGAAATAATTTACCAAAGTTTATTTTTATAGAATCTTTTTCACTCATTTTTATAAATATTTAATAATTTAATATTTTATAGAAAAGGGAAACTCCTTTTAAAATCTTTATTAATATATAAAAAGGAAGAATGCTAAAATTATGATAAATATTTGAAATCCATGGATAAGATAAACAACTTCTTTTTCATAAACTTTTTTGCTTGGTTTTATTTTTTTAAGAACATAAATAGCAAGATGTTCCAACCCATAAATCTTTTTGTAGGGCATTTCAAGACTTCCATCTTTATTCGGTTTAGCGAAAGATTGTTTTTCAAGTTTTCCTCTAAGTTTTAAGCCAGTTTCAATTATGTAAGGAAGAAATACAAATAGTGCTATTTTTTGAAAATTACCTAATATAGATATTCCTGCAATAAGTGCACCTATAGTCCATGTTAAAGAATCTCCTGGGAAAACTTTTGCAGGGTATTTATTATAAAACCAAAAACCAATCAATGCAAATACCATTGTTAGACTTACTACAGTAAGCCATGCATGCCCAGAAATATAGGCAACATAAGATAAAAATCCAAGTATAAGGATCCCTTGCCCAGCTTCTAGACCATTATAACCTGCTAAAAAATTATAAGTGGTTGTTGCTCCTGCAATTCCTAATGGAATTAGAAATAAAGGGTAAAAAATCCCAAAATTGATTGGTCCAAGAAAAGGAAAATTTATTACTGATGTTCCAACATTAATCACAACTAATGGAATTGCGGCAATAAATGCAAGCAAAATTCTTGTTCTTTTTGATAAACCTTTATTTTTCCATCCCAGCATATCATCAACAATTCCTACTAGTGATAAAATTAATACAACACTTAACAAAGCAAAAATCTCAAGATTTATTGAGGTCAAATCTTTTAGAATAAATGTTCTTATAGCAATATAATAAAAAATACCTATAATAAATGCAATGATTACAACTATTCCCCCTGAAGCAGATACATTTTTTGGTTTTCCTGGTTTGTTCATGTCTTCCCAAATAAGACCTGCTTTTTTAGTCATCCTTATCCAAAAAGGAAGTGTTAAATTAGTTAAAACAAAACTTATGATAAAAGAAAAAATTAATAAAATGTTTACCATAAATAATTAAGTGTTTTTTCATTTTTAAATTTTATAGAAAGAGATTCTATAAATTTTTATCAATTAAAACAATAAAGGGGTAAAATAAACTTCTATTAAAGCAGCAATCACTAAAATTATCAGGGCAATAAATAAAAGAATAACTACATTTTCCAGAACATGGATAAATCTTTTACCATGTATACCATTTCTAAGGACCCCGACCCCAAAAATTCCTCCTGCAAGTGCTGTTATAAAATAAGCTGCAATTTCTGGAAACCCATGAATCATATATCTTAATACCCCTAAAGGAATTTCTTTTATACTATATTGTGTAAAAATATTTATTGCAGTAGAAATAACACTAGCATTCCAAGTTAGAATAAATATGGCCCCTGCGCCAAAAATCAGAGATAAAAATAAAGTGAAAATCATAACATAAACATTATTTTCTATTATAGATAAAAATCTTATACTTTTTGTTACAGTATTTGCAGTTCCTTTTGCTGTTTCTGCAATACTATATTTTTCAATACATCCAAAAGAATTTCCTGGACTGTTTATTCTACAATAAGTTTCTATTTGAGCATTAAAAAGATTAGAATCTCCTAAAACAATGTGCCAGAACGAAAAAGCAATGATAAGACCAATAAAAAGCCACATCAGCGCAAAAATAGCATCTTTGTGTATTTTCCATACACTTAAAAATCCAACTACTTGTTCATCTTCTAACTCTTCTTTCTTTATTATGTAATACATAAAAGGCAAAGAAAACATAACAGAAAAGGTTACTACAAGTATTCCTGAATACTGCGAGAGAACAATATCTTTTGAAAAAAACCATTTTACAAGAAGAAGAGAAAGAGAAGCATAAAGCATCCCTATAAAGAACATTTTCCAAGATCCTTTCTCAACTCTTTTTGGATTAACCAGACTTTCTAACATATAAAGAATAAAAAAAGAGAATTTTTAAACTTTCTTAAGTTTAATAATTTATGAATAAAAAAAGAGATGAAAATCAAAGAGAAAATGTAAGAAAGATCAATAAAATTATTAATGATATAAAAAAGGTTAAAATTCAAGGGGCACGAAATATTACAAAAGCAGCTGTAAAAGCTTATTTTATTTTTCCTTCCAAAAAAACAAAGCAAATGCTCCTAGCTTCTCGACCAACAGAACCAATGATGGGGAATGTTCTGGATTTAGCTGAATCTGGAATTTCTAAAGAAAAAATATTAGAGCATTTTGAAGAATCACAGAAAAAAATAAATTTTTCAACTATAAAATTAATAAAAAATAATGATACTATTTTTACACACTGTCATTCTACAAATGTTATTAATGCTTTAATTTATGCAAAAAAAAGAGAGAAGAAGTTTAAAGTTTATAATACAGAGACTCGCCCCCTTTTTCAAGGAAGGAAA
Organism: Nanobdellota archaeon; assembly: GCA_017610405.1. Lineage (GTDB taxonomy): Archaea > Nanobdellota > Nanobdellia > Pacearchaeales > GW2011-AR1 > ASMP01. The sequence goes on along the minus strand of JAFCCD010000001.1, from coordinate 37,445 downwards.
ACAGCAAAAGAATTGAAAGAAGCAGGAATTAAAGTAACAATGTTCATAGATTCTGCAATAGCACTTGCAATTGAAAAGGAGAGTAAAAAAGATAAAATTTATGCTAATAAGATATTTCTTGGTGCAGACGCTCTTACAAAAAATGGAATTATAAATAAAATAGGAAGTAAAATGGTTGCAGAACTTGCACACCTTCATAAAATTCCATTATATATTATTGCTGATTCATGGAAATTTACAAAACAAAAGGTTCCGATTGAACATAGATCTCTTAATGAAGTCTGGGATAAAGCCCCTAAAAATATTAAGATAAAAAACCCTGCTTTTGAATTTGTTCCTAAAAAATATATAGAAGGAATTGTTTCTGAATTCGGAATTCTTTCTTATGATCAATTTTTGAAAAGATTTAAAAATTAATTCTTCTAAAGACCACTGACTAATTTAACCATTTCTTTATCGATTTTTCCAACCTCATCTTCTAATTCTTTTTTTACTTGATTGAGTTTTTCTATCTGTTCTTTTAGAATTCTTTTTGTTTCTGGAACACTCTTTTTTACTAAATTTTTACTTCCAATATCAACAAGCATTTCATCTGAGATAATTTTGGTTTTTATAAAAATTCCTCTTCCTAGTTGGGCCATAACCTCTTTTCCAACTGAGTTCTTAATTTCATCCATTCCAAAATCTAAAGAATTTAAATCTATTATGCTTTTATCTACTAATTGTAATTGTTGGTTAAGTAATTCTAGATTCTTTTCAAACATCCCTAATTTATACAAAATCTCTTGAGATATCTCTTGTTTTTCTTGTTTTTCCATTATCCTTTATTTTTAAACTACCTTAAAAACCTTTCTTAAAATGGAACTAAAAATCATTGAACCCAAAAGATAAAACCAAAACCAGCTTAAGAAACCAAAAAATTTTACATCTCCCATAGAACTAAAAAAATCCATAAACCATCTGAAGAATAAAATAAGTGGTATTGAAGTATAAATTATAGGTCTCATACTTAATTTCATCATTTTTGGAAAGAAAGCAAATTGTTTTTTCTGAAGCGCCATCATTTTTTCAGGATGTTCTTTAGCTTTTTTTATTTCTTCTTGAAGTTCTTTTTGTTCTTTTTTCAATCCCCGAAGTGTTTTTTGATCTGTACCATATTTTTGGACAAGAGTCGTCAATACTGTTATTAAAAGAACAATTAAAATCATTCCAAGTGTTAAATTCCAGTTTAAAAGAGCTCCTGCAGTTGGATTAAGAATAGCATTAACAGTACCTCTTATCCATGAAACTTTATCCCAAAAAAGAGCAATTAGTAAAACAATAAACATTACAATAAAAATTTTCTTAAAGCTTCCCTCTTTATCCATCTTTTTTAAAATTATTATGTTTTTATAAACTTTCTCATTATAGGATGCATATCTATTGCATGTTGTTGTGCAATGTTTTGGTAAAATTGGAACATAATCATTATTACAAGAAGAATTGCTGTTCCAGAAACCAGAGCACCCATTAGATTTGTAATTGCAGCGAGAAAACCTATTGCAAGACCACCCATTACAGTTAAGGGCATGATATACCTATCTAAGATACTTTCAAGGATTCTTTCATCTTGTCTAAATCCTGCTACTTGTAATCCTGATGCAAAAATTTTATGCGCCTGACTTTTAGAATCCATTCCAGATGTTTTAATCCAGAAAACAGCAAAAAGAGTTGAGAAGAACATGAAAAATAAAACATGGAATAATCCCTGTAGTAAATATTTTGGTAAAAATCCTCCTCTAATAGTTAATTCCAAAAGATTTGATGAACCTATCCAGAAAGCAAGACCTGAAATAGCCCGACCATCAATAAATCTTCCTAAAAAAGTAAAGTGCGAAGCGAATTTTGCACTACCTACACATTGTTCAGCTATTCCTGCAATACATGGGGCAGCAGCATTATCAATAATCCCTCCAAAAAGTTGTATGTTTGCAACTAAGGCAGCTGTTAAAATAACAGGAATCACAGATGTGTAGAAAAATGACAAAGGCCATTTTACCCCATACCCACGAATTCTTCCAAATGAAAGCGGAATTTCAACTTTTAAAGATTGAGCCCAGACAACAACCATAAAAATTATGAATGTTGTAATTATCGCCCCTACAGCTGATAAAAGTTCGATGGGGAATTGATTTATCACAGATTGTAAAATGACAAGAACCTTACCTGTACATGGAACTGTTTTAAAATTTAAGAGACAATTTCTTCCTTGATTATCTAAAAACTGGAAAGCACTGGTTATAAGTCTCCATGAAACTCCTGCTGCAATAAATAAACTAACACCAGAACCAAATCCCCATTTTGTCGTAAGTTCATCCATGTAAAAAATGATTAATCCTCCTAAAATTAATTGTAATATCAAAAGACCCTGAAATCCTGGTGCAGCTTGAAGTCCTTTCATTAGAACATAAACTAGTGATTCAAAAATTATGAAAAAGAAAACCATAATCTTCTGAAGTCCTTGAAAAAATTTCTTTCCTTCAAGTGTTGTTGTATCTATGTTTAATATTTTTGAACCTGTAAGAAGCTGTAAAATAATAGATGCCATTACAATAGGTCCTATTCCAAGAGAGATAATACTTCCAAATTGTGTTCCAAGAATTATAGCTAAAAATTCAAACCGCGCTAAAGCATTTTCAGAAAGTCCAAAAAGAGGGATGTTTGCTAGAATAAAAAACAAAGCCAATGCAATAAGAGTCCATTTAGCCTTTATATTAAAACTCAGCTTTTTTTCATCAGGTTTTTTTATCTCAGGAATATAATTAAATATACCTCTTAAATTTACCATTGTTTATTTATTATCTTTTGTTTTATTTAATTTTTCCTTATTTTTTAAAATTATTTCTCCACCAGATTTTTTTACTTTTTCCAATGCTAAATTAGAAGCCTCTTTGGCTTTTATAATTAATTTATTTTTTAATAAGTCTTTTTCAGAACTCCCAAGAATTTTATAATTCTCAAGATTTATTTCAAAACCAGAAGTTGTTTTTTTCGCAATTCCTTTTTGGATATATTTTTCAAGATTTAATTCAATATCTCTAAGATTTATTCTTTTTCTTTTATCTTTTTGGCTTTTTCTACTTGTGATTCCTTTTTTTCCAAAATATCCATGTCCATATTGTTTTGTTACTAGTGTTTTTTTATGGTCTGCTCTTTTTCCAGATCCAGCCATACCTATTCCTCCCCTATGCCCTGATTTTTTATGCTTTTTTCTCTCTCCCCAACCATGAGTCCCTCTACCACGCCCATGCATCCTAGATGATTTTTTACGTTTTTTTGTTTTTTGGATAACCATTTATAACATCCTTTTAATAAGTTCATTTATTTTTTCTTTATTATTCCCAAGCACTCCTTTTTTCTTTCCAAAGTGAAATTTAGTATCAATTCCTTTTCTTGGAGGATGTAATCTGAAAAAAGGTTTAAGATTTAAATCTTCATATTTTTTACCTTTTTCTAATTCTTCAACAATTTTTTTCGCATCAATCTTTTTTTCTTTGTCAATTTTCTGTCCTCTTTTTTCAATTAATTTTTCAAAAATATTATTTTTTATTTCACCAAAAGCAACAAAGTTCCTAATTTTTTCAAGCATTCCAAGTTGTTCTTTTGAAGGCATAATAACTATGCATGAGTATTTTCTCCTTAATCTTAATCTGTTTAGAGTTTCTTTTCTCTTTCTATCTAGTCCCACTTGTCCCCGAATTCTTATGATACATATTTTTTTCATTTTCTTGTTTTTTGATCTGGTTTTTTAAGAGCATTAAAGCAAGCCTTAACAAAGTTAAAAGTTGTAGTTTTGTTACCAAAAGTCTTACTGTAAACATCTTTTATTCCTGCAAGTTTTAATATTTTTTTTAACTCCCCACTAACTACAAGACCTGTTCCTTGGGGGGCAGGAATTAATATTACTCTGCAACTTCCTTCTTTTCCATAGGTTTTAAGAGGTACAGTATGGAGTTTTGAACATGCACAATCAAAACTAGAGCAAGATCTTTCAACTTGCATTATATTTAATTTTGCTTTTCGTATTGCTTTATCTCTTGCTGGAAGAGTTTCTTTTGCTTTTCCAATACCTATACCTAAATGACCATTTTCATCGCCGACAACAGCCATAGCAGAAAATACAGGAACATTTCCTTCTTTGGTTTTTTTCTGAGTTTGCCGCCATATTCTTCTTTTTCCTCCTCCAAATTTTCCTTTTGCTTGCCCGATTAATATTAAATCAGTTTTCACGTCTAATAAAGAATCAACAATTTGTTCTTCAAGAATTTTCCTATTATTATCTAGAATTTCATCAATGTTTTTTATTTTCCCATTTTTAACTTCTCTTCCTAGTTTTGTTTTTGGTTCCCATGAAGAAAGTGATTGTTCTTTGATTCTTTCAATAGCTATTTCTTTTTCACTCTTTTTTTCTACCTTTTTTCCTTTCTTTATTACATCTTTTTCAATAATTTTCTTTTCTTCTTCTTTCTTTTCTTTTTTAGTTTCTTCATTTATTAATTTCCTTGAAGTTTCTTTAACTTTCTCTGCTTTTTTTCCAGCTTCTTCTTCTGAAAGGGTTTTATGTGCTTCTACAGTCTTTTTTAAGGCATTAAATTCTTTTTCTTTCTCAGTCATTTTTCATTTTCTATTTTTGATTTAATTTCTTCGAATATTTTTGAAAAATCTTTTTTAAGATGTTTTCCTTTTATTCTTTCTTCAGGTGGGAAGAGTTTATCTTCACATTTTACTTTAATTCCAGAATCTTTCAATCCTTTTAGAAAAGCAAAAGCACTATTTTTATGTAAAACTCTAAGCATTCCAAAATTAATAATAGGTTCAGGAAGTTTTTTTTCTAAAGTTTTTTTACCCATTAATAATCCAATAAGATAAGAAGCAGGAGTTGATTTAAGGCTGCCTTTAAATTCTTTTGGCCAACCATATTTAAGAAGATCTTTTGAAGTCATCCCGATTTTAATTTTATCTTTTGCTTCTTTACTTGTAACATATTGGGTAATGAGGTATCTGTTTGTTTTTTTAAATATAATTCTAGAAGATCCACTTTTAAGTAAACGGATTCTCTTCAAATAATCTGTTTTATGTTCTTTTCGTCTTCTTTTTAATGTTTTCATTTTTTTATCCTTTCATGTAATTTCTTAAATGAGATTTACTTCTAAATATCTTATTTCTTATTTTTTTCCTTATCTCATCAAAATCTGTTTTTGATATTTCTTTTTTATTCTTCATTTTTGAGGTATATTTTCTTAGTTTTCTTGTAAGAATCATATAATCTTCTTTTCTCTTTTTCCTTTTTTTCCTTATATTACCAATGCTCCTGCCCCTTTTCTTTTTAATTTTTTTTCTACCTTTTTTTTCTTTTATTATTATTGCTCCATCTTGTTTTAAGTCTCTTATATCTTGTTTTGTGATTGCTTCTTTAATGTCGTTAAGTCTAGATTCTGCAAAAACTATTCTTTTTTCCCCTATATTAAAGGTTCTTTTTGCAAGTTCTTTTTTCTTTTTTAGATTCATTTTTTATCTTCTCCTACTTTTTCTGGTTTTTTTTGCTTCTCAATTTTCTTTAGGAATTTTTCAATATTCATATTCTGAACAGAAATTTTTCTTTCTTTTGCTTTTTTTAAAATTTCAATTTTCTTCTTTTTTCCAACATTTCCAAGAACCAATATTTCATTTTTTTTAATTTTTTCCAGAGCGTCAAGATTTCTTATAACCCTAATTCTTTTTCTTTCAAGAATATCATTCTTATATCCTATACTAACAAATTTAGGACACCCCTTCCTTTTCTCTCTAATTTTATTATCTCTTCCTCTTGGTTTTCTCCATACTTGTTTTTTCTTTTTTCTTTTTCCTAATTTACTATATTTATTCCAATTTCTCCTCAAAAATTTTGCCATTATATTTCCCTCCCTGCTTTGTTTATTATGAAAATTCCATCTTGAAATACTCTTCTATCTCTTTTTCTTATTTTCGTAGCAGCTTCAAAATTTGCAGCAACCTGCCCAGCAAGTTCTTTGTCAACAGATTTAACTTTTATTATGTCGTTATCCAGTTCAATTTCTACACCCTTTAGAATTTTTGTCTTTCTTGGAATTTTTTCCCCAATAAAATTTTTAATTACAGCTTCTCCATCTTTTATTTCAACATTAATAGGAAAATGACTAAAGCAAATTTTTAGTTGGTATTCAAATTTTTCTTGTACTCCCTTAAACATGTTTTTTATGTGCGAAGTAATAGTATTCATTAGTTTCTTTTCTTTTTTTGTAGCTTTTTTATTTCCAATAATTATCTTATTATCTTCTTTACTAAATTCAAGATTATTTATATTAAATTTTTTCTCGATTTCTCCTTCAGCCCCACTAATTTTCAGAATATCTTCTGTTATTTCTGCCGAAATTCCTTCAGGAATTTCTATTTTTTTGTAAAGTTCTTTTTTCATTTTAATAAAAATAAGCTATTAAACTTCCCCCAATTTTTTCTTCTAAAGCTACTTCATGCGTCAATAATCCTTTATTTGTGGATATGATGATTGTACCAATATTTCTCGCTGGAAGGTATCTTCTTTTATATTTTTCAATTTGGTCTTGTTTTACTGTAAATCTAGGCTTTATTGCTCTACATTCTATGAAATCACCGAGAGTTATTTCCAAAAATTTATTTTTAAGATCAATTTTGTATTTTTTTATTATTTTCTTTTGTTTCATTATCTTTAGAATTTCAATTAAAAGTTTTGAAATCCTATTGACTTTTACGATTTCTTTTCCTGCTCTTTTGGCATTTCTCATCATGTTTAGTGCATCTGCAATAATATCTTGTGACATTTTAACTGTATTTTTTAAAGCCGATTTCTTCCGCAATCTCTCTAAAGCATTGCCGACAAAAATTTAATCCGTATGATTTGATATGGGCACCGAATCTTCCGCATCTTTCGCATTTTCTTTTCGCTATTCCAATTGTCCTTTCTTTTGGTTTATTATGCTTTAAGAACTTCTGCATTTTTTCAGGTTTGTTCTTCAATTGTTTTAAAATTTTCCTCCAATCACTTGCTGTCATTTTATATAAATTTTGTATTAAAATTTTCCTCCATAAATTTGATTATTTCTTCTTTTGTAATTTTCTGTTTTTTAGGAATTTTTCCCCTTTTTATTTTTTTTAATCTAACTCTTCTACCTGCTCTTTCGAACATAACTGTAACATCCAATCCCCTGATTCCTATATCTCTTTGATATTCTATTCCAGGAATTTCAATATATTCTTTTACCCCAAATGAAAAACTGTTTTCACTTATCTGCTTTTTTTTAAGTATGTTATCTATTGGGGTAAGCATTTTTTTTAGAGTTTCTATATGGTTCTTTCTTATTGTAACAACAGCCCCTACTTCTAATTTAGGCCTTACACCAAGGGAAGGAATTCTCTTTCTTGATATTGTTTTTGCAGGAGTTCTTCCTGTTAGAATTTTTAAAAGTTTGAATCCTTTTTCAAGTTCTTCTCCAGTTCCACCTATACTTAATACAACTTTCTCCATTTTTATTTTTCTCATAGGATTTTCTTGGTTTTCCATTTTTTTATCCATTTTTATTCATCACTATTAATTGTTCAATCAAAGCATGAGTTGCCTTTCCATTGATATTTAATTCAACTGTTTTGTTTTCTTTATCTATCTTATTTATGGTTCCTTCTTCCCCAGCGTGTTTTCCTGCAAAAATAAAAATTTTCGAATTTTCTTTAAGAGGAACACATTTTTCTATTTTCTTTTCCTTAAGATTAATAAAAACAGAATCATTAATATTACAACTGATATCTGAAATAAAGTTTCTTCCATCACTAAGATTTAATTGTAATTTTTTCCCTTTCAATATTTTTTTACCAATTATTTTTGCTATTTTATAATTTGATTCTTTTTCATTGATTTCTTCCATTTCGATTTTTTTATTTTTTGACAATTTCAGTCTATAACTCTTTTTTAAAGGTAAGAGGGTTATTACATCAAATAACCAGACATTGTTCTTTTCATCATTTACAAGTTTATGATTCAATAAAATATGTCGCATATGGATAACTCTTTTTACTTCCTTTCTATTCTGAACTATTTTTAATATGTCTCTCAAAACAATTAAAATAGGTGCACCTTTCTTAATATCTGCTTTTGGCCGAACTAAATATTTTGTTCCTTTCCTATGTATTGGCCAGCTTTTAGGGACCATTTGTCTTTTTAAGTGCATTATTTTTTTCCTCCAGTTTCTTTCTTTTCAGTTTTATCTTCTGTCTTTTTTGTTTCTTTCTTTTCTTTGACTTCTTTGTTCAAGGCCTTGTTTCTTTTTTTGTCTTCAAGGTTTAATTCAATAATCTGAAGATTTGAAGGTCTTAATTTTATATTCACTTTTGAGCCATCTTGTTTTTTAACCTGTATTTTTTCAATTTCTACTTTTTGAATCTTTATCATAATCCTTGTTATTTTCCCTTTCTTTCCTTTGAATTTCCCTCTTAAAATTTTTATAGTATCTTTTTTTCTCAAAGGGATTGATCTCTTGTTGTATTTTTTTCTTAGTTCTTTAGATAAATTTGCATTCATTAATTTCCTCTTAATGTGAAGGGGAGCATTAGCTAGATATTTTCTCTGTTTTCTAGGTTGTTTACTAGATTTCCATGCAGTGCTGAATTTTTTTTTCATTTTAATATACAAATGAAGCAATTCTTGCCACAGAAGGCCAGCGCTCCATTACTTCCCTTGCTACAGGACCCTTAATTCTTGTTCCTTTAGGGTTTGCTTTTTCGTCTTTGAGTATTGCAACAGCGTTATCTTCAAAACCAACTCTTTCACCATTCTTTCTTCTATAAGTTTTTTTCTGACGAATTATAATAGCATCAAAAACATTCCCTTTCATTTCTGGATTTCCTTTTTTTATGCTTACTTTAACAAAGTCTGCAACTTTTGCACGTCCTTGTCGTCCTTTTCTTCCTTTCCCTCTTTTTACAGATACTAGTTTGGCTATTTTTCCTCCACTATTATCAGCTACAACTAAAAGTGCCCCAAAATTTAATCCTGCTGTTACTTTTGCTGAAATTGCTTTCATTCTATTTTTCCTCCACTTTTGATTTTTTTGATGACTACAAAATGGATTATTTTACTTAAGGGCCTACATTCTTTAATCAATACTGTATCACCTATGTTAATTTCATCTTCCATACATTTTGGAAGCCTTGCATGAATCTTTGTTTTTGATTTTGCATATCTTTCATATTTTCTGATATAGAGCATCCTTTCAAATTCTATAGAGATTCTTCTAGGAAACTTTCTTTTTACTTCTCCTTCAAAAGTTCTTCCCCTTATTTTCAATTTGCCGTGAAAAGGACAATCTCTGTCTTCATATGGTGCTTCAGCTATTTTTGTTTCCTTTTTCTTTTTAGATTCAGTTTTTTTAAGACTTTTCTCGGTCTTTTTTTCTTTCATTTTATTTGTGCGTTTTTCTTAATTTTAATTTTCTATGGAATCTTCTTCAAATCCAAATTTGACTAACATTTCTTTTACTTTCTTCTTATGCTCTCCTTGAAGTTCTATCTTATCTTCTTTATAAGTTCCTCCGCAAGCAAGACTATTTTTTAGGTCTTTTGCGATTTGTCTTATATTGATTCCACTTTCAAATCCCGTAACAATAGTTACAATTTTTCCGTATCTTTTCTTATCTGTTGTGATCTTTATTTTCTGTGAACTTTTTACAATCTGTTCGCATACACAGGCTTGTTTAGGAAGACCACATTTTGGACATATTTCCATGTTATTTATTGAGTGTGAGTATTCTTGCAATCATTTTTTTAATTTCTTTTACTTTTGAACTACTTTTCTCTGATGCAACTCGTGATTTTATTAATTCCATCTTTAATTCCTGAAGTTTTTCTTCCCTTTCTTTTTTATTCAGTCTTTTTAGATCTTTTATTTTCATTGCCATTTTTTATTTTAGTTTTATTTAATTTAATTTTTAATTCTTTTTTTGGTTCTTTTTCTGTTTCAATATTTTTTCTAATTTTTTCAAGAAGTTCTTCATTAATATTTACTTTATCTATCAAGACAACGTCAGGTGAAAGTATACCTACTTTTACTCCTACTACTCCTGGTTTTGTTTGTGCTATGGATTGTGCTCTATCAACTAATTTTGCAGGATCTCCTGTTTTCTTTAAATATCCTTGGGCAAATCTCCATGTTTTTGCTCTTGAACCAGGAAGTTTCCCACTTAATCTTATTTCAACTCCAAGCGCTCCTGCATTCATAATTTTTTGCAGCACTCGGTAAGCAACAACCTTGAATCTTAAAGGACCAAACCTTTCAATACTCAAGGCAATTTCATCAGCCATTATTTGAGCAGTAAATTCTGGTTTCATTACTTCATCTATTTCCACATGAGGATTTTCAAGATTGAATTTTTTCTTTAGATTCCTGGTAAGTTCATTTATTTTTTCTCCACCCCTTCCTATGACTAATCCTGGTTTGTTAGTAGAAACAATTATTTTCTCTCCCACAGGAGCATATTCTACTCTTACCTCACTTATTTTTCCTTTCCCAAGAGAATTTTTTACATATTCACGAATAGAGAATTCTTCTTTTTTAAATTTAATAACGTTTTTTTCTTCCATTTTTTACTTTCTTTTTTTCATCTCAATAGCTTTTAATCTGATGTGAGTTCTTTTTTTCCTTACCCATCCAAATTTCCCATGAGGTCGTTCTCCAATATTTGCAATAGATTCAGCAATTAATGGTTCTTCTAATCCATTGTAAGTTGCATTTGCTGAGAGATTCTTTAATAATTTTATAAAACTTAGAGAAGAATTTTTTGGAAATCTTCCTGCCATCATTCCCTTTCCTTTTTTATGAGGGATTTCTCCCTTCATAGGAATTGCTTTTTTTAGTGCAACAACCTGTTCTAGATCAGTAATTGCATTTCCAATTTTTTTGTTTTTAATAAATTTGCAAATAGCTTTAGAATCTTTTGTAGATATTGGAAGATTTCTTGCATTAATCACAGCTTCTGTTTTTTTTGGCCTTTTAACTTCTGGTTTTTTTTCTGTTTTCTTCTCTTCAATCTTTTCTTCCTGTTTTTTTCCTAGTTCTTCTACAGGTTTTTTTTCTTCCTGAATTTTTTCTTCTTCTTTATTTTTATTTTCTTTTTCCATTTTTATTTTTTAGCCTTGAATTTAGTTCCCTTGGTTGCACCCACACCGGATTTTCCGTGTTTGACTCTTCCACGAGTTAAGGCAAATTCTCCAATTTTGTGGCCAAGCATTTCATTTACTATTTCTACTGGAAAAAAACTCTTTCCATTATAGACAAATATCTTCATTCCGACCATTTCAGGAACAATAGTAAGATCTCTTTGATGGGTTCTTATTGATTTATTTTTAGTTATCTTAATTTTTGCAGAGCTAATGAAATTTTCAAGTTTATTGAATTGTCTAAGAACATTTCTTCTTGGTCTTGATTTTAAATATTTAGCAAATTCTCTTACATCTAATTTTTTTAAATTTTCAAGAGTTTCTCCCCTATATGTAAAATCTTTCTTTTTTATCTCTATATTTTCTTTTTCCATTTTATTTTTTCTTTCCTGTTCTTCTTGGCCTCAATAATCCAACTTTTTTTCCTGGTGGAGCATTTCTTTTAGCAATTTTACTCTTTGGATTTTTCCCTCTACCTGAACCAAAAGGATGGTCAATTACATTTACTTTTACAGCAGAGGTTCTTGGCCACAATTTACCTTTACCTTTTTTAATATAATGTTGTTTCCCAGCCTTAATTATTGGTTTTTCTAGCCTTCCTGAGCCAGCAACAGTTCCTATAATTGCTCTACAATTTTCATTAAACTTTTTTTCTTTTTTTGATGGCATTAAAATGTAGATGTGTTTTCCTATGATTCTACTAACTACCCCACAACTTCCTGCACTTTTTATAAAAGTTCCCCCATCACCAGGTCTTGATTCTATATTGTAAATAGATGTTTTTATAGGAATATCTTTCAATCTAAGAATATTTCCCTTAGTGATTTCTTTTTCTTCAAAATTTATTTTTTGTCCTTCAACCAGTCCCTTGAATGCAGGAATATAAAATATTTTCTTGTCATAATTTATTTTTGCTAATGGGGCAGAATGTGCTGGAGAATTGATAAGTTTAATTACTGTTCCTATACCTAAAGGTTTTACAGGATATTTTAATTCATATCTAAAAGCTCTTTTTCTAACTCTATAAATTCCACTTCCATGCCCTCTTGCTTGTTGAATTATTCTTTTACCCATATTACATTATTCCTAATTTTGTTGCAATATCAAGCGCAACAAATTCTGGTTTAAGTTTGATATAAACATATTTTACACTTCCTCTGATAAGAGTTCTTATTTTTTTAATTTTAATTTTAAATAAGTCTTCTATCTCTTTTTTTATTTCTTGTTTTGTTGTTATTTTTCCTGTTTGAAATGTTAATGTGTTTTGAGACTCTATCATCATTACTGCTTTTTCTGTAACAACTGGTTTTAATTGAATTTTCATTTGAATTCTCCTAATTCTTTAATGGCATTTTCAGTATAAAGGATTAATCTTCCAAGACCACCTTTAGCAAGATCTAAAACACTAAGATTACCCACTTTTTTTGTTTCAATTGATTTTGTTTTTAGTTCTTCATTACCACTTGTAACAATTAAAAATCCTGCATTATTTTTGTATTTTCTCCCTCTTAATTTTCCTCTCCCACTTCTAATTTTTTTCTTTCTAAATGCTATTTCAAAAAGACTTTCTCCAAGAATTTTTTTCATACTTAAAACAAATTCTTTTGTTTTTAATAGGGTAATTTTTGATTCAACAATAAAAGGAAGAGTTTCAATATTTTTTTCTGTTAATCTTTCATATTTTGAAGCAACCATTTTTTTATTTGCTGTTGCGCTTAATGCAGAAGCAAGTGCAAATCTCATTTCTTTTTTATTTATTTTTGATGTATTAATCATAGATATTACTTTTGGAGGGTGTGCTCTTCTTCCGCCCCTTGTGGAAGCAACCTCGGCACCAATCCAGTTGAATTGTGAACCTCTTTTAGTGAGTATTTTTCTTGGAATTCTTGAAGCTCCTCTTCCGTAGCCACTTTTCCATACATGTCTTCTATGGATAATTCTTCCAGATGCAGAATGTTGTTTTCCTGCAACTGGGGAAGGGGAATATGGTTGATGAGTTTTTTTAATTTCAAGAATTTTGCTAACGATATCTTCTCTTATTGGAGAAGAAAAGATTTTAGGTAATTCTATTTCTTTTGTTTTCTTTCCATCTATATTAAATATTTTAACTTTCATTTTTATCTAAATTCAATGACTTCATAATTTTTCTTTTCTTGCCTTTTTGTTTTTCTTAAAGGAGATGTGATAAGTAATTGTCTTTTCGCAGGACCAGATACAGAACTATTCACAATAATATAATCTGTTTTTAAATTTCCAAAATTCTTTATATTTTTAAGCCAATTTTTGTTTTCTGATTTTCCAATGTCTATGATTTTATTATTGTATGTGATTCTAGAAAACATTCCGAGTTGTCCGGCCATTGGAACCCTAAAAATAACTCTTGCAGGATGCCACGGACCAAGACTCCCTGGTCTTCTTCTTCCTTTTTCTGATTTATGGTGTTTTAGTTTTATTCCAAATCTTTTTACAGGACCCTGCATTCCTTTACCTTTTGTTAATCCTCTTAGATCAATTAAATCTCCTTTTTCAAAAACATTCAAAATAGGAATTTCTTTTTCAAAATTTTCTTTCACAAAATCAAGTTTTTCTTTTAAAGTTCCAGAAAGTCCTATTTCACTTATATCAGGAGTTTTTTTTATTCCTGTCTTTTTTACTTGTGAATAGCATAAAACTCTTATGTCATCAAAATCATTTTCAGATTGAATGTCTTCAATTTTTGGGCTTTTTTCTTTTGGCAACTTTAATTTTCTTTTTAATTCTTTTTCAGTTTTTTCAGCAACAATCTCTTTGAAAAGATTTTTATTTTTATAGAATCTAACAGAAAATATTTTTATTGGAGGACATTCAAGAATTGTAATAGGGATAGAAATTTTCTTTCCCTTAGTCATTGAATCAGGTGTTTCATCCTTAACATAGGCAGAAGCCATCCCAGCTTTATAACAGATAAATCCCTTAAGCTTTTTTTCAGAATTAATCGCATCCCAGTTGACTCTAGGTAAAAATTTATTGGCTCTTTTTCTTGGCCAAAATTGCAAAGACCCTTTCCTTGGAGATTTTCTTGTTGGCATTTCTTAATAAATTAGCGGATAACATTTTGTTCCCTGGAATATAGAATATCAAGAAAAAGAAGGTTTTTAAGCGTTGCGGGAAGGTTTCTAAGATAAATTATACTTCAAATTCTTTTTTCTGCACAGTTTTTTTCCCATCGATTTCGGCATCTCTTATTATTGTACCTTTTCTTTTCGCAAGTTCTCTAATTTTAGCAAAATCTTTTTCTCCTTTAGGAGGTATTATTTCTTTTATTAAAAAAGAGTGTATAATTTCAGCTTTTTTGAAGTCCGATTGTTCAAAAATAAAATCTTCTGCAAACATCCTGTCTTCTGTGATTATTTTGCAGAAATTTGGTCGTAATTTCTCTTCATTCTTCTTTGGCTTTGGGGCTTTTGGGGCTTTTGGTTTAATCTTTAACTTTGAATTCCCGGTTTCTAAACTCAATGCAAAAAACGCTTTTGGAAATTTATCTAAAAGAGAAATAATTTCTTCACCAGAAAAATCTTCTTCAATAAGATACCTTTTAACCCCTTGAAACTGCTTTATTTCTTTGAAATTTAACTCGCTTTTTAAATCACTTGTAGAAACAATCGCTCCAGTAACTTTTGTTTTATCATTGCCTAATTTTTTTGCCATTTCTCTTACTAATTCGTTAGCAAATTCTGATGTCGTCGATATTGTATATTTATTACCTGTTTTTTTGGCAGTGATTAAGGCCCGGTTTTTAAATTCACCTCTACTAAATTTTTGGAATTGCAGATGCACATATTCATCTGATTTATTTAAGAATATTTTTTGGATAAAATTCATAAGTCTATTTAACAAATTTTCCTTATAAATCTTTTCTATTTCCAAGAACAAAACTTTATAAATTTCCTCTTACTTTAATTATTCATAGGAAAATGGATGAAACCTCTTTCAGAAAAATCATAACATTAGTAATACTCTCTCTTTTAATAGTTCTATCTTTTTTCATAGTTAAACCGATTCTTATTTCAATAATTGTTGGTTTGATTCTTGTTTTTATTTTCGCTCCTGTTTATGATTGGCTTAACAAACACATAAAAATTAAGATGATATCAATGATCTTAATCCTCTTCTTTATAATCGCAATTATCTTTTTACCATTGTGGTTTTTGACACCTCTTCTGATAAAAGAGGCTTTTTCAATATACCAATCCGCACAAAACATAGATTTTATAACCCCTATCAAATCAGTTTTCCCTTCTTTGCTTGCTTTAGAGCAATTTTCAGTAGAAATTGGTAATATCCTATTTTCTTTTACCACCAAAGCCATTAATTCTGTTGTTAATTCTCTTGGAAGCATAATATTAAATTTTCCTGCATTACTCCTTCAGATTACAGTAGTCCTCTTCACATTTTTCTTTGTACTTAGGGATAAAGACAAACTTATTGAATATGTGAGGACCCTTCTTCCTTTTTCAAAAGAGGTTGAAAAGAAATTATGGAAATCTACCTCTGGAATAACATCTTCACTAATTTATGGGCAGTTTTTTATTGGGATTATCCAAGGTCTTGTTTTAGGAATTGGTCTTTTTATCTTTAGGGTTCCAAATGCTTTATTCTTAACAGTTCTTGCAATGATTGCTGGCGTCTTTCCAGTTGTAGGAACAACAATTATCTCTATTCCTGTGATAATTTATCTTTTTGTATTTGGAAACATGATTCCTGTATTAGGGATGGTTGTCTTTGCTATAATTTCCTCATCAATTGACAATTTTTTAAGACCAATGATAGTTTCGAGAAAAACAAAAATAAACTCAGGAATCTTGTTAGTTTCTATGATTGGAGGGTTGTTATTTTTTGGTGTTCTTGGTCTTCTTTTAGGTCCGTTAGTAATATCTTATCTTTTAATATTGTTAGAATTGTATAGAAAAAAAACAACACCTCATCTGATGATAAAAGAACCATCAAAATAAGATATAAAAACTACTTTTTCTAATTTATTGTATATAAATAAAGAAAAGAGATATTATGCTATTAAAAATAAAACTTTTGAAATGGTCTGCAGGACTTCCTGTAGCAATGCTTAATGAACAAACTGCAGAAAAAATAGGGATTCATCCACGGGATACATTAAGCATAAAAACACTTTCTAAATTTCCTAAAGAAATTGTAGCTGTTGTAGATGTTATTAAAGATCTTGTTGGAAAAGAGGAAATTGCTATTTCTTCTGAATTAAAAAAAAATCTTGGTGTTAAAGTAGGAGAAAAAGTAGAAGTTAATATGGCAATTCCTTCTATTAGTATGAATTTTATAAAGAAAAAATTTAATAATAAATCATTGAAAAAAAAAGAAATAGGAGCAATAATAAGGGACATTGTTAATAATTCTCTTTCTGATTCAGAAATAGCGCTTTTTGTTTCTGCTATAGATAAATATGGAATGAATATGAAAGAAATTATTTATTTAATAAAAGCAATTCAAAAAACAGGGGCTCAATTAAAATTTAGAAATAAATTTGTTGTAGATAAACATTCTATTGGAGGGGTTCCAGGAAATAGGACAACACCCATAGTTGTTTCAATATGTGCTGCTGCAGGGCTTATTGTTCCAAAAAATTCTTCAAGAGCAATAACTAGTGCAGCAGGAACAGCAGATGTCATAGAAACTATTGCTAGGGTGGAGTTTTCAATAAAAGAAGTTAAAAAAATAGTAAAGAAAACAAATGCCTGCATGATTTGGGGAGGGTCTATTAAAATGGTTCCTGCAGATTCAAAGATAATAAGAATTGAAAGATCCTTAGGATTAGATCCAGGGGCACAACTTTTAGCTTCAATAATGTCTAAAAAACTGGCAATGGGAAGTAAATACATTCTCATAGATATTCCTTATGGGAAAAATGCAAAAGTTGATAAGAAAGAAGCACTTAGACTGAAAAGAAAATTTGTGCAGCTTGGAAAATATTTTAAAAAAAATCTTAAATGCATTCTTACTGATGGAAGTCAGCCTATTGGTTTTGGAATCGGACCTGTTCTTGAATTAGAAGATATAATAAAAATTCTTGATCCAAAAGAAAAAGGACCTTCTGATCTTGAAAAAAAATCTCTTCTTCTTGCAGGAAAACTTTTTGAAATGACTAAAAAAGCAGAAAAAGGAAAGGGGATAAAAATGGCAGAAGAAATCCTTTATTCAGGAAAGGCCTTTTTGAAATTCAATGAGATAATTAAGGCCCAGGGTGGAAGTCTGAAAAGACTGAAAAAAGCAAAATTTACAAGAGATATAAAAGTGAAAAAATCAGGAACAATAATTGAAATAAATAATATAAAAATAAATTCTCTTGCAAAAGAAGCAGGTTGCCCTGTTGATAAATCTGCAGGAATTTATCTCCATAGACATGTTGGGGATAAAATAAAAAAAGGAAACAAAATAATCACAATTCATGCCGAGACATTATCAAGACTTAATCATGCAACGAGATATTACAAAATTATAAAACCAATAAAGATAAAATAACACAACTAATTTTTTAAACTTCGGCGTTTTTCTCTTTCTATGGAGCATTATAATCATGGGAAGAAACTTGTAGATTATTTAAAAAATAATCTTAAAAAAGGCTATACAATTGAATCATTAAAATGGGCTTTGATTGGGCAAGGATATTCTAGAACAGCTGTTGAGAGGGCGATTGGGGAATTAAATAAAGAACTGGCAAGAAAAGCACCTATTCTTAAAGAAGAACCAGTAATAAAGTATGAAATTATTGGTGAAGATAATAAACCAATTATAATTAAAAAGCCATGGTGGAAAAGAATTTTTGGTTGAGGGGAGATGAATGAAAAAACGCCGCTACCAGGAATCGAACCTGGATGCCTGTAAAGGCCTTGGGCTCAAACCAAGTGGAATACCATTCTCCGCATAGCGGCATAGATTTTTGAAGAAAAACCCATTAAAAAGGTTTCTGTTTTAAGCCCTAGGCAGGATTTGAACCTGCGACCCCTGCTTTACGAGAGCAGTACTCTAACCACTGAGCTACTAGGGCATATCATAATTATAGTTTGATTAATTATAAAACTTATCACTAGAACTCTTCTACTAAGTATGAAAGACTCTTCAAATATAAAATAAAGCAATAAATTTATCCGAAGAGTGCGCTAAGTCCTTCTGCAGCAGCTTCTTTCTTTTCTTCTTTAGGCTTTTCTACTTTCTTTTCACTTTCAGCAGGTACACTGCTAACTCCAGGAGATGCCGTGACTAAACTAGCACTTTCTAGTTCTTTGTCAATGTCAACACCCTTAAGACTAGCAACTAAGGATTTGATTTTAGCTTCTTCATCAGAACCAATTTCTGTACCAGTAGCTGCAATAACTTTTTTTATATTTTCTTCATTTACGTCTTTACTCAATTTGTGCAACAAAAGTGCTGCATATATATTTTCCATTATTTATTTTCCTCCTGATTTTCTTTGGGAGTTTGAATTTGTTCGGGTTCTGGTTTGGATTCTTGCTCTTCTTCAGATTCTTTAACTTCTAGTTCAACTGATTTGTCTTCTTCTTTTTTATCTTCACTAATTTTTACTTTTGTAGTAAATTTTTCAAAACTTTTTCCATTAGTTACTACCTTTCTTATCAATAAACTAATTGTGTCTTTACTTATATAATCCATTTCCACACTAAAAGCCAGAGCCTTTCCAAATGTTTCTTTTACATCTTCAACCATCTTTTCTTTATCAATTTGTATATTGAGGTATAATTTTTCCTCTTGAGTATCAAATGCAGCTAGAGGAACAAAACCTATTGAAAATGGTTTGATATCAAATTTATTCATAACATCTGCAGCAGCAGCAGAAATTTTTTCTCCTTCTCTAACAATTATTTTTGACTTTTGAATATTAATTTTTCCTTTTTCTATCTTTATTTGTATTCCTAATGCACCAAGTTCACTTATGGCTGGTCCTGGAAGAAGTTCAGTAGGGCCTGCCGGAATTTCAATATCTTTTACAGATTCTTGTCCTGCCTTTGCTTTTACAGGGCTTTTGTTACTTGTCAATTCTCCTGCAAGTTCAAAGGATTCAATATCTGAAAATAAAAGGGCAGTACTTTCTTTGATAGAATCATTAAGTTTTTTCAAATCCTTATTTTCAGAGGAATCCAATACGCGAAATATTAGGTTTTTTTTCAGAACCTTGACTATTGCCTTTCCTCTTAATTTTTTCACAATCTCCTGAAATTGGGAAGAAGGAATATTTTTTATGGAAGCTATTAGTATTGTTCTTTTATTTTTTATAAGGTCTACTATCTCTGTTCTTACCTTTTCTTTTGCTACATTGATTTTTTTTACAGGATTAAGTTTTTTACTAGTCATTTTATTAATATTTTATATGGTTTAGTCATTGTAAATTTTAGCTCTATATTTTTTATATTATCTTTGTTTTTTGGAAGAGACTTTAATACAGAATTATAAATTGCTGTTATATTTTCAATAATTTCCTTATCTTTCATACTCTGTTTTCCTGCAGCAACTTTTACACTACTTTCTTTTATTCTTATTTTCATACTGTTGTTTATTTTTTTTCTAAGCTCATCGATTCCTTTTTCATTTATATTATTAAGAATTCCTATTTGAGGAGAAGGCATTTTTCCTGCAGGACCTAAAACCTTTCCAAATGTTGTAGCAACTTTTGGCATTAAGTTTGCTTGTGCAATAAAAAAGTCAAAATTTTTCACAAGTTTTTTCAAACTTTTTTTATCAGAGTATTTTTTGAATTGCTCAGGAGTTATTGTTTCAATATTTTTATTTTTTACTTCAAAAAAACCACAGATTTTTTTGTCTTTAATTTTAAATGGAACACCAATAAAAAGATTTACTTGACTCTTTTTAAGATCAAATTTTTGCAGGTTTATGATAAGGTCTACTGTCTGGTCGAATTTTCTTTCTTTTTCCTTCCTTAATTCAGTTAGAGCTTTCTTTAGTTCTTGATTTAATTCCATTTTCTTTCTAAAATATCTTCTACCTATGCATCAAAGGTATAGAAAAATATCCCTTAATGATGTAGTACGACAATCTTACCCAAAAAGAAGGAGTTTATAAAGTTTATCACAACAATTTTTATAAATAGATTTTGATATTTTTTAATATGGAATTGATAGCACTTTTATCGTCTGGAAAAGGGAGTTGGGCACAGATTTCTGGTTTGATGAAATATGGTGAATGGGATAAAACAATTCTCATAGGGGGAGATTTTGCAAAAAAATTTATACATGAAAAACCCTTTGAATTTATTCAAGTTGATTTAGATAAAAAGTTAAAAGACTTGAGGGAAGAAATAGCAAATAAACTCAAAAAAAAGATTAGTGGAACAGAAGTTGCCCTAAGTATTGCTTCTGGCGACGGAAAAGAACACATGGCGCTTATTTCTGCTCTAATAAATCTTCCTGTTGGTATAAGATTTGCAGCACTAACCAAAGAAGGGGTTATTGATTTGTGATTGTTACCTTTTTACAGAGATAACAAAGTAAAAAGATTTATAAACAATATATTTGTAAATTTTACATGGAAAAAGCAATTCAAAAACCAAGATTTGAAGAAGTTAAATGTGTAACTGAAATGAGACTTCCTGATGAAAAACTTATCTTTAATGCTCAAGAAGTTGGTCCTACAAATTTTAACGGACTAAGAAATGCAGATTATGGAAAAGGATTTAGAATGCCTACAATGCCAGAACTTATTCCTTTGATTTATGCTTCTTTAGAAAATAAAGACTATGAAACAGCTAAAAATGTAATAAAAACTCTTAAAAATTCTTGGATAACTGGAAACACAGCAATTCATTATTTCCCAAAAGCCATGTTTGTTCAAGATAATCCAAAAATGAAAGATGGAAAAATAATTCTTCTTTCTCAAAAAACACTTGAAAAAAAGCTTGGAAAAAATCAAGAAAAAGAAGTTATATTCAGCGAGGATAAAAAAACAAGATTTGTCCCTTATAGCTTTAAAATAGAACATCAAACACCTTTAGAATTATCTCAAAATCTAGGAATTATTGCATTAGTTGGAGGAAAAGAAAATACAGAGAAACTTGCAAAAGTTTCTGAATATTATAAATTAAAACCTTATTTTTGGACTTTGGAAAATGTTAATTCACCAAAAACAAGAGTTGCTGACTTGGGTTCGGGCAGCTTCGATGACAGGCTGGATGTTTATGCTTACGTCTCGGAGGGCTATGGCGACAGGTACTCTTTTGGGGTGTTGGAAAATAGTGCCAAGGCACTGCGTCGAAAAAATAGTTGAAGTTTTTCAAGGCTGGAGTGCTTATACAAAATGGGCAAACACATTTAATCTCAGACAAAAAATATTTTTAGAAATAAATAAAAATTTCATAATCACCTAAAAAAACTAATTCCCCAAAAAATTAGAAGAACCATTAGTAAAAATATAAAGAATTTTGTTGATAACTGGAAAAGTTTTGCAGCAGTCTTTTCTTTTTTTGTTATTGCGAGAATTGTCAAATAGAAAAATCTTCCTCCGTCAAATATTCCAACCGGAAGCATATTAATTAATGCAACGCTTATACTTATTATAACTAACCACCACAACAAATTATAGATAAATATACTCATTTCTTTGAGTTTTGGCTTATAATAAACATTAGATTCCTTAAACGAGAGCGTATTCATCATTCTTCCAAAAATTCCTGTTTGTTGCCCAGATATAAATCCTATTCCTAGCCATACAGCTCCGGGATTTTCAGGATGTTCTTCAAGAATCAAAGTTTTTTCTTCAATTCCTTCTTCTATTAGTGTTTCTACTGTTATTTCTTCCCCTATATCATATTTAGCTAATTCATCAACTAATCCATTAATACTATTTATTTCTATTCCATTAATTTTAGTGATAATGCTACTTAAATTAGCTTTAATAGCAGGTGCAGAATCATAAACACTAATTATTTCTTCATCCTCTTGATTTTCCATCATTTTTTTCGTGGAAAGATAGATATTACCTCCCACATTTATTTCATTTAGTCCTTCTTCATTCATCATACTTAAAACAGAATTGTAAGAAGTATCATTCAACGATATATTATTTATTGTAGAGATTCCTGCAATAGCAATGCCAGAGATGGAATAAGTATCAAAAACAATACCAGACGGAGTAAAAGCTAAAGAGAAAAAAAGCAAGAGAATTGCCATGAATAAAATCGCAGTTAAAATATTTGCAAATGTTCCTGCACTGAGAATTGCAAGTTGAGGAAATTTCTTCTTTTTTGCCATAGTTTTTTCATCAAGCTCTACAAAGGCAGCTAAAAATATAGGAAGGAAGAAAGGAAAAAATCCAAATCCTGTTGTTTTTATTTTTATCTTATTATATGCAGCAAAAATTCCATGGAACATTTCATGAGTCGTTGCTATGATAGCAATAATAATTATCCAATACGTAAAATAAAATGGAGGTAAAAATTCTAACTTAAAAACTTGAGGGAGATAAGGAAATAAAGGCATTATTGGTGGAACTTTAATAGCCCGTACAATATTTGGGCTAAAAAGATAAATTTTCACAATTGTACCTATTAGATAAAGGACCCCAATCATAAGTAAATATCCCAAAGTTACTGAGACATAACTTAAAAATTTCAAAGTTCTTTTATATTTATTCCCTACATAATTAATAAGTTTTATCCCCCAACTGGTTTTATAAAGATAAAGAAGACCTTCTTTTTTAAGATTCTTTCTTCTTTTATAGAGGAGAATTGAAAAAACTATCAGGAAAAATGCTAAAAATGCTAAATCATAAATTAAAAAACCCATTATACCTGCTTTTTTCTAAATGGACGAAATGCTTTTTTACCACACTTTCTGCACTTAATCTTTCCCTTTAAAATCTTTTGTGGGTCTGATCTAATTTTTGTGTGACATTTTTTGCAGATAAAGACATTTTTGAAAAGTCTATTTTGTGCTTCAGGTATTTTCGCCATTTTATAATTTCCTCTTTATTATTTTTTTTCCTTCTATATCCCAATATTCTACATTTGAATTTTCTTCAAGTTCTGATTTTATTTCTTCAGGACAATCAATTTCTATTGTTTCAAAATTTTCAAGATCCATAATGTTTATTTTATCTGCAATTGAAAGAACCTGACCTTTTCTCTTATCTATCATAGGAACTTCAAATCTGTCATGTCCTGGAACTACAAATACTTTTTTTTGATTATTTATTATTCCTGTGGCTTCTATTCTTGCCTTTGCATGCCCATGTTTCCCTGTTTTGCTTATATCAATTTTTTTTATAGTGTAAGACTCACCTTCTAAGAGAATATTGGTCCCGCTTCTCGCCTCTGTTGCATTAATTATTTTTGAAACCATCAATAAGAAGAATAAAAATATACTTAAAAAGGTTTAGTTATTTTTGGATGAATAATATCAATAACTTTTAAAAACTTATTAACAATTATTTTTGAATGAAACTCCAAAAAAAAGACTTTATTGAAATAGAATTTACAGGAAAAGTAAAAGGCGGAGAAGTTTTTGACTCAACTTTAAAAGAAGAACTTGAAAAATTAAATTTAGGACATGATCAACCTTTAAGGGCAAAACCATTTATTTTTTGTATAGGTCAAGAAATGTTTCTTAATTCTTTAGATGATTTTCTTATTGAAAAAGAAATAGGAAAGGATTATGAAATTGAACTAGAGCCAGAAAAAGCCTTTGGAAAGAGAATTCCTTCATTAATTCAAAGAATTCCTATAAGGATTTTTAGAGAAAAAGAAGTAAATCCAGTTCAGGGAGCTATTTTTAATTTTGATGGAAAAATAGGAAAAATACTTACTGTTTCAGGGGGAAGAGTAATGGTTGATTTTAATAATTTTCTCGCAGGAAAAATAGTTGTTTACAAAATAAAAATTCTAAGAAAAGTTACAGATCTCAATGAAAAAATTAAAGCATTAAATGAATTTTTCTTTAGAAGAGAATTTAAATTTGAAGTAAAAGATAAAAAGTTAATTATAGAGGCTGATAAGTCTCTTGTAAAATTTGTTGAAATGTTCAAAGACAAATTTAAAGATATTCTTAGAATGGATTTGGAAGTCAAAGAATCTAAAAATAAGAAGATTGAAGTAAAAGAAGAGAAAAAATCAGCTTAAAACCCCTAAAAAATCACAATAATCCTTATAAATATATATGGGTTCTTCTAAAACATGGAAGATGTTTACAATGATGTTCCTTCAGAAATAAAAGAGATTGATCACGAGCTTGCAGAAATTCTAAAACATCAAACAACTAAGATTAAAGTTGTGGGTATTGGTGGTGGTGGTGGAAATTCTCTAAGCAGGATGAAAGAAATAGGAATAAAAGGAGGAGAACTTATTGCAATAAATACAGATGCCCAAGATCTTTTGTATAGTAATGCTGATCATAAAATTCTTGTGGGGAAAGAATTAACTCAGGGGCTTGGGGCAGGAAGCAATCCACGAGTAGGGGAAGAAGCAGCAAAAGAATCTGAATCAGAAATAAAGAAAAAACTTTCTGGAAGTGATATGATTTTCATTACCTGTGGACTTGGAGGTGGAACAGGAACAGGGGGTGCTCCTGTTGTGGCTAAGGTAGCAAAAAAACAAGGAGCATTAACAATAGGAGTTGTTACTTTACCTTTTACAATAGAGGGTAAAAAAAGAATAGAAAATGCAATGAATGGTTTGGAAAGATTAGAATCTGTTATAGATACTTTGATTGTTATTCCAAATGATAAACTTCTTGAACTTGCTCCAGAACTTCCGTTATACACCGCATTTAAAATTGCTGATGAAATTTTAACTAATGCAGTCAAAGGAATTACAGAATTAGCAACTACTTCTGGACTTGTTAATCTTGATTTTGCAGATATAAAAACAGTAATGGCTGATGGGGGTGTTTCTTTGATAGGGATGGGTGAATCAGATAGTAATAATCGGGCAATCGAGGCTGTTGAAAAGGCAATAAATAATCCTCTTTTAGATGTAGATATATCAAATGCTACTGGTGCTTTAGTCAATATAGTTGGAGGTCAAGATATGAGTCTTGATGAATGTAAATCAATTATAGAGACAATTGGAAATAAGTTAAGTCCAGATGCAAAATTAATATGGGGAGCGCAAATATCTGCAGATATGGATAAATCGATAAGGGTTTTGCTTATCGTGACAGGGGTAAAAAGTTCTCAGATTCTTGGGCATGGAGAAACTCTTGAAAGCATAAAGCATCAGGAAATAGAAGAAGAACTTGGAATTGAATTTTTTGAATAATTTTAAAAACCTAATTTTTCTATTTAAAGTATGGGAAAATTTGATAAAATTAAGGGTTTTGTCGCAAAATCAAAAAGAGTCTGGCTTATACTAAAAAAACCAACAAGAAAAGAATATGAAATGGTTGCTAAGGTTTCTGCTGTAGGAATTTTAGCATTAGGGGTTGTTGGATTTCTTATTGCAATAATAATGCAAATCTTTGCTTAGAAATTGTCGTATATTTGTTTAAAAATTTTTATATAAATCTTTAAATATATTTCTTTACTAAGATAAAGTCTATGGGTTTAGAACACTTATTCCAAAAAAGTAAGAAAAAAGTAAAAAATACATTTTTGGCAATGTTAGCATCTTCTTTTTTATTTTTTTCTACATGTGATGACCCTTCAAAGTTAAGTGAACCACCACAAAAAAATAATCCTCCTACAATTATCTCTAATCCAATAACACAAGTGGATGAAAATAAAGATTATAGTTATCAAGTTAATGCTAAAGATGATGATGGAGATAAACTAACTTATAGTTTAATTGAAAAACCAAATTGGTTATCAATTTCTGATACGATTATTTCTGGAACAGCTCCAGACGTATTAGAAGATAAAAATTTCTCTGTGAAGGTAAAAGTTTCAGATGGAAAAGATTATACAGAACAGCCCTATACATTAACTGTTAAAAATCTCCATAATACTCGTGTGTTAACAGAACAAAATTTAAATCAATTATCTTCTGTTCAGAATAACAGTCTTGTTTTTTCTAATCCTGTAGATTTTTTATCACAAGACATACTTGTTGCTGGAATTAGTGATATTACTCCACAAGGTTTTCTCAGGGAAGTGACAGATTTATCTTCTGATAAAAAAACCGTGAACACTACACCAGCAACTATTGAACAAATAACAGAAGACACTTCTTTCTTTTTTCAAAGATCTATTTATCCTTCAGATTCTCTTTCTTTTTCAGGAAAGATGGGAATTTCAGAGATGGAAGTATCTAAAGGATTTAATTTTAATATAGAAATTAAAGATGTGGTTATTTACGATAAGGATGGAAGACCTGAAACTACAATGGATAGGATAACTCTTAATGGAAACTTTGGATTTAATCTAGATTTTTCTTTGGATTTTGACATATCTAAAGGACAAATTAATAAATTAGATTTTAGAAATATTATAGATGCAAATGCAGAGATAGAATTAGATATGATATCTTCTCTTAATTTTTTGTCCCACGAAGTAAAAATTGCAAAATATGTTTTTAATCCAATTATAGCATATATTCCGCCTTCTTTTCCAATTATAATTGTTCCAGAACTAAGTTTATACGCAGGTGTTAGAGGGGAATTAGATTCACCAAAAATTAGATTAACTAATGAAACAAATTTAATGCCACAAATAATATATAAAAATAATCAATGGAATGAATTAAGCACTTTCATAAATAATTTTGATTTTAATTTTTCAGAACCAACAAAAGCAAATTTTAATTATAAAGCATATATAGGCCCAAAATTAGATATTTCTTTATATGGGGTAGCAGGACCTTATGCAGAAGCAAATATATATAGTCAATTGGTAGCTTCAGAAGAAGATTGGAAATTATATGGGGGATTAGAAGCTATTTTAGGTGTAAAGGCTAAAATATTTAGTCATACACTTTTAAGTTGTTATAAAAGGGTAATTGATTTTAAAAAAACTCTCAAAGAGGGAAAGATAAACCTAAATGCAAGTGGAGAGATATTGTTTGTTTCTGGGCCAGAATACTCTATTTATGATCTTCCCCAAATTTATACCATAAATGAGGATGGCTCTAATATGCAAAAAATAACAAACTTGCAATATCACCTTTTTTCAAATTTTGAACCACGAGCATCTCCTGATGGAAATAAAATAGTATTTGTTTCAAAACCAGATGCAAATACTGAACCTGAAATATATATTATGGAGCTAAATACAGGAAATACCACTAGACTAACAAATAATTTTTATGAGGATATTAATCCAGACTGGTCTCCAGACGGAAGCAAAATCGGATTTTCCTCTGATAGAATAGGTGGCGGAGATAGAAACATATATATTATGGATAGTAATGGCTTAAATCCACAAAGATTAAATCTCCCTTCAAAAATATTAAATACTGAAACACCAAGATGGTCACCAGATGGACAGCTAATTGCTTTTGATGGAACAGAAACAGGAAGTGATTATGATAT
Source organism: Nanobdellota archaeon (assembly GCA_017610405.1). Taxonomy (GTDB): domain Archaea; phylum Nanobdellota; class Nanobdellia; order Pacearchaeales; family GW2011-AR1; genus ASMP01. Next base: position 9,714 of record JAFCCD010000001.1, on the reverse strand, counting down.
ATATGTTGTGTATAATGATGGAAGTGGACTAAAGAAATTAGTTAATAATGATTATTTAGATATTGAACCTTCATGGTCTCCAGACGGAAGCAAAATAGCGTTTACTTCAAATAGAGATGGAAACAGAGAAATATATATTATTAATTTGGATGGGACAAATGAAAAAAGATTAACAGATGATCCTGCACTTGATGCTCAGCCTTCTTGGTCTCCTGATGGAAAGAGAATAGTGTTTATTTCTGATAGAGTAGTAGGATATAATCAACTTCATGTTATGAATTCAGATGGTTCAGAAGTAAGAAGAATAGTAACAAAAGAAGATAACATAGATAGAACACCTAGTTATTTACCTCAAAAAAATAACTAAAAATGTTTTCTCAAATAAAATTTCCATAGGAAATTTTATAAACCCAAATTATTAAATAATATTACTTCTTCTTAAAAAATTAAGAGGTAGATGGAGCTCAGAACAAAAATGATATTTATTATTAAAGTTACCACAAATAAAGAAGAGAAAGCAGTGGATATGATAGCTGAAAGAGTAGAAAAAAAAGATATTAATTTATATTCTGTTTTAAGACCTCATGGTTTGAGAGGATATGTTCTTGTTGAAGCAGAGGATCGTGAGAGTGCAGAAGAAGCTGTTTTTAATTTACCTTATGTAAAAGGAATTATAGGGAAAACAATAGGATATAAGGAAATAAAAAACATGGTAGAACCTTCTATAATCAGCATTTCAATAAAGGAAGGAGATATTGTTGAAATAATTGGATCAACACTAAAAGGAGAAAAAGCGAAAGTTATAAGAATAGATAAGCAAAAAGAAGAAGTGACTGTGAATCTTTTAGGAGCAGTTGTTCAGTTACCTGTAACTCTTAAAATAGATAATGTTAAAGTCATAAGAAGAGGAGAAGAAGGAGAAGAAGATGCAAATTAAATTATTGGTCGAAGGCGGAGAAATGAAGCCAGGACCTGTGTTAAGCCAGAAACTAGGACCTGCAGGGATTCCTATAAATGATGTTATTAAGAAAGTCAATGAATCAACTCAAAATTTTACAGGATTAAAAGTTCCTGTTGAATTAGATATAGATCTAAAGACTAAAGATATTGTTATTAAAGTTCTTTCTCCTCCTGTTTCAGAGTTGTTAAAAAAAGAATTAGGGGCAGAAAAAGGCTCTGGAGACCATAAAGAAATCAAAATAGCAAATGCTTCTATAGAGCAAATTATATCTGTAGCAAAAACAAAACTTCCTGATTTATTAAGTAAAGATTTGAAGGCAGCTGTTAAAACTGTTTTAGGAAGTTGTGTAAGTCTTGGAGTTCTTGTCGAGAATAAATCTCCAAAAGAAATTATAGATGAAATTGATAAAGGGAAATATGATTCTGAAATCTCAGGAGAAAAAATAGAAACTTCTGAAGAAAAAAGAAAAGAACTTGATGAGTATTTCACTAAAATAGAGATAGAGCAGGAAAAAATATTAAAGCAGAAAGCTGTAGAGGCTGCAGAAGAACAAAAACCAGAAGAGAATGAAGAAGAAAAAAAAGAATAATTTATAAATCTCTTCAGTTCTTTTTTATTAAGGGACTGTGGGGTAGCCTGGTAGCCTTTCAGGTTTGGGGCCTGACGACCCCGGTTCAAATCCGGGCAGTCCCATTTATCATAAAAATGGCATCAAAATTAAAAAAAATAAAATCAGCAGGACGTTTTGGCGCGAGATATGGAAAAAGAGTTAAATCAAAACTAATTGCTGTTGAAACAAAGCAGAGAATAAAGCAAAAATGTCCTTTTTGCGAAAAAACAGGAGTGAAAAGGGTTTCCAAAGGAATATGGCAGTGTAAAAAATGTGGTAAAAAATTTGCTCACGATGCTTATTATATAAAATGATACATAAAATAAATAAAGGAATATTATCTTAGGAGAATAAAATGCCAACATATAAATGTTTCAAATGTGAGAAAAAAATCAAAAATACCAATCTTGATAAGAGATTTGTATGCCCTCATTGCGGTGGAAAAATTTTCTACAAACCAAGAACAAAAGTTAAAAAAGTGAAGGCAATATAAATTAGAAAATGGATAAAGATACCAAGGAAAAAAAAATTCAAGAAATACAGATTCTTGAGCAAAATCTTCATAATTTGATGCTTCAAAAACAAGCTTTTCAATTAGAGATTTCAGAAACAAAAGTAGCAAAAAAAGAAATAGAAAATTCTGATGAGACCTTTAAAATAATAGGACAGTTAATGATAAAAGCAGATCCAAAAAAAGTAAAAGAAGAACTTGCAAATAAGGAAAAACTTCTTAATCTAAGAATAAAATCTATAGAAAAACAAGAGGGTTCTTTTGTAGAAAAAATGGATTTTCTTAGGAAAGAAATTTTTTGATTTTCTAACAACGACGGAATATATGCAAAAAACTTACGAAATCTTTATAAATATCTGCAATTTAAAATTAATATGGTTTTTGATAAGATAAAAAGAGCTTTTTCAGAAAAAGGTGGTATGGATGAATTTAATGACGAATATCTTGAAATTGATTTAGGAAAAGAAGAGCATGAAAATAAAATCTTTGTAAAACTTTTTGTTTTAAAAGATTACGATGATGTTAATGATATTCTTAATGCTTTAAGGGAAGGTTATACTATCGCAATAATTGATATAAAAATTCTAAGACAGAAAGATTCTATTGAATTGAAAAGAGTAATTTCTAAAATAAAAAAGACAATAGATGCCCTTGAGGGAAATATTGCTGGTTTTGGAGAAAATATAGTAATTGCAACACCTTCTTTTGCAAAAATCCATAAAGAAATGCCAAAACATAAAGAAGAAAAATCAAAGAAATTTTATTAAACTAGAATCAAGTTTTAGAAACCTATTTGTTTTTGTGATCAATTAATCATCCCCCTATTTATATATAAGGATATTTTCAAGTTCAAACCTTTGACATTGAGAAAATAGTTTTCAAAGCCATAACAATTGTTGCAGGAACAAACAATGCCAAAAGTGCTGCAAAAATAGAGGATACAGCATCTCCCACACCTATTCCTATTAAACTACCACGAACACTATCCATTCCGAATTTACTAACAACAACTAAAATAGCTCCAGCCAATAAAAAAGTTTGAGCATCTCTTCCCGGAATATTCACAAATCCAATAATTAATCCAAGGATTACTAATAAAGCATAAATCTGCGCACTATATGCAACAACTGTTGGAATTGAAAAGATTGTAGTTGATAATCCTATCAAAATTGCAAGAATAACTCCTATAAAAAATGCCCAGGCACCTACAGAATTTTCATGAGATTTTATTGCCATTTTCCTCTTTAATTAATGTAAATTAGGTTTTAAAGTTATATAAATTTTATGTTAATTAGTATATTCTTAATAATACAAATCTTTATAAATCATTCTCACTCCAAAATGACAATAGACAATAAAATGAAAACAAAAATATTAAGTTTGTTTGTGTTGAGTGTTTTTACATTTGTATTCTTAATGAGTTTTGCAAACGCAGCAGTTGATTTTACTAATGTTGTAGGGCAAACACAATCTGTTGCTCAAGGAAAGACAGCTACAGTTTCTTTTACATTAGAAGAAAGTGGATATGGAAATTTAACAAATATGTCTTTTAATGTTCCTTTTGATTTAACTTCTGGAGCAAATACACTTACTTCTGCTTCAAGCGTTACAGGAATGGTTACAACATTAAATCAATCAGTGACTAGCGGAACAATGACTTTAACATTTAATGTTCCTTCAACTCAGGTCTTGGGTAATTATACTGGAAATTTAAATCTAACAGGAACTTATACTTCTCTTGTAAATTATGATATTCCTATATCTATTAATGTTACTTCACAACACCCACAAGAGATTCTTGATTGCCAGACAATAGGAAATCCAGGAAACCTTGAAATTAAAAACATAGAGTTTACTAATGAGGGATTGCAGTATAGTAATTTTGGGGAAGATGATGATAGCTGGTTCCCATTTGAAGAAATTGAAGTTGAGATTGAGGTTAAAAACGATGGAAACTATGATATTGATGATGTAAGTGTTGAATGGGGAATATATAGTCTTGAAGATGGTGATTGGTTAATTGATATTGATGAAGAGAATGAGTTTAATATAAAAGATGGGGATAAAGAGACTTTTATGGTAACTTTTACACTAGATGATAATCTTGATATTGATCTTGATGAATTTGTTGAAAATATGGATAATTACAGATTTTATGTTGTTGCAAATGGAGTAATTGATGATAATGATTCTCCAGATGACGGGGAAGATACATGTGCATATGCTTATGAATCATCTACTATTTTAATTGAAGATTTTGTAGTTCTTGATAATATAGACTTGCCAGATACTCTTTCATGTGGAGAAACAGTTACAGTTACTGCAGATGTTTGGAATATTGGAGACAGAGATCAGGATGAAGTTTCTGTTATAGTTTCTGGCAGAGAGAGCATTCTTGGATTCAATCAAATTATTGAAGTTGGAGATATTGACGAATTCGACAGACAACAGATATCATTCACATTCACAGTTCCTCAAAACATAGATGAGAAATTCTATGCCTTAAAATTTGAGGTTAATGATGAAGACGGAGATGTCTTTGAGAACAATGATGATGATCTTTCAGAATTTACTGTTCCTTTTAAAGTTGAAGGAAATTGTGGTGGAGTTTTAACAGATATTTTAGTTTCTGCAAGTCTTGAATCAGAATCAAAAGCTGGAAAAGAGATGACTATTAAAGCAACAATCACAAATAATGGTAATGAATTAAGAACATTCACTGTAAATGCTGCAGAGTTTGCTTCATGGGCAGAATTTATATCACAAGATCAAAATACAATTGTATTAGATGCAGGACAATCAAAAAATATTCTTTTCAAATTTGATATAAAGAGAGATGTTTTAGGAACCCAAACATTCTTTATAGAATTTGTTTCAGAAGATGATGTAACAAGACAACCTGTCTCAGTTAATGTGGAAAAAGCAGGATCTTTCCTTGGTATTACTGGTCTTGCAATTGAAAACACTTCTTTGTGGGGACTTGGACTTTTGAATTTAATCCTTGTAATAGTGATTATATTTGTAGCGATTCGAATAGCAAGAAGAAAATAAAAATACTGCTATCCCCAAATTATTTAAAGATAATTCTTTTAAATTTTATATGAAGAAAAAGAGGAAAGAAAATAAAGATCTTAAGAGTTTTCTAAATATACCTCTTAGATATCTTATTCTTATTCTTATTGCGCTTCCAGGTCTTTATATCTTTTATTTTATATTCACTCCCTTGACAGTTTATCCTGTTTATTTTCTTCTCGGATTGTTTTTTAATGTGACCCTTTTTTCCAAGATATATTTTCTAATAAACAATATTCCGATAGAGCTCATATCTGCATGCATTGCAGGTTCTGCATATTATCTTTTATTTGTTCTTAATCTGTCAACACCTGATATAAAATTAAAGACGAGAATTTATGCGATTCTTTTTTCTTTTGCCACGTTTTTGATTTTAAATATTTTAAGAATCTTTATATTAGCTTCTCTAGCTGCAACAAATTTTTCTTATTTTGATGTTACACATACAATATTATGGTATGGATTCAGCACAATAATAGTAGTGGGAATTTGGTTTGTAGAAGTAAAGATTTTCAAGATAAAGGAAATTCCCTTTTATTCTGATATAAAATTTTTATACAAGAAATCTCTCATAAAAAAGAAAAATTAAAATTAGAGTAATTTATTCATCTCAATAAAAGATTCTATCATTAATCTCTCTAAAGCCTTTAATACTTCACAGTTTTTTATATTAATATTAAAACAAGCAGGACCAAATTTTTCTATACTTGTTTCATTTCCCGCCTGCATTTGTATGAAAGCATATTTTCCCTCAGGATCACACATAGCAGTATCATCTTTTATTACCTCTATTCCTGATATTTTGTAAAGATTAAGCAGATTTGCAACAGCTATTATACCATCTCCATCGCAATTAAAATCTTCTGTGCTATTTATAACAAGAATCTCTGCAAGATTAATATCTCCTTCAAATGGAATTTTTGAAAGTTTTCTCGGATCATTTCTAAGATAAAAATTATAAGGAACTTCCTTTCCTTGATAAATTACTGGGATTGATGTTTGATACAGAATTAGGTTTCCCTCTTTGACGATTTTGAATTTAACCCCCTCATATTCAAAATTCTTTGCTTGATTGATAAAGAAAATAACAATAATACATAGGATTATAATAATTCCTACTCCTAAGAATAAATTTCTAAGGATACGATTTTCAGATTTAATCTGTTCTTTTTTTTGAATTCTCTTCTCTTCTTGCAGTTCTTTCTTTGTTTTCTTCTTTTTTGTTATTTTTTTCTTTGCCATTTGTTATTATTTTATTCCAAGAATTTTAAATAAAAATTGGTCAGTTAATTTTAAAAGTTCTTCTTCTGGACCTTCAATATAAACACAATTATTTTCTTGCTTTATTAAACTAATGTTGCCTTCTCTTATAATTATAAAATGATCTTCACAAGTTTTCATAGGAATTCCTTCAGGGCATTCAATCTCCTCTTTATCTATACAAGCTTCCTGTACTTCTTCAGCAATTAGTGCTAAATTTACTTTTAACTCTGTTTTAGATTCACTGTTTTCAGAGTAAACATATGTTGGAAGTCCTTGGTAAAATGTTGCATCTTTTAATGCAAATCCTATTTCAGGAACTTGCTCAGGATTGTAAATAAATGCAAAATCTCCAATTCTCCAGAATCCATTGATATAAGTGAATTCAAATTCATCATAAACCATTTTATCTTTATCCTCTTTATTACCAATGTTTCCCTGAAGAGCAAAACCAAGAACACTTAAAATCATTAGAAAAACAAGAATAAGCCCCATAGTTATTTGGTTCTTTTTGGTTCTTTTTTCTCTTTCACTTTTTGAGATTAATTTTTTCATATTAAATAATTATTTACCTTATTTATAAATTTAATTTCAAAGGATACAGCTCTTGCTAATCCCTTAAAAAAAAAGAAAAAAAAATTAAAATTAAAATTTATAGATTTATTCTACCTGAAGTGTTGCTTGAGTTGCAGTTGTTCCTATATACTTCTTATCAGCTGTTGTATCAACTGTCTGAGTTTTTAGGTATGTTGCAGCATTTACAGTGTCTGCAACGTCATAACCAGCAACTAACAATGCAATTTTACCAGTTGTGTAAGCATCTCCAAAGCTTTGTAGCAAGAACTGTCCTGAACCAACACTTGTTGCGTCTGTCCATGCAGAACCACAATAAGCTCCACCTGATTAAGTTCTTTGAACTTACTGAACTTACTTCTGAGTCCTTTACTAAAACATCACCAAGTGATGTTGCTCCACCAGTTGTTCCACCACTAATACTTGATCCTATTTCACCAACATATACCTGTGCATATACTTGTGTCTTAGGGTAACTGATTGTAGCCGTTGTGGCAGTATCAGTTGCATCTTGTGTGACAAGTGTTCCCCACCAGTCTATATCTTCTGTAAACTTGCTATCACTAGCTCTTGTAGCAGAACTATGATAGTAGTCTGATGAAAACAACACATCATTTACTTCAACAGGTGTTGTAGAATCTCCTGCTGGATGGTCCTTAAGATCAATTACAATTGCGTGATACTCTGAATTATCATCTTTACCTTCATATACAATAAGGGCTGGTTGGTCAATAATTGCCCCAGATTCTTGTACTGCTGCTTCTGGGTCAACAATAGCAATCTGTGTCATATTATCTACTCCAACAGATGTAAGCCTATAAGATACTGTTCCAACAGTAAACGTTATGTTTGTGTTGAGACCAATAGCGTCATAGGTGTTTGCTGTCAAGTTAGTAATCAAATCAGCTGTTGCATTTGATCCAACATTCCATGCTGTGTCATAACCAGATGTGGCGTTGTTTGTAAGAGTCACAGCAGTGTAATCAGCTCCATTTGGTAGGTTCAATATTATTGCTCCACCTCCTTTAGTTTGTACTCCTGCTAATGCATCATTACGTCCTACACTAGAGTTCATATCTGTCAAGTTAAGCAGTGTTGGCTGATAAAACTGAACCAAAGCACCATTTACAGTTTCAATTGTTGGGAATACTACATAAGCGTTTATGGCAGAATCTCCTGCCGGGTACTTAAGCTGCACATTAGCAGCTTCTCCTGTACCATTGAAGAAAATAGTATATCTCTTACCATCAACATCTATTGTTCCAGTACCTTCTGTGCTTGTGAAAGTTGTTTCATATGCTTCTCCTGTGAAGACATCTCTGAACTTTACTCTATCATTTGTTATAGCAGATGTGCCAGTTGACTGGTTGTAAACATCGTATAACTCTAATAGGTGTCCATAATCTTCATTTCCTACAACAACATACTTTGCAGATCCATCATCACTTGTACCAAGTCCTCCGCTTCCAACAGCGCTTGCATAAGAAAGATTTGCCATCTCTGTTACAGCGATACTATAGTTTGAATCGTCTCCAAGTTTCCACACACCACTTTCGTTGTGTGCAAAATCAAAAGATTTTTCAAATCCTCCTTGTTCTGTGAACTTCACAGTCATTGAGTCGTCTCCAGCTGTTGTTACAAGAATTGTTTCTCTGGCTGTATCATCTAAAGGGACTGTTAGTCCTGCGAAATCAACCTTGAAGCTTCCGAAGACAGGGTCCTCAAAGGACTCTCCTCCAAGAATAGCATCATTTGTTGAATCAGGTCTAAATACTGTTACAGCAATTTCTGTAGCTGCACCAGTTCCTCCTACGATGTATGCATATGTTCCATCAACAGGATCCTCATTTTCACCAACTGTTACTATAGAAGCACTAGTTATAGTGACTTTTTCAGATCCTAAAATGATAGATGCAGATTCTCCAACACTTTCAAGACTACTTGAGGTAGCTGTTGTAACAGCAACATCTAATCCATTAATTCTTTTTGAAGCAGCTTCGTCAACTTCTTTTGAAGCGCTTTCTCCTGCACTATTTGTAACCTCAATATTTGCAGAGGTACTTGAAGCAGTAATTAATTTGATTGTGTATGTTTCTCCTCCAACTTCAACAGTTGTAGAAGGACTACTTGGAACAGATAAAGTAACTTTCTCAGCATCCTTTAATAAAACAAGCTTTGTAAGATCTGTTGCTGAAGCAATTGTGAATGATTGTCCGAAAAGAACAATTTCCTCACCTTCTGTGTCAGCGTGTGTAAAGTTGATAGCACTCATTGTTACAGAGGCGTTATATAATGGCTGTGCTGTCGCACTTGATCCAATGCTTATTCCAATAACAGGGTCCTCACTACTTGATGGCTGTTTAGCAAAAATAACAGTTCCTGTGTTTTGAGTAGATGCTGTTGTAGCAGTATTACCTGCGATAAGCTTTATTGTTGATGTAACTTTTGATGTAACATCACCAGAGAAAGTATAATCAGCTAGAACTGTTGGAAGGTCACTCTTTGTTAGGGTTGTCTTAACAGCATTCAATGAAGTGTTAAGCCATATTTTATCAGATCCACTTAGTGATACGGTCTCTCCACTCGTAGTTGTGGTAGTTCCAGTTGTTCCAGTCATAAAAGACTGAAGACTAGATTGAATGTTTCCTGCTTGAACTAAGTCAAGAGAAGAAACTCCAGATCCTGTACCATATACAATTCCTACATTTGAACTTCCTCCAGCAACAA
>JAFCCD010000009.1 GCA_017610405.1 Nanobdellota archaeon | reverse complement strand
TACCTTAAGAGGGTCATAGTTACCCCCGCCGTTTAATGGGGCTTAGCTGGCTTGAAAACCAGTTTGACACACCACCACTGGGCAGATCTCGCCAAGTATACAAGTCTTTTCAGATTAGCACTTGGCTACGTTTTTGGTAAACAGTCGGGCCATCCTTGTTACTGTGATCTATCGATGCACACTTATTACTAAACACACAAAGATAGACATCCCTTCAGCCTAAGCTACAGGACTAATTTGCCGAATTCCCTTAGTTGGTTTATCCTTTCACGTCTTAGCCTTCTCAGCTAGGGCACCAGTGCCGGTTGTGGGTACAACTAATTAAATCAAGAGTATAAACTTTTCACTGACTCCAGGAGTCAGCAATTTTGTCAAATGCATTTAGATGTGTCTTTGCATTACGCTCGACACCTTTCTACACCTAAACACCCTTTCGAGTGCTTACTTATCCCGAAGTTATTTCATACTATATAAGATTCAATCAGTACAGGAATATTAACCTGTTGTCCATCGTCATGCTCAGTTAAGGCAAAACTTAGGTGCTGACTAACCCTTGGCTAACATATATTGCCAAGGAAACCTTACCCTTTCGACGTATTTCATTCTCAGAAATATCACATCCTACTACCACCAGGATTCTCATTAGTTTTCGTTCCACTCATTCTCTCGAACAAGCTTCTACACAAAAACCACGCCTGTTTACCCGAACACCCAAATGGGTGCCGCCAAAGTATCGGTATTATGCTTAGCCCCGTCCATTTTCAGGGCCCTGAACCTCGATAGGTGAGCTGTTACGCTTTCTTTAAATGATAGCTGCTTCTAAGCTTACATCCCTAGTGTCTCAGGTCCAAGACACCTTTTGATACACTTAGCATAAATTTTGGGACCTTAACTCTGGTCTCCATTGTTCTGGTCTCGGAACAGTATCTTACACACTGCCCCTGTTTCCTGTCTTATGCAATCGGCAACTTCTGAGTTGGAAAGAGTTCCGTAAGCATTAGCTCCTGCAAACTCCATCCGTACTTTACACCGCCGATAAACTCCAATAAAATTGGAAAAGACAAGACTATACGAAGGCATATTTCAACAGGAACCAGCCATCGCCAAGTTAGATAAGCTTTTCACCCCTATTCACAGATCATCCGAGTGCATGTACACAACACCGGTTCAAGCCTCCATCCTCCTTTCGAAAGACTTCACTTTGTCCATAAATAGATCACTTGGCTTCAGGTCTTATCTGTGTGACTATCGCCCTTTCAGACTTGCTTTCGCTTTGGTTACCTTTCATAAAAAGTTAGCCTTGCCACATAAATAAACTCCCTGGCCCGTTTTTCAAAACGTACGTTACAACTGTACATTCTCATAAGAGAAGACAGCAGTAACAAACTGTAACTGCTAGATTTCAAATCTTTTCACACCCTATCAAGGGTTCTTTTCAGCTTTCCCTCGCGGTACTAGTGCACTATCGGACTTTGGTTATATTTAGGGTTAGCAGTTAATCCTGCTATATTCAGACCCCCAATCCAGGGGGCCCTACTCGTTGAAGAGCAACATATAAGCTTAATCTACAGGACTATCACCTTCTAAGGTGTGCCATTCCAGGCAACTTTGACTCGCTTACTTAGCCACTTATCTTCACCACATCTCCAGTCATCTTTCAACAAAGGATTCGGTTTGCCCTTTTCCCTTTTCGCTCGCTGCTAATAGGGGAATCATTCTTTATTTTCTCTTCCTACCGGTACTAAGATGTTTCAATTCCCGGCGTATTTTTCCTTCTCAGGATAATTCGGAAATCTTGGGATCAAAGCTTGCATGCAGCTCCCCCAAGCTTATCGCAGCTTGCCACGTCTTTCATCAAAACCAAAACCAAGCTATCCGTCTAACAGTATGATTCGTAGTAGTGTTACTTTCTGGATTATTCAAAAATGAATAAACCTTCTTTAGTGGATTCCTCTGCTTATTTCATCGAGTATAAAACTCTCAAAATGATAAGGAAAAAATTTCCTCACCACGTTTCACGTGAGTGAATATGATTTTTGAACTTCTACTTTTACTTCAGAGTTGTTTGAAAAAAACCTTCTTATTCTGTTTGAACCGTAATAATTTTTTGCACGTTTTTCAATTTTTTCTATAATGTCAGTATAATTTTCTAGATCTTTTATAGGATAAGCAATTTTTTCATCAAATAAACGTGAGCCAATTATCCTAACATGTTTAAGCGATTTTCTTAAACTCAATTGAATGAATATTGTTTCTCTAGGATTTCCATCTACTAAAATCTCCAAATATTTTCCTCTTGGATTTTGTCCATTTATTCTTTGAAATTGTATTTTGTTTTCTGATATCATTTTTTATTACCATTTATTTTATTCTTAATGAATGTTAACTAAGTTATCTCCAGAAATAATTTTAATATGGACCTGCCGTGAATTGAACACGGGACTCCTCGGTGCAAACGAGGTATTTTACCACTAGACTACAGGCCCGATTTTCTAAAAATGTGAGCCTGTGACTATTTTTAAACTTTTTCTGAAGATGAGTATGTAGAAGTATACTAGAATATTTCTTAAAAATTGTTATCTAATTTCGCACCAAATAAATTTTAGGAGGTGATCCATCTGCAGGTTCCCCTACAGATACCTTGTGACGACTTAACCTACCTTGCTATATTAAGGTTCTCTTCAATGAATTTCACCATAATATAACTTGGTTGGTTTGACGGGCAGTGAGTGCAAGAGACAGTGACTTATTCACCGTTCGTTGATAACAAACGATTACTACGGATTCCAGCGTCATGAGGCTGGGTTACAAACCTCAATCTGAACTAAGATAGATTTTATGAGATTAGCTTCTCCTTTCGGAGTCGCATCTAATTGTATCTACCATTGCCGCGCGCGTGTTGCCCAGGGGATTCGGGCTGTACTCACCTAACGTAGCCCACACTTTCATCCTGGTTACCCAGGCAATCTCTTTATAGTACGCTTAGTAAATAAAGATGTGGGTCTTGCCTGTTACCTGATTTAACAGGTCACCTCACGGCACAGGCTGACGTCGGCCATGCATCTCCTCTTAGCGTGTCAGGTAAGCCCTTCAGACTGACCTTCATTCTGCTATCGCTCCTGGTAAGGTTCACGGTGTATAATCTAATTGAACCGCACGCGTCACCCGTTGTAGTGTCTCCCCGCCTATTCCTTTAAGTTTCGGCCTTGCGGCTATACTTCCCAGGTAGCACACTCTTCGGCTTCCCTACAGCACTAATACCTCTCGAGGAGGTACTAATGTTTAGTGTGCAGTGTTTACTGCTAGGACTACACGGGTATCTAATCCGTTTTGCGCCCCTAGCCTTCATCCCTTACTGTCAGAACCGTCCTCGCAGGATGCCTTCGCTATTATTAGTCCGTTCAAGATCAACACATTTTACCGTTACTTTGAACGTACTTCCTGCGTCTTCCGGTCTCTAGCCAAACAGTATTTCCCACATGCCCTGAGTTTAAGACTTAGGATTTCATGGGAAACTTACTTGACAAGCTACGGATGTTTTAGACCCAATAAATATGGCTGCGACTTGGACCGCTAGTATTACCGCGGCGGCTGGCACTAGTCTTGCCCAGTCCTTATTCTCCAAACTTTTTACATTCGGCAAAAGCTTCTCTTTGAGAAGCACTCTGGCTCAAACTGTCACGCTTTCGCGCATTGCAGATGATTCCTAACTGCTGCACCCCGTAGGGCTGGGAATAGTGTCTCAGATTCCCTCTCAGGGCTTCTCCGCTAAGAGCCCTTACAGATTACAGGCTTGGTGGGCTATTACCCCGCCAACAACCTAATCCGGCGCAGCCCCATCCTTAGGCACGAGTTTCAAAGTAAATTCGTTCCAGGGATTTACTCCTATCAGGTATTAGCCACAGTTTCCCAGTGGTTATTCCTGACCTAAGGGCAGGTTAGCTACGTGTTACTGAGCAGTTCGCTTTCTCCCAAATTCCGAGGAATAAAGAAAAAAAACTTGCATGTCTAAACGCAAGCCAGAGAGCCGCAGCCTCCAGCAGGATCAACTAGATTTAATCTAATTATCCCCTAATTTTGGCTTATTGGTTCAACGAAACTTTAATAAATTTTAAAGAAACACAACTAAGTAATGACTTCTACATACTTCATACCTTAATGCTTTCGACGTTTTCTGCGTAAAATATGCACATTTTTAAGGTACTCATCTTAGTTACATTAAATTACAAACGAGTTTGTTTATAAATGTTTTGCAGGATTTATCCAATATTTTTTACAGACTAGAAGATATAAGACTTTTGAGCTGTTCAGACAAAGATGGTATCCTTTTGGAATAAAAATAATACCAAAGAATTTAGGGATAACACCAGATTTATTATTACAATTATATCTTTGCGATGGAAATTTTTATAGGGAAATTAGGTTATGTTTAGACGCATTTGAAAAGAGAGATATTTTATTCATAAAGAGATTAATTGAAAAGGAGCTGAATATAATAATTCGTATTTTTAAAATAGGTAAAGGGTATGAATTAGCCATAAAAAAATCAGATACTAGTAAATTTCTTAAATATATAGGGAAGTCTCCTGTAAAATGTTATGAATATAAATGGACAGATAATGAATCTGAAGAAGCAAAAGAAAGAAAAAGATTAAAAGCAAGATTACATTATCATAAAAATAAAAAATGAGTCTAAAAACTTATCTTAAAAAACGAGATTTTATAAAAAACAAAGAACCAATTGGTAAAATAAAAGAATTAAAATCTAAAAAGAAGATATTTGTAATACATTTTCATAGGGCAAGAAATAATCATTATGACCTTCGCCTTGAAATGAATAATGTTTTGAAATCTTGGGCTGTTCCAAAAGAGCCACCGAAAGTTAAAAATGTAAAAAGATTAGCAATACAAGTAGAAGATCATCCTTTGGAATATGCTAAATTTAAAGGAACAATTCCTGAAGGAAATTATGGTGCAGGAAAAGTTGAAATATGGGATAAAGGAAATTATGAATTAAAAGAAAAGACAAAAGACAAAATAGAATTTATTTTACATGGAAAAAAACTTAAAGGAAATTTTGTCCTTATAAAAACTTCTTATGGAAACAAACCAAAAAAAAGTTGGTTGTGGTTTAAGGTTTAACTAAAACCTCTTTTTTACTATTCTTCCTTCAGATTCTCCTGTCCATTCTTCTAAATCAGGTATATCTACCTTGATTTTTCTTGCTTCACAATAACCTTTTGCTAAGAGATAAAAAATAAGACCAAGACTTTTCGAACTTTTATTATTACCTAAAACAATCTGGTCTGATCCTTTTGAAAAATTATTAGTATCACAAATCATCAAGACTTTTTTATTAACTCTTAGCGTATCATTCAAAGCATTTCTATCAACCCAAGAATCTGTTATTATTGTTAATTCATTTTCAAAAAAATCTGGAAGTTGTTTGTTTGTAAGAATTCCTGCAGGATATTTCCTAGTGAAAATTTTTATTCCTGTAATTTCACCGAATTTTTTTGCAGCTTCCCATCCAGCTTCTCTTTTACAAATGAGGATAGTATCTTCAGGAGCAAATTCAGCTAGATATTTTATTCCTTCTTTCATTTTTTCATCAATTAAATCTGTATTAAAGATTGCAAGACCATCAGCTCTCCTTCTATAAACAAAAGGCTTCATATTTGGTGTAACCACCCTTGTTCCAAGATAAATTCCTGTTTTAATATATTCTTCAAGAGGAACAAGCATGTCTGCTTTCTTCTTTATCTTGACTTTTTCTTTGAGTTCTTCTGTTTTTGGCTCATCAAACTTTCCCCTAAGTTTCTTTACTTTTTCAAGAAGTGATTTTTTCTTCTTCTCAAGTTCTTTTTTTTCTGATTTTACTTGGGTTTTCTTTTGAGCTTTTTCATCAAGCTTTTCTTCTTTTTTAGCTATTTTTTCAGACACTCCACTTTTTTCAATATCTTTAACAATCTCTTTAAGTGTTTCTGAGTTTTCTTCTTTCTTTGGCATAAGAATTATCAGCAGAATTAGTTTTTAAGAGTTTCGACTTCTATTTTTTTATTTCAACTTCCCCTGAATCTCAATCAGCCTCTTGATTTTGCATTCTCTTTCTTTTCCTGTGATTCCTGCCTTGAAAAAATTAGCTTGAAAGCCAAAAGCCAAGTCAGCAATAATATCTTCTTCTGTTTCCCCGCTTCGATGTGAAAATATAATCTTTATATTTTTCTTTTTTGCAAGTTCACAAACTTTTGCAACTTCAAGTAGAGAACCTATTTGATTAGGTTTTACTATCAAGGCATTGATGCTCTTCATTTCAATAGCCTTTTCAAGTCTTTTATAATTCGTAACTATTAAATCATCCCCCACAATCAAAGTGCCAGGAAATTTTTTCAGAAGTTTTGCAAAACTTTCAAAATCCCCTTCATCAAAAGGATCTTCAATATAAAGAAGTCTAAAATTTCTTATAATATTTGAAATATAAGAGAATTGCTCATCTTTTGTTCTCTGAAGAACAGGATTTTCATAGAGATATTTCTTTCTTGTATAAAAGCCAGATGCAGCAATATCAATGCCAAGTGGAATTTTTAAATTTTTTAAAATGTCAAGAATCTCTTTTTCATTTAGAGAAGTTTCCCATGCATCTTCAGAATTTTTTTTGTTTTCAAATTTCTTATCTTTATCTTTTAAAGAATAAGACACTTCTTTTTTTGCCTTTTTATTTATTTCAAATGCGTTTTTGACAGAATTTGTTTTTGGTATTAACAAAAATTCTTGAAAATCAGATTTTTTTCCTTCTGAATGTTTTCCTCCACCGATGCAGTTTCCTACAAGCCTTGGAAATTTTTTCTTCTTTTTTGCAATTCCTAAATCAATTAATTGCCAAATCTGTTTTTTCTTCTCTTTTGCTAGGGCCTTTAAAATAGCAGATTCAAGTGCAAAAAGGCTATTTGCTCCTATATGTCTATCAACTATATCTTCTATTCTTCTAAGATCAGAAAAAGATTCTATAATTTCATCAGAAAAATAGTCACTAAATTTTATTAAAGATTCTATATCTTCTTCAAGGCTTTTTCTGTAAGGATTTGCTTCATATTTCCCTGTAGATTTTCCTGTAGGAGAACTAGCAGAAAATTTCCCTGCATTTGTATAAATAGAAATAAATATTGTTTTCTCTTTCCGTGAATTTAAGATAGATTTTGCAAATAATTTTTTTATCACTACCATTAAAGAAAAAAGTGTTTTTACTATATAAAGTTAATGATGAAAATTTAAGATTATTCTTCTAATCCTTTCTCGTTTTCTTCTTCTTCCATCTCTTCCTCAGGATTTACAAGTTTCATAATCTCTCCTTCTTTTGCAATTTCCTCTTCTTCCCCTGATTCTATCCCTTCAATCTTTTTATTACTTATTTTTTCTTTAATCCTCTTTAATTCTTCGTCCTTTTTTTTTGGAAAAGGTCTTTTTATAGAAATAGGTAAAACCCCTGATTTAAATTCAATTTCAGCTATCTTAAGTGCGTCATATTTTACTTTTTCTAAATCTTCCTTTTTTAATTTGATTAATAAAGGAGCATTCATCGCAATTTGTAGGGCTCTTGCTCCAAGAATCCTAGCAGCCTCATATTTACCAAATTTTTCTATAGACATTTTAAGTTTTAAATTATTTCAGAAATTTTTCTATACTTGTGAAAAATTTCTTTCTAATTTTATCTGCGAGATCTAAGACTTTATGGAAATCTTTTATACTTATTTTTTTTGAATTTCCTTTTTGCATAGAAAAGATTGCCCCTTCTACTGTTCCACCTATTGTAATTTTTACTTCACTAACATCTTCTTCTTCAAGAGTAGGATCAACAATTATGTTTTTTCCTATTTTATATAGGGTTGTAATTATTGGAATATCTTTAGATAGAGGCAATTTTTTGTTAGTCCATTCTCCGTGAAGAACTTTTTCATTTTTTTCATCATATTTTGGTAATTTTACCTGTTTTAATGCAGCTAGTGCGCCTATTCCTGCAGCATCTATAAGATTCCCGTCGTCATTTATAGAATATATGTCTATAAAAACACCCCAAACTTTTTCTCTTTTTTTTATACACAATTTATCAAATTCAATAAATTTGCTTTCTCTTATGCCTCGATCTATTAATCTTCCAAGTTCAATCGCAGGAAACCTAGGAGGTCCACTTTCAAATCTTGGTGAACTTAGTGGAAGAAGTTCTGAAGTGACCATTAATTTTCCTTCATTAGGAGAATCAGGATAAGGCTCTGAAACATCCATCTTAATTCCTACAAGAACCTCTGTTTTACCAATTTTCACTCTTGCAGAACCTTCTGCCTTTTTTGAAACAGATGTCTCTACAGATATTTTCCTAAATTCATCAGGCTTTCTTCCATCAAATCTTTTTCCTTCGTCTAAATATTGTTTTATCCTTTCTCCTGTTAAGTTTGTTGTTTTCATTATTTTATCTCCTTAATAGAATCTTTTAATGCTTTCTTTTGAACTTCATATACTTCTTTTGTTTTTATTCTTGCTAATTCAATAACCTCTTTCAATACTTTTGAATTAATTTTTCCATCAAGTTGAATATGTGTTATATCTCCATTAGGTGTCATTGTAATTGGAATATCTGTTGCACCTTCTCCTTCTTCCCAATCTTCTTCATCTTTGTCTAGATCAACAACAAGTTGTTTATCAAGTTTTCCTATAGAAATACTAGAAACTATATCATTCATTGGAATTCCAGCATGTGCAAGAGCAAGAGCAGCAGCATTAATTCCAGCACATCTTGTTGATGCATTTGCCTGCAAAACATGAATATGAACATCTATTACCATATTAGGATATTTTTTAATCATAACAACAGGGTCAAGTGACCACTCTGTTATCTTACCAATTTCTGTGCTTCTTCTATTTGGTCCTGGCCTAATTCTTTCTGTAACAGAAAAACTTAACATGTTGTAAGTACATCTTAAGGTTCCTTTTTCAGGGTTTTGTTGATGCTGGGGATGCATTTTTTTTGGTCCATAAACAGCGGCAATTGCAATAGTATCTCCAAATGAAAACATAGCACTCCCATCTGCATTTGGTACAATTCCCACTTTTGCTTCCATAGGTCTTATTTCGTCAGGCTTTCTTCCATCAGGTCTTTTAAATTCTTTTACAGCACTCATTTTTGTTTCTCCTTGTTAAACCATTCTTTCATTTCCTTTGTTAATCCAGATGTAAAAGACTTTTCATTAACAAACATTATTGCTTTCTTTACAAGCAATTCATCCTCTATTTTATCTCCTTGTATCCAGATTAACCCATTTTGTCCAACAGTAATATGACATCCAGATTCGTTTTTCATAAGATTTATCATGCTTCCTTCTTTTCCTATAATTCTTGGAACCTTATTCGAATTTATTTTTATGATTATTCCTTCATCTATTTTTCCAAGCCCTCTAGATTTTATAGTTAAATCAATACCTCTGTTTGTTACACCAATAATTTTTGCTATAATAACATCTCCAATTTCAAAAATATCATTTAATCTATCTTTATTTACATAAGTTGGAACTTCTTGAAGTGGAAGAAATGCATATTCAGGAGAATCTAAATCTATATTCCAACCATAAAATGTTACGTTTTCAACCCTGCCTATTACTACATTTCCTCTTCTTGGTTGATAAATTCCTGATAATGCAATCACTTTCATAAGCCTATTTGATTCTTCAGCCAAACCATATCTTGTTGTTATAATTTCATCTCCTCTTTTTTCTGTTCCTTCTCCAGGAAGGTAATCTTCTCCTTTTGCAATAATTTCTCCAGGAATTACTATTTTTCTTTCTATTTTATTTTTAGTCATTTTCTTTAATTTCCTCTGTAATTGCAGAACCATGAGTTATAGAGTTTAATTTATCATAAAAAGAAGACTGTAGACCTAAAGGAATTTCTGCTATAACTTGTAAGTCTCCATTATTTAACCATGTTTCTTTTTGTACATGTGGTTTTAAAATATTATATGATGGTCCGGTATATGTTGCTGGAACAGTTATTTTTAATCTTTTATTTTCCATTTTTATGGGAATTATTTGACTTAAACTAGCAATTATATCTTTTATTTGATTTTCTATAGGCATATTCTTTATAGTAATATTAGCTTCTTTAAGTGCATTTTCTATTCTTGTTATAGTATGGGGGTTCCCTGTTGTGGGATCTGAAGTATATTTTGATAAGAAATCAATAACTTGCTTTATTTTTTCATCTTTTTCTCTATCTCGGTGTTCTTGAGTTACAAGAATTTCTCCTTCTTTTACTATTTTTTGTGCAATAACATTAACATCTATTGTTCCAAAAGAATCTTCCAAATCTTTATCTTTAGACTTAAAACCTTTTTTTGAATCAGTAAAGATGGTATCTGTTTCCAAAAAATTAGTTTCTGAAGAATCTCCTTTTTTGAATTTTAATGCTTTATCAAGATCAACGATAATTTCAAAGTTCTTTCCAAATTTTTTTATTCTTGCAGTTGTATTTGTCATTTTATTTAATAAACTCTTCTAACTCATCTTTAATTAATCTTTTAAGGTTTCCTTCTTCATTTTTTATATAAACAAGTTCAAACCTGTCGACATCAAAATTTTTCCCGTAAATTTCCTTAAATATTTCTAGAGCAATTTTTCCTCCTTTTTTAAGATTTAATTCTTGTTTATATTTTTCACGAAGTTTTTCTTTAATTTTTTCATCATTTTCTCCTATAGCGTTTGCATAATAAGAAAAATAATTTCCTGTGATTGTACTGGTGTAAAGTTCTGGTTTCTTATCCCGAATTCCTGCTACCATAAGAGAAGCTCCAAATGGTCTTGCCCCCCCATATTGGGTAAACTGTTGTTTTATATTTGATATTTCTTTTATCACTAATTCAGGTTCTATTGGGGAATCATATGTGATTCTATGTTGTTGTGATAAAACCTGGGCTTTTTCAATAAGAATTCTTGCATCAGAAACAACTCCTGCAATACTTGAGATTATATGGGAATCAATTTCATAGATTTTATTTGTTGACAGTTCTATCACAAGTTTGTCTTTTATTCTTTTGTCAGCTAAAATAAAAACTCCATCTGAACACACCATTCCAATGCTTGCACTTCCAAGTCTTACAGCTTTTTCTGCATATTCTACTTGAAGTATGGTTCCTTCAGGAGAGAACATAGTTGCAGTCCTGTCATAACCCATTGCTTGATGCTGCATATCCATAGGCATATTCATTTTTCTATATTTTGAGAGAATTTATAATCAAATTGAAACTTCTTTAATTCTCTGGTTCCTTTTATTTTCCTCACTTGAATTTCAGAAATATTTATTCTTTAAAAGGTTTTCGCTTAGCCTGGCTTTGCAAAAATTCCCTATTTCTTTTTCAATCCTTTCAATGTCCCACTTACATTTTTGACCTTAATTTCTTTAGGCCATATGGCAAAAGATGCTCTTACAGAATCTACAGATTCCCTATTTACAGAAATAATTACACTTTTTTTATCAGATTTTATCCAACCCAAACTAGTTTTTGACATTCCTAAAACACCAATACCCTCTAAAATAGCTTTTTCAATATCATTAATTTTTCCTTCAACTAAAAGATATCTTTTTTTTTCCCGCATGCTTGGTTTTAATGGCTTCATATAAAAAATAAAGAACAAGACTTTTTAAACTTGTTTTGCGAAATAGTCTTATAAAAGAGGAATTAACAAAAAATGGAAATTTGTACAGTAGGGGGATTTGAAGAAGTAGGAAAAAATATGACTGCTGTAAAAGTAGAAGAAGATGTTTTTATTTTTGATGGGGGATTAGATATTCCAGGAATAGTTGAACTTCAAGAAGAAAATCTTTTGGAATATGCTGATAGATCAAAAAAAGGAAAAAAGCCAGGTCAGGGACAATATTCAGAAAAAAAATTAAGAAAATTTAGGGCAATCCCTAATGATTTGGTCTTAGATAAGATGGGTTGGAGAGATAAAGTAAGAGCTATTTTTGTGAGTCACGCACATCTTGATCATGTTGGTGGTTTGCCTTATATAGCAACAAGATACCCCAAGGCAACAATTTATGCAACTCCCTTTACAATGAAACTACTAGAAATGATTTTAGAAGATGAACATATGAAGATACCAAATCCTATGAAAGTAATCAAATCAGATTCTACATTTTTTATCAACGGAAAATCAGGAAAATATAAAGTTGATTTTGTTCATACAACACATTCAACTCTTCAGTGTATTTTTCCTGTTTTACATACTAAAGAAGGGATTTTTTTCTATGCTTTAGATTTAAAGTTTGATAATTATCCTACTCTTGGAAATCCACCTAATTACAAGAAAATGAAAGAATTAGGAAAAAAAGGAGTAAAAGCTCTTGTTATGGACGCTCTTTATTCAAAAACAGAAACAAAGCCAGGAGGAGAAAGAATTGCCCAGCATATGATTGAAGAGGCAATTTCAAAAATGAGGGGGAAAAATTCTGCATTTTTTTTAACAACTTTTTCTTCACATATTGAAAGATTAATTTATATTGTAAATCTTGCAAAAAAAACCAGAAGAGAGATAGTTTTCTTAGGAAGAAGTTTGAGTAAATATGTAGAAGCAGCAGAGAAAGTTGGATCTTGGCCACATAAAAATAAAGTTCAATTAATTAAATATGCAAAACAAAGAGAAGCTTTTTTAAGAAAACTTGAGAAAGATAGAGGAAAATATTTCATTGTTTGTACAGGACATCAAGCAGAAGAAAATTCTGTAATGGATAGGCTTGTAAAAGGGAGCTTGCCTTTTAAATTTAAAGAAGGAGATCATGTTATTTTTGCATCTTCTATTATCCCTGCTCCTATAAATGTGGCTTTAAGAGATAAACTTGATTCAAAACTTAGAAGAATCGGTGTTAGATTACAAACAAATGTTCATGTTCATGGTCATGGAAGTAGAGAAGATATGAGAGATTTAATTCGTTTATTAAAACCAAAACACATTATTCCTGCACACGGTTCTCTCCAGCAAGAAACTCCTTTGATAGAGCTTGCAAATGAAATGGGATATAAATTTGGAGATACTTCTCATCTTTCCTCAAATGGAAAAGTTTTGAAATTTTAAGTTCTATAAATTTTTAAATTAGTTCTTCATTAATGGAATATGGTAAAAAATGAAATAGTTGAGGGATTAAAATATGCTGTTGCAAAAGGTGAAAAGCTGCAAAATGCAATGATGAGTTTTTTTGGCGCAGGTTATTCAAAAAAAGATATTGAAGAAGCTGCCCAGGTTTTACAAGCTCCTAAATTACCACAAACACAATTTCAACAACCAATCCAACAACCAATACAACAACCAGCCCAGCAAATTCAGCAAACCACTAAACCACTACAAACACAATTTCAACAACCAGATCAACAACCAGATCAACAACCAATCCAGCAACCAATTCCAATAGTAACTCAAAGAGTATCTGCATATGGAGAAAAACCAAAGAGTGGAGGAAAAACATTAATGATGGTGCTTGTTTTTTTCCTGATTCTTTTGTTAGGAATTTTAATTGCTGTTTTCTTATTTAGAGACCAATTAGCAGCTTTTTTAGAGAATCTTTTTTAATTAATTGAACTAAATCACAATCAATTTTATATACTTCCCACATATTTCTAAATTTATTAAACTAATTTGATATTAAAATGGTGAAATTTATACATACTGCTGATGTTCATTTAGGAGGTTGGAAACAACAACCTCTTCAAGACCTGAATCTTCTATCCTTTAAAAAAGTTATAGAGGCAGGTATAGAAGAAAAAATAGATTTTTTATTAATTGCAGGGGATTTATTTGATTCTGCATTCCCTCCCATAGATGTTCTCAAGGAAACTTTTGCAGAATTTAAAAAACTTAAAGATGCCAAAATTCCGTGTTTTCTTATTGCAGGTTCTCATGATTCTTCTGTTTCTGGAAAAACTTTTTTAGATGTTCTTGAAAAGGCAGGATTTTGCAAAAACGTAGCAGATTATGAGGAGAAACAAGGAAAAATAATTTTAAATCCAACAATTTACAAAGGGGTTGCAATTTATGGATATCCTGGAAAAACCTCTAGTCTTGAAATAAATGATTTAAGAAAAGCTGAATTTAATGAAGCTCCAGGAATGTTTAAAATACTTATGCTTCATACAACAATTGATAAGGCTAAAGGAAGTTTACCAATAGAATCTTTAGAGATTTCAAAATTACCTTCTGCAGATTATTATGCTCTAGGGCATCTTCATATAGATTTTCAATACGAGAATTTTATTTATCCTGGACCAGTATTTCCCAATAATTTCCAAGAACTAGAAGATCTAAAATATGGGAGATTTTGTATTGTTGATACAGAAGCAGACCAAAAGAATCAATTAAGAAAAATTGAGGTGAAAATAAAAGAAGTTGTTTCTTTTGATGTAGAGATAAACAATGCCCTTCTCGCAACAGAAAAAATAATTTCTGAACTTGAAAAAAGAGACCTTGAAGACAAAATAGTTCTTATTAGGATAAAAGGAGTTCTTGAAACAGGAAAAAGCTCAGACATAAAATTTTCTCAGATAGAAGAAATTGTAAAAAGAAAAAACGCTTATTTTTTACTAAGAAATACGCACGAATTAAAAACAAAAGAAACAGAACTTGAATTTGAAATAAAAGAAACTGAAAATGTAGAGGAAGAAATAATAAAAAACTACAAAGACCAGAACCCTTCGAATTTTAACCAACATATCCTTCAACTAATGAGTACGCTCTCAACAGAAAAACAAGAAGGAGAAACTATTGAAAGTTTTACAGGAAGACTTTCAGAAGAATTCAATAAAATTTTAGGTCAAAAATGAAATAATCTGTTACTTTCATAAAAAGGTAACAAACCAAAGTTTTATAAATTAAAACTTCCAAAAATTAATATGCCAAAAATACATAAGTATGCAAAACAAGTTC
>JAFCCD010000008.1 GCA_017610405.1 Nanobdellota archaeon | reverse complement strand
AAATGAAAACAGATACAGTAAAAGGATTTAATGATTATCTTGGAGAAGATGCAAGAAAAAGAGCAAAGATAGTTGATATTATGCAAAAACAATTTGAGCTTTATAGTTTTGAGCCTGCTGAAACCCCTATAATTGAATATGGGGAATTTGTAAGGGGAGAGAATCCTAATGACGAGGCTGTTTCTAATATTTTTAAATTACAAGATAGGGGTAAGAGGAAACTTGCTTTAAGATATGAATTAACATTCCCCTTAAAAAGAATTGCTAAAGGTAAAAAACTCCCATACAAAAGATATCAATTAGGACCTGTTTTTCGTGATGAACCTGTTGCAGCAAATAGATTTAGGCAATTTATACAATGTGATGTTGATGTTGTTGGGTCGATTATTAAAGATGAAGCAGAAATTCTTGCCTTAGGATATGATATTTTTAGTAAAGAATTAGGTATAAAATTAACAATAATAATTAATAATCGTAAACTTTTGAATGAAATTTTAGAAAAAGAAAAAATAAAAGAAGGAGATAGAGAACAAGTGATAAGAGAGTTAGATAAGCTTGATAAGTTAAGTGAAAAAGAAGTTAAAACTAATTTGAAGGAATTTAAAGCAGAGAAAATAGTAAAGATATTAAATAAGCCAGAAAAATATTTTGAAAAATATTCTGCTTATAGTGAGATAAAAGAATTGAAAAAATATTGTAAAGATTTTGGAGTTGATGTTATTTTTCAACCCTCTCTTGCTAGGGGACTTAGTTATTATGTTGGAAGTGTGTTTGAATTTAAAGCAAAAGGAGAAAAAGAATCAATTTGTGGTGGGGGAACTTATATGATTAATAATATTCAAGCAACAGGGTGGTCTATTGGATTAGCTAGATTAACAAAGGCAGCAAAGATAAAAATACCTGTAAATGATTTTTTAATTATATCATTAAATCAAGATAAGAAAGCAATTGAGATTGCGCAAAAACTTCGAAAAAAAGGGAATGTTACAGGCATTTACTATGGAAAACCTTCAAAAGCTCTTGAATATGCAAACTCTTATGGTTTTTCAAAAGCCATCTTTGTTGGTAAGAAAGAAATCGCGGCAAGAAAGTTTAGAGTTAAGGACATGGCGAGCGGCCGCACGAAAGAATTGAAAATATAATTAACAAAAGGAAAAATCTACTTTAGGAGCATAATGAGATTAAATCAAAAAATATTTTCTTATCTGAAAAGATTACCAAAAGGAGAAAAAATGACATATAAGTTTCTTGCTGAAAAGTTCGGAACTTCTCCAAGAGCTGTCGGACAAATCTTGAAGTCGAATAAAGATAAAAGCATTCCTTGTTATAAGGTCATTAAAAGCGATGGAAAACTCGGAGGATATAATAGTTTGTTGGGAAAAAGCAAAAAGAAATTGATTGAGGAAGAGATCGATTAGGCCAGAATCGATTTCAGGATTCGTCTCTTAAGATTTTTAGGTTTGTTTTTGCTTTTTCTTTCTCTGGATTTTTTGCTTTTGAAAGTACTTTTTTAAAATGTTTTTTTGCTTCTTTTCTTTCTCCTATTTTGATGTATGAAATCCCTATATTATTCATTGCTTCGTAGAACAAAGGATCTAAATCAAGAGCACTGTTAAAACAATCTATTGCTTCTTGGAATCTTCCTTTTTTATTCAATAAATACCCTTTATTATAGAAAACTTCTGGAATTTTTTTCGAAAAATTAAGGGCCCTATTTATATATCCTAATGCACCAAAATATTTTCCTTGTTCAATCAATATTTTGCTCTTTTTATTTAAGTAGATGGCAAAAACATCTTCGTCATTCAACTCACATAAATAAATTTTCTTATCCACACTTGAAGGAGATATGCCTCTTTCTTTTATGCATTCTTTTGGATTTTTTAGTATTCCTCTTGTGGTCTCTAATAAATTTTCTGAAAAAGGAAATTTGACCATTGTATGCCCTTTAGCAGATACCATATTGTTTAAAGTCCCTGTTTTTTGTAATATAAAATGATACAATAAAGAAAAGTCTAGGCAATCTCCTTCTCTATTCTCCATGTTCTTAAAGAAGTTCTTTTCTGTTTTCTTATAACAAAAATTTTCCTCAATAAATATCTCTTTATTTAAGCGAGAAATTTTTTCAGAATTTTGGTACTTTCTTATTTTATGAGAGATTCTACTAATTATACCAGGTAGGCCTTTTTTCTCTTCTTCATTAAGAAGATATGCTTCCAAATTATTTCTTACACATTCCATTTTATTTCATATTCTTTCCGACAATTTCCAAAACAAAAATATCTATCCTTACACTCTATACAAGAAGGGTTAGGAATAATACCTCTTTCAAATTTTTTTAGAGGAGGGTTATTGAGACTCCATAAATCTAAAAAATTTTCTTTATAGATGTTTCCTAAAGGAATGTCTTGCATAAATGCACAAGGAAAAACCCCACCAAAACAATCTATATGAACATATAATTTTCCTGCCACACAATCGATATTCTTCCTCTGTATGTATTGATTATCAAACGATCCACTTATTTTCAATGTTGATTTTCTCTTTAATTCTTCGATCTTTTCTTTTAATTTTCTTGATTCTGCGATATTAAGTGAGATTTTGGGGTTGCTTGAGATTACTTTTGTAATTCTTAAATTATTTACACCGCTTTTCTCTAAAAAATTTACAAATTTGTCGAGTTGTTTGAGGTTATTCTTAGTAATTACTGTGTTGATAGAATAATCTTTCCCTTGTTTTTTACATTCCTCAATTGCTTCTAAGCTTCTTTTTGTTGCTCCAAGGTAATCTTTATATTTATCATTATATTCTTTTAATCCATCTAATGAAATTTGGTAATGCTTAATAGATGAAGAGAACAACTCTTCAGAATATCTTTTTAATCCATACCCTGTAGTAATGAGCCGCTGAGGAATTCCAAAAGATTCTGCAATTTCTGCTATTTTTAGTGTTTTTTCTAAGCTTCTTCTAGAAGCAGTGGGTTCTCCTCCACTAATAGAAATATTATTTGCTCCAAGCTTGGAAATCTGCTCTATAGCTTTGTATACATCTTCTTCCCTGAAAAAAGAGATTTTATTTTTTCTTACCTTCTCTTTTGCATAACATTCACTGCAATTATATGGGCATTGCTTTATCAAAGCAAAGGTAACAGAACCAATATTCATAAGATCATTGTAATCTCCTTCGTTTCTCGAAATTCTTTCTTTTACTTTACTATAATCGAAATAGTCATGTCTCTTATATCTTGTTTTTTCCAAAAATCTTATGTTCAAGAAATCTTCTGCAGATTTTTTCTGACTTTCGTTTAAGCTGTTCTCTTCCTTACCGACAATTTCCAAAACATTCACTAAATGATTTTTGTTGAATTCGAACCCTCCTCCGAGAACGTCATTTATTAAGAAATTATCATTTTCCTTTTTTATGATTGAAAAAGGAGGAGCATAAAAATACATCTTAATTCTTTTTCCCTACAAGAATAAGAAGTTCATCAAAAAAGGGAGATTTATTTAATTTATCACCCTTTATTTTTTCATTAGAAGAGAAATACAAGATCTCAAAGTTCTGCAATAATCTTTTCAACATTTTTGGAGTAGGTAAATTAACATAAACCTGTTTTCCTTCAGCCTCATAAATCTTGTCATAAACTGATTCTTTTCTTTTTCCAACGACCTTTTTTATCAAATCTTTAAGATGCTCAAAATAGTATGAAAGATTTTTTCCTGGATAATAAAAATTATTTGATACTATTATGATTAGTCCTCTTTTTTTTAGCGATTTATGGATATTTTTAATAACCTTTTTTCTTTTTTTATGTGAAGGAATTTGATTTATGATGCAGTTGAATAGGATTACCGCATCGTATTCCTCTTTTCCAAAATCCATTTTAGATACATCTCCTGCCTTTAATTTTGCTTTTATATTGCTCTTTTCAGAAATCTCTTTTGCTTTTTTTATCATTTCTTTGCTTATGTCAATTCCAAATACATCATAACCTTTTTTGGAAAGAGCAAAAACTTCTCTTCCACAACCACATCCTATAGCAAGAATCTTTTTACGCTTTTTTAAAAATTTATCAACTATCTTTTTTTCATAATCTTTTAACCCGCTTAGCACATTTTTAGAATATTCTTTAACAAATCTTTTATCAGAATACCTTTTAAGAATGATATTTTGGAATTTCTCTTCTGAATTTTGTTTCATTTCTTATTTAATGCCCAACATCACAAACTCTACTCCAGTTGTGGTATTTTGGATTGCTATCCAGATATTTTTTTAGATCTAAATCCCTTTCACCTTCATATTGAAGAGATTCCCTCTCTTTAACAACCACTGGTTTTGCAGAGTTTCTTTGGACATCTTTTTCTAATTTTCCCATATTTGGAAAAAATATAGAGGATATTTAAACATTTCTATGCTCTCCAAAAACATTCTATCCCAAAAAGAAGTATTAGAGAAAAAGGAAGGAAAGATAGAATTCACTCTCTGCTAAAATTTTCTTCTGCATCTTTTGCTAGATCCAAGACAGTTCTTACATAAAGACTATTTCGATTATAACTAAAAATAACTTTTTCAAGATTTTTTGTTATTTTTTTAGAATGCGAAAGATAATTTGCAACTGATAAAATACTATTATCCATGTCATATAAATCCTCCCCTATGAATAAGCTGTTTAATGATGAAGGAATGAATTGGGCAGGAGTCATAGCTCCAGCATGACTTGATTTTAAATTAAAAACATCAATATCTTTCTTTTCACAGAAAATTAATAACTCTTCAAGTTGGTTCTTTGCAAAATCTTTTTTGTAGTTATATGCATACATTGAAAAATAGGTATTAAAAGGATTAAAACTTCCTAGATTATTCCCAAAATCAGATTCAATTCCAATTATAGCTGAAATAATATATCTAGAAATACCATAAATTTCTTCTGCTGATTTTAATTGTTCTATATTTTTGTCAATAAAATCAGAAATTTTATCTTTTTTATCTTCATATCCTAATCTTTTTTTATATTCTTCAAGAGATGGGCGTTCCCCTCTTTTAGGAGGACTAAATAGATTTTTTCTTTCTTTATATATTTCAAATCTTGGATTCCGTAATAAATTATTTATTTGAAATCCTTTCTCTTCAATATAATCTATAAGTGGAGAAATATCTTTATAATATCTTTCATAATCACTAGTTTTTAGTCTAAGTTTCTGGACTTTTTTTGGATTTATTTGCTCATAAAAAATTTCTTTTGTGTCTTTAATCGGAGAAACTAAAAAAGGTATTAATAATGCCATTAAAGATATTTTTTTAAGAGGTTTCATCATTTTAATTCAAGTTCCATTTTCCATGAATTCTTTTCTCCTGTGAAATTTGCTTCAGTGACTTTAAGGGGTCTTTCAAAAAGAGGACAATCAAGTACAAAAGTCTCGAATTCACCACCTTCTCCTGCAGGATGTACCTTGTATTTTTCATGCAAATTGCTAATGTCTTCAATAAATTTTTCGTCAATTTCACGTCCAAGCCAAGAAGCACTTAAAGGATATGCAGCAACCCCTGTTACAATAACCTGAAATTTATTTTTTATTAAATCATTTAGATATTCAAACCCATTTTTTTGCCAAAGTGGGGTTAGAGAAATTAATTTAAATCTTTTACATATCTCTTCAATTCTGGATTTTTGGTAATTAGAGGCTAGTGCACCACTGATAATTCCTTTGATTTTATATTCTTTTTTAGCCTTTTTTATTGCTATTTCTAAATCCAAAAGTTCTTTTTCTTTTTCCCCCTCTGTTTTTATGGTAATTAGTGGAAGATTCATTACTTCTGCCTGATGTTTTGTTTTTTTTATTGAGCATGTGTGAAACATGTAACTATCTGGATTTTTAGAATTAATAGTTATTAAACAAGCTAGTTCATGCCCTAGTTTTTTTGCCATATAAGCAGCCATACACGAATCTTTTCCTCCTGAAAAAAGAACAGCTGTTTTCATAGAAGGTAAAATCGGTTTTAGTTTTTAAAGATGTTCGGTGCAGGTTCATCTGTGATAGAAAGGTTATATCCGACTATAGGTTAATCAAATAAATCACCTAAAGGATTTTCGAAATCTTTATTGATTTCTTGAAGTCTTTGTTTTTTCTCTGAATCAAGTTCTTCTATTTTTTGTTCTATATCTCCTTTTAAATCTGCAAAAGGATCGGGATTGTATTCGAAGTAAGTTTCTTTAAGCCAAATATGAAACTCGCCAAAAGGTCTTTCTTGTTCAAGCCATACTTTTTTTTGATGATCAAGGTAAAGTAGTGGAAAAAAAGAAATAACTCTCTCTTCCTTATTTGTTCCTACAAATTTTGTAAAAGAGATTTTCTTTCTTTTTGTGTCCTCTTGAAAATATGTTCTAAGATTTCCATAAATATCCTTTATTTTATCTTTTATGCTAAATTTACTTTTTGGTAGAGAAAAAGAAGTTTCTATCATAGCTCTTTTGTTTATTACTTCTTTGTTAATTCTCCTGTTTTCCGTCGTGATTGCTTTGTCTAGAGAATCCATAAGCTCTTGGAGAGTTATTCTTTTAGGTCTTGGGACAGGACTTTTTAATATTAATTCTGGAATTGGTTCATCAAATTCAATTTTTTCAAAAACATCTTTCTTTTCTTCTTTTTTTCCGAATAAGATTTCATCTATACTCTTAATATATTTATTTAATAGAATTTCAGATTTAATTCTTAATAAGAGGGATGCAGCTAGTAGAACTTTTCCTGAAATAAAAAAATCTGCTTCTTCAACACCACTTATTCTTTCAAGAAATCTATCAGTAAGAATTATAATATTTATATCCCATGGATCTAATTGCTCTGTATTAATCAAATCATGAATAATTTCTTGCCATCCTATTTCTCTGTTAAATAAAATATCATGAATCTGCTCTTGTTTATGATTACCCTCACCCTCTTTCATCAAAATTTGAAGATTTAGGTTTTTATAAATTTGATGTTGATAAAAATATTCCCTAAGTAGTGCCTAAAACTATTCTTTAGATACATATTGTAGTACCTAAATTTTAGATATTTTGCTTGTCTAATTACTACTTTATTATAATTATAGAATGTCATTTTTCAAGAGTAACAAGAGCGAAAGATTTATATACTAGCATAACTTCCAATACTTATCACCTCTTTTTTCCCAGGATAGAGGTTTTGGGTTGCTATTTGTTGCCTAAAAAATCTATCCTAGGGTTATAATTTATTAATTAAATTATTAAAATACATAAATTGTGGGCTTATTAAGATTAATTTCTTGCCCAATCATATTAAAAATTATTCTTTCTTTTCTTCTTTTTCTTTACTCTGAAATTCAGAATAATGACATTTTCCACAGTAATATCTTCCTTGAGAATTCATTAAGAAAATTCCAGGACCACATCTTGGGCATGATCTTTCTTTTATAAGTTTATCACCTTCAATTTTATATTTTGTATATTTTTTACTAGTTGGTTTGTTCTTATGTGGTTTTTTTCCCTTTTTAATTACTTTTTTTGGCATTTTTTATTATTCTTTTTTTTCTTCTTGAGGCCCAGGATTTTCTGGTTGAGTTTCTTGAGCAGGTTCTGATTGTTCTGTAACTTGTTGTTTAGGTGTTTCTGGTTCTGGTCGAGATTCTGTTGGTTTTTCTTCAGGTTGCTTTTCTTCTAGAGATTTTTTCTCAAGATTTTTTTCCTTTTTCTTTTTTAATTCTATGTCCTCTTTATCTTGTTCTGAAGAATAAATGTTGGCTTCAACATTAAATGTTTTTGAACCGAATTTTCCTACAATTTTCTTAATTTTTATATTTTCTATAGGAACTTTAAATTTTTTAGACAAGACTTCCAAAGTTTCAGCTCGACTTGGAGTTATTTCTGATTCTGTAATTCCTTTAATTTCTTTTCTGTTAAACAAAAGATTTTCTTTTTCTTCAATTATTTTAAGTTTATTCATCGTGTCTTAATTGCAAAATTACCTTTTTCTTTTATATTAAGTTTTTTTGTTATTTCTGATTTTTCTGGATTAAAAACAACAATTCTTCCTTTAAAAGATTCAGTTGATTCCTTTGATCCACATTTAGGACATTTTTCCTCTTCATGAATGAGGTTACAAACTTTGCATGCTTTTTGTTTCATTATTTCTTATTTTTATTTTTTTTATGAGTTAATAAATAAATTATTGGTAGAATACCTGCAGTATTTAATATAAGAATTAAAATAAACCATGTCTTATGTTTATCTCTCGCTGAATGCCAAAGAGCAAAACCTTTCCAAATTATTTCCCATAAACTTATGACCCCGATAAGTATGAAAAACCCATTTCCAATATTATCTATCATTTCTTTTTTCCTCTTTTTTGATTAATTCCTTTTGCAGATTTTTCTCCTCTTATTGCTTTTTTCATTTCCCTTTCTTTTTTAATCTGGTTTTCTTTAATCCATTCAAGTTTTCCAAGATCTGGTTGCCTCATTGTTAATCCTATTTTAGGTTCGTTTCCTTTATGACTTATGGCTACTATTCTTGCAAGACATAAATCTCCTTCTTTTAAAATTCTTTTTGTAGCTTTTCCAACTAAAGTATTTGTCTTACTAAAGCTCACATAATCTTCCATGGTTTGACTGATATGAATCATTCCCTTTAAAGCTCCAACATTAATGAATGCTCCAAAATTTGTTATTTCAGATACTATTCCATAAACAAGTTCATGCATTTCAGGTTTCCAAACAAGTAACTTAAACCGGGTATTATAATAAGCAGCCCCATCCCCAGGAATTATAATCCCATCACCGACTTCTAAAACATCTAATACAACAATAATTTTTCCAATTTCTTTTTCGTAATAATCAGTGTAGATTTCTTTTAATTGCTGTTCTACAGCCTCTAGAGTAGGAAGACCGAACAGTTTTGGCTCAACTCTTACATGATCTTGGATTTCTGATAGATAGAACATTCCTAAAAAATAGTAAAATTGGTTTAAAAAGTTTCTGATGGAAGATATTTATTAAATAATCTCAAGCTTTTTTTTTCCTCTTATAACAAGCTTTGGTTTTTTTATCTTTTTCTTTAATTCTCTATCAAGGGTTGCTATGATAACGTCCCTGTTCTTTGTTGCAAAGTTCACTAATCCGCTGTCCACATCCATTGTTTCAAGCTTAATTTTTTTGAATTCTCCCTTTTCAAGTATCTTTAAGGCAAGTTTAGCATTTTCCCGGAAATGAAGTTTTTTTCCAAAATCCCTTATTTTTTTAATTTCTCCAAAAACTTCTTCTGGTATCAATATATCCATTCCTTTAAGTTTAATTTCATCAAAAAAATCTATTTTTTGTTTTGCACAAGTAAGAATAAAATTGGTATCAAGAACAACTTTTTTCATAATTTATACAAATAAAAAGGATATAAAAACTTAACATTTATTAACTAATCTTCTTTCTTTTTTATATGGAAGAGAGAGAAAATATTTTGAGGATTTTTCAGGAAACAAAAGAGGCTGTTTTAAAAGGAGACTCTGTAAAAATTAAAAGTTTAAGTGATCAAACGACAAATACCGCTTCGTTAACTCATGACCCTGATAATATTCTTATAGCTGTTGTTCTTTATTCTTTAAGCAAAATTATTGAAAGAGGGGATTACAAACAGCTTTCAGGATGGAATAAATTCTATAATAGTTATATAGGTTTTATTGATAAGACTATAGAAGATTTAAAGGAAAAAAATGATGATGCTTTTAGAGAAAAAATTAAAAATATAATAAAATTGATAGATACTCTTTCTGGAAAACTTAAGGTCAATATCCAGGAAGTTTTCAGAAAAGCAAAGATAAACAAAGCTTCAAGAATTTATGAGCATGGAATTTCCATGGAAAAAACTGCTAAGCTTTTAGGAGTGACTCTTTTTGAACTTGCAAGTTATTCAGGAGAAAAGAAAACAACGGAAATTCCAGAAAGCACAACAATAAATGTTAAATCAAGAATTAAACTTATAGAAGAGATGTTCTCATGAATAACAAAGCAATAATTTTTGATTCAGGTGTTTTGATAAGCTTTTCAATGAATGGAATTACAGATATAATTAGAAATCTTAAGGGTATTTTTTCTGGAAAGTTTTTGATAACACAACAGGTAAAAAATGAAATTATTGACAAGCCAATGACAATAAAAAGATTTGAACTTGAAGCTATAAAATTAAAACAGCTTCTAGATGAAGGTATTTTAGAGCTTCCTTCTTCTTTAGGAATCAAGGATTCTGAAATATCAAAAAAAACAGAAGAGATTCTAAATATAGCAAATTCTATTTTTAATGGTAGAGGAAAAGAGATACATATTGTGGATAAAGGAGAAGCTTCATGCCTTGTTCTTGGAAGAATATTAAATGAGAAAAAAATAAAAAACGTAATTGCAATTGATGAAAGAACTACTAGGGTGCTTATTGAAAAACCTGAAAATCTAAAAAAGCTTCTTGAGAAAAAACTTCATGTAAAAATAACAGTTAAAGGAAATTTAAAATCTTTTAATGATTTTAAGGTGATTAGGTCTCCTGAGCTTATTTACATTGCATATAAAAAAAAGGTTGTAAAAATGAAAAATGCAAATTTATTGGGTGCTCTTCTTTATGCTGTGAAATCTAAAGGTGCCTCTATTTCAATGCAAGAAATTGAAGAAATAAAAAGAAGTGGATAATTTTAAAAATCGCATATTTCTTTTAAAACCACGGGTACGTAGTATACTGTTTATTATACTCCGCTCCAGCCGGAGAGAAGGGGGTTAAATTCCCTCCGTACCCATTTTTTAACAAAATTTCTTGTTATTATATTCTAGCAAACATAAATATTTATAATTGAAAAAGATTAAGATTTTTAGTATAGATAAAAAAGGAGTTGAAAAATTTATATGGTAACAAAATTAGAAAAATCTAGAGCATTTATTGGGCAGACTGAAAAACAAAGAAGAGATCTTGAAAATATAATTAAGAAAAGATATGAAGTATCTGATTATGATCTTGATAATAAATTAGGGTATAAAATATATGATAATGAAAAAAATAACTATGTTTATTTTTCACCTAATTCAAGATTAACCTTGGAAACACGGTATCTTGAAAAAGATAATCAAAGAGAGATTAATGAAAATGTTTTAGATTTATTTGCGAGAGTTGCAGTGAATATTGCAGAAGCTGATTTAAAATATAATCCTGAAAAAGATATTAAACCTATTGCAGAAGGATTTTTAGAATCTTTAATTCATCAAGAATTTATGCCAAATACCCCAACATTGTGTAATGCTGGTCGGGTTTTGCAACAACTTTCTGCTTGTTTTGTTTTACCTATTGAAGATTATATGGCTACTGATGATATTGGAGAAGATCCTGAAAAACAAGGAAATGGTATTATAGATATTTTAAGATATATGTCAATGGTTCATAAAACTGGGGGTGGAACAGGTTTTAATTTTTCACATTTAAGGCCTCGTTCTGATAAAATCTCAACAACTTTTGGAAGTTCAAGTGGCCCTATTTCTTTTATGAAAACATATGATAGTATGACTGATGCAGTTAATCAAGGAGGATTTAGGA
Organism: Nanobdellota archaeon; assembly: GCA_017610405.1. GTDB lineage: Archaea > Nanobdellota > Nanobdellia > Pacearchaeales > GW2011-AR1 > ASMP01. Next base: position 6,402 of record JAFCCD010000008.1, on the reverse strand, counting down.
GAGGAGCAAATATGGGGATATTAAACTATAATCATCCAGATATTATGGAATTTATTTTAGAAAAAGCAACGAACCATACATTACAAAATTTTAATCTCTCTGTTGGTGTAGATGATAAATTCATGGATTTAATAAAAAGTGATGGTTATTTTAGATTAATAAATCCTAAGAATGAAAAAACTATTCCTTTGGAAAAAAGAATTTGGAAAGATGAGAATCTTTTGAGGAAAGATAGTTCTGAATATAAAAAACTTTTTACTGAATTAAATCCCTCACTAATAATTTCTGAAAATGGAAAGAAAGTTATATGTGTTTATGATAATAAAGAAATTGGGAAAATTGATGATGATGGTGATGTTTTAATCAGCGCAAAAATATTGTTTGATTATATAGCAAAAAATGCATGGGCAGAAGGTTGTCCTGGAATTATCTTCTTAGATAAATTAGAGAGAAATAATAAAACTCCTAATATTGGAAAAATCGAGACAACAAACCCTTGTGGCGAACAACCACTTTTACCTTTTGAAGCTTGTAATCTTGGAGCAATAAATTTAGCAAGTTGTGTAAAAGATAAAAAAGTTGATTATTCTGAAATTGAAAGACGAGCGAAAAAGGGGGTTCATTTTTTAGATAATACAATAGATATGAGTAAATTTCCTTTTCAGAAAATTTATGGGATAGTCCATGGTAATAGAAAAATTGGACTTGGTTTAATGGGGTGGGCTGAAATGTTAGTTCAATTAAAAATAGCTTATGATAGTGAAAAGGCAATTGAACTTGCAAAAGACATCTCAAAATATACTACAAAAATCGGAAGAAAAAAATCAGAGGAACTTGCAAAAGAAAGAGGAACTTTTCCTTTTTGGAAAGGAAGTGTCTGGGAAAAAGAGGATAAAAAGGTTAGAAATGCTACAATAACAACTATTGCTCCTAACGGAACTACTGGAATGATTTGTGATGCCAATGGGGGAATTGAGCCTTTTTTTAAAATAGCATTTAAGAAAACATGTATGGATGGAAAAGAATTAATTTATACAGTATCATCATTTAAAGAAAAATTAAAAGAAATTATTAATGATGAAAATGAACTTGAAAAAATATTAAGAAAAGTTGAAGAAAAAGGGAGTGTTCAAACTTTTGAATCTATTCCTGAAAATTTGAGAAAAATATATAAAACAGCACATGATGTTCCTCCTGAATGGCATGTTAAGATGCAAGCAGCATTTCAATCTGGAATAGATAACGCTGTTTCGAAAACAGTTAATATTTCTGAAAATGGCACTATAGAAGATGTAAAGAAAATCTATCAAATGGCTTTTGATGAAAATTGTGTGGGAATTACTATTTTTAGAGATAAAAGTAAAAAAGGAGTTTATAGTGGACTAGAAGAAAAAATCGAATTAATTCAAAATAACGTGAAAATTCATAAAATATTAAATAAAAAAGCGCAATCAATTAAATATAAAGTTAAAAGAGGAAGAAATAAGGATAGTTTACATGTTATTCTTACTAGTGATTTATATATTAATGATAAAACAAAAAAGGCATTTTTTATTCCTGCAGAAATTTTTCAAGAAAGAGCTCCTTTAGGAGATGCAAATAGTGTTAGTTTTCAACAAGCAGGAATGGATAGAACAGAAATATTTAGAGGACCAAATCCTAATTATGCTGAAATTGTGGAAAGATTACAATCTGCATCATCAAATGAAGAAGAGGGATTAGGACCAGGAAAAATAAAATCAAAAGAACATGCAGTTGGTGTTGTTCTTGAAGATTATTTATTGAGAAATGGTATTATTAAAAATGATGAATTAGGAAGATTAATAAATCTTGTAGAAAAATCTAAATTAAGAAAAGTTGAAGAAAATTCTGTAGAATATGAATCCATTATTTCCCAAGTTAGAGTTGGATTTGATAAACTTGTAACAACAGGAAATCATGGAAAGCTTGGTAGAAGATTTGTATGTGGAGAGTGTAATTCTACAGAATATACCTTTATTTCAGGATGCAGTCATCCTGTTTGTGCCAATTGTGGATGGAATGATGGAAGTTGTGGATAAAAGGTTATAACTAACTACAATTATTTTTATAAAACAATTTTTACTGATTAAACCATGGTTTTTAAATATCAAGGACAAAATTTTATGACTGATGATGATTTAAAAATCAATATTCTTGGTTTTTGGCCTAATATAGAAATTCAAAATTCTGGATTGAAAAAGTATATGGGGGAAAGATCTTTCCTCGGAGGAGATGAAATTATTTCTCATGCTCAATCATTAGTTTCTAAAGGAATGGATTTTGCTGAATTAGAAAAAGAAATGTTAGAAAATATACAAAATTCTGGAAAGCCACTTAAAGATATTGTCTTCAATAAAACAGCCTCAGGGATTGGAAGAGGACATTCTCTTGGAGGATTATCAGGAGTTGTTCTTGGAATCCATGGAACTAAAATGATTGATTCAGGTCTTACCGGACTTGTATCTTCTCGTTCTCTGATTACAAGTAGTAGAAGAAGAGAAACAACTACTGAAGAAATAGTGATTCCAAAAGCACTTATATCTAAACCTGAATTGCTTAAAGAATATTTAGAACTTTCTAGAGGGGTCTTTAATCTTGCTGGAGAATTTAAAGAAAAATTTAAAAAACTTGGAGGGGTAGAAACTTTCAATAAATTAATTCCTTATAATAATCCTGCAGATGCATTTTTTGTTCTTCCTCTTGATACTCTTGCTACTATTGCATTTGAAGTTAAACAGGATAAAAATAATCCAAATGGAAATTTTGTTCCAAGAGAAATTCATAATTTAGTAGATAAATTTTCAGATATCACAAAAGAAGTTGGATTAAATACAATGTATGAACAAAGAATAAGGGTTCCAAGAGATACATATCTTCATTATACTGTTTTCAGAGACCCTAACTTAATGAATGAAGCATTAAAAGGAGCTTTGGAAAGAGGTATGCCTCTAAATCCTGTAATTTTTAATTCATCTAATGATCTTACTCCAAGTGCTCTTCATGAATTAGAAAGATTAAAGAAACTTTCAGAAGAGAACATGAAAATAGAAGACTCTAAAGAACTTTTAGATGCTGCAATGAATTATATGCTTAAGATGAGGGCTTTTGTAGCTGAAAATAGTGAATCTGTAAGAGTAAAAGTTTTAGATAGTTTATCATGGCGGGTTTGGTCTGAACAAAAAAGACATGCAACATTACGGCAAAATGTTGAATCTGTATATTCTGCTGCTATAAGAAGTGCAGCAGAGATTGATATTTTAAGGCCTGAAATAGAGCATTTTTACAAAACCACTTTAAACAATTTTTCTTCATCTATTTTTCCGACTTATTCTTTTATTGAAATAGCAGAAAAATCAATAATAATGGATGACAGGCTTAAAAAACATCCAGAATTATTAGCTCCTTATATTTACTATACTTCAAAACAGCTTGGCCTTTTTCAGAAAATGCGTAAAGAGGGAATAGAATTAAGAGATGCACTTTATATTGTTCCAAAAAATATAAGATTGAGAACATTGGAAAATTATGATTTAATTAATCTTGTTGATTTAGAACTTCCCTTAAGATTATGTAATACATGTGAACCAGAAAGAAAAGTAACTGCTTGGAAGAAAAGAGAACTTTTGGCAAGTTTCCAAAATGCCAGGTTGGATTTTGCACAGAAGGGAACTACTGTAGTTCTTTAACTGAAAGAAGGAAATATAACAAAGAACTTCATACAGCTGTTAAGAAAGAAATGCTAAGTAGGGAATAAATATTTACTTATTTTTTTGCGAAGTGCCTTTACCACTTACAATAACCACCTTGCCACCAGAGTACGAGCTCGCAAGACGGTCAAGGCCAGAGTACACGCCGTCCCCATCCAAGTACAACCCCGAAAGACCTGAATCTATTGTATAAAGAGTTCTGTTTCCTTCCCCTAATTTTTCAGGCAATCCATACTCATCTGTTTCTGAAAATCTCTTATTTCTTTCATCTTTTCCATCAAGAATAGGTGCATAAATTAATTCTGACTCATCTGTTAACTTAAATGTCAAACCATAAGGTGAATTTGAATCACTGACCAATCCAAGCCCGTTTAATGGGATAACTATTGGTGTTTTTCCTACTTTTTTCCTAAGAGCTGAAAATATAAATTTTGATTTTACCTGTTTTGCTAAATTTTTAGCCAGATATTTATTTGGATTTGTTTCTGTTCTTAAAACCAAGGCAGTGTCCTCATAAAAGCCATACAAATCTAAAGCATTTATTCTAAGAATTTTTTCAAGGTCTGCTTGGTTAGCAACTCTAAGCCCCTCCTTTCTAAGAATTTGATTAGCAAGAACAACTGCAAAAGGATTTGAGCCTTTTACAACATTATTATCATATCTAAGAACATTCAGATTAGAATTATCATTATAATCAGCACTTACTCTCCCATTATATTCTTCAAGAAAAGCTTTTCCAAAGTCTCCTTCAAGAAAACCTACTTGCGGATTAAATTCTGGAATTTCAATTAAAGGTTTTCCTTTGAATCTTGGAAGTTTTGTTTTTGCCATTATCTTTTCCATACATTTTCCAGAAACCTGCAATTTAAGAAACTTTTGTAAATAATTTTTATTCTTTAATAATGATGTATACCTTGTATGATAATAGGTCCTGTAATAGAAAAGCTTAAGATAAAATTCAAAGGGGAAATAAAATTCGGAAAAGTGAATATAGATGATAATCAAGAACTTGCGAAGAAATTCAAGATTTTATCTATACCTAACTTTATTCTTTTAAAAAAGGAGAACTTAAAGAGCAATTTGTTGGTGAATAATTTTATAAACTAATTTGGGGTAATTTATTTATGGCTTCGTAGCTCAGCCTGGTCAGAGCACTGGACTTTTAATCCAGGTGTCGGGGGTTCAAATCCCTCCGGGGCCATAATACTTTTAGTAAAAGAGTAACAAGTTTTCTCTTTATGCTATTCGGCATAATTCTAGTTGTTATTGGTTAAGAAGGTATCAAAAAGACAGGAATTTGATGTATAGAATGGGCTGGAACAGGCAGGAAATGATTTTATATCATAGTGAATTTCTGGGATTGTCTGATGAGATTAGAGATGAAGATGTGATTTTGTCTGAGGACAAAGATAAACTTGTTAAGATTGAGGAAAAAATAAAAGAATTTGTTCAGTATGCTCCTCTACTAGAAATGATTAAAGAAAGAATTGAGACAAATCCAAAAGTTATAAAAATTATTCAAGAGAAAAAAAATTAATTTCTTCTTTTAAGAAGTTGGGAGATGGAATATATTCTGTTTCAGATTTAGAAAAGAACATAACTTCTGTTGGAGACAGACAACTTGCACGATTACTTGATAAATTAACTAAAAATGGCTTTTTGAATAAAGGTCAAGAGAAAAGGGAAGAAAGTCGAAGGTCTGTGAATGTTTATTCTTATGTTGAATTTTTAGAAATTAATAATTTTTTGAGTAGTTACTAATTAGTTTTAGTAAAGATTTAAATATATAAAATATGGTATATGTGTATCGGTTGTCCTTGAAAAGGATGTAACTGTTCAGCCTCTATCTGTGCTCTTTAAGCTTCTTTACAGTGCGAGGGAGATAACCATTAAAACAAACTGATAGATTAGGATTAATTCGGTCATTGTTTGTGGCACTTCCTCACCGAGCCCTTTAATAAAAATGGTGAAGAAAAAACAAATAAAAAAGAAGATTAAAAAGAAACAAGTTAAAAAAAATTATAGATCTTCAAGCAAAAAAGATAAGAGTTCAAAAGTAAAGAAATTAATCAAACTTGCAAAGTCAAAAAAGAAGAAATAAAAATATTTCTGCACCTAGCGAGTAGTGTCTCTAATTTTAATACGATTCCCTTAAAAATGGGCTTAAAGTTCCATAACTCTCGGGTTTTACTCGTATTAGGTGGAGAGATTATAAAGGTTTTACTTAAATTAAAATGAGTATATTACTAATAAATAACTTTTAGTTATAACCCCTCCGGGGCCATTTACAATTAAGGTGATTTAAATGCCAAACATAATCAAAAATTTTCCGTTTACATCCCTCCTCCCTCCGGGGCCATTTACAATTAAGGTGATTTAAATGCCAAACATAATCAAAAATTTTCCGTTTACATCCCTCCTTGGGATTTTTGGATTCTTTGTTGGCTTGTTCCTTCTTTCTATTCTAGATTTTTCTATTAGTACTAATTATGGATTAGACCCTGTAGATTCATTTATTACCTATTTTAAGGGGTCTCTGGACATATTGTTTAAAGGAGTGGGTTTAGGTGTTGCTGTTGGTCTTGCTTTGGGTTTTGCAGGATTTATAATAGATATTTCACGGAAAAAGCCTGACCCAAATATTTCTGGTCCAATGCCTGTTCAATGACTTTTG
>JAFCCD010000007.1 GCA_017610405.1 Nanobdellota archaeon | reverse complement strand
TTTACAGATATCTTTTACGAAGAAGGACTTGTTCTAGTAATTGGTATAATCTTATTATTAATAGGACTTTGGTTATGGAAAAGGAGAAGAGGGCCAAGACAACCAAGAGAGCCTAGACCACGAAGAGAGCCTACAAAAAGATTCCAACCAAGAGTAAGATCTCCAAGAGGAGAATTCCAATATACCCAAGGAATGAGAAGAGGTGGATCTAAACCAACAAAAGCAAGATTTGTAAAAAAAGATTCTGTTGAAAGATATGCACGTAGATTTGGGCGTAAAGCTGCTAAAAAAAGATTTGGTTGATTAAACCCATTCATCTAAACCCTTTTGTTTCCTAATCCAAAAATATCTCAAGAACATCTTTAGTATTCAAAACCATAACTTTATCTTGTTCTTTTAATTTCTTATCATTGCTCCAAAGAGGAAGATTTAATTTTAAACAAAGAGCTAAAAAACCTATATCATTTATATCTGGAGAAATTTCCTCTGCTTCTTTCACAAAATCCTTATAATTTTTTTTAAGGGGGATTTTTATTATTGATTTAAGTTTCTTAAATTCTAAAGCAAATTCTTTTTTAGAAAGTTTAGTTTTATTAATTATCAAAGATGAATATTTTTTTAATTCTATAAAAGCAATTTCAGGAGAAATAAATTTTTCCTTTGGAAAAGTCAAAATCTTCTTAATAAAAGAATTTTTCCAAAAAAAACTAAATAAAATATTTGTATCAACCACTAAAATCATTTCGAATGTCTTCCTTTTCTTACCACATCAACACTCCAATCAATAAACTCTTTCTCTTTTTCAAACCTTTTTAATAATTCTTTTCTAAGAATAAGTTTTTTTGCTTTCTCTTCTATTGAACTTCTAACTAAATGAGTCCAATTAATCTCTGGAAATTCTTTCATTATTTTTCTTGTTTCTTCAGGAATAGATAAAGTTATACTTACCATAAATAACATAATTATGTTGATTATTTAAATCTTTCTTTTTTCAAATCCACTCACCCAATCCTTTCTGTTTCTTTTTCTCTTTTAGCTCTCTTAATTTTCCAAGCTGTTTTTCAACCCTTTCTTCAGAGAAATCATGTTCTTTAACAAGTATCTCTTTTATCTTTTCTTCATCTATTTTTTTAAATTCAATTTCAAAATTTTTTACATCTGGTTTGTGAAAAAGTTCAAATATTTCTTTCCAATCAAATCTATCTTCTTTAGGAAGACTCATTATCTGCTCTTCAACATCTTTAAAAATCAAAACAGGTTGCCTATATTTCTTAACAATATCAAGTGCTCTTTTTTGCCCTATTCCGGGAATACCTTTTGGATTATAATCTGTTCCAACTAAAATTCCAAGACAAATTAACTGATCTAAATTTATTTCAAGGATATTTAAAACTCCTTGTAATTCAATTAATTCTGGTTTTATTTCTATCCATCCTGAAAAAGTTCTTCTTTTTCTTGCAGATGCAAGATTCCTAATAAGCATAGGTGCCCCAAAAAGTAAACAATCATAATCTTGACTCACAGTTCCATAAATATCGCTCTTAATTTTATTTAAATAAGATGCTTCTGCCTCGCCCTCACTAGGAGCCTGAATTGTAAAAACTCCCATAGCTTCTAAAAGCTCTTTACTCTCTTCAATCATTTTATTATTTAATCTTATAAGTTGACTACCATATCTTTTCATAGAACCCATATCTTCTTTTTGTCTTGCTTCTTCATATCTTTTCTTAGCAATTTCCCTGCTTTCTTTTCTTTTATTATGGGTTCCTACTTTAAGTGCAGGAGCTTCTCCATCAAAAACATAAATAAGTTTTACTCCTTCTGATAAAAGATTTATATTTCTATAAAAAATTCCTGACAAATGACTTGTAATTCTTTTCTTATTATCCATCAAAGGAGTTCCATCTGGTTGTCTTATAGTTGAAAGGAATTGATAAAGCATATTATATGCATCTACACAAACTATTTTTCCCTTTAAATCAGAAAATTCTATTTCTTTTCTTGGAATAATATCCCGAATGTTTAATCCCATGAAAAATATATGTAATTAGAATATAAATAATTTATGAAGAAAAGAATCTTTGATTATATCCTATGTATACATTTACAAGGTTCATAACCATTATTTAAGGCAGTGGTTTTTGTCTTAAACTTAACCAACATTTTAGGCCTTATGTTTTGTGCATAAGGGCAATTATGAAGGTGAAATTTTTTCCCTTCTTTTGAAGCAACATAAATCTTACGCTTAGTATGAATAACAGGCTTTTTAATTTCCTGAACAATTTTTATTGGTCTTTGTATTTTAGTCTTACTTGTTTCTAATTTAAATAATCTATCAAGAATATTAGCTTGAATTTTTTTTAAATCAAGATATTTATCCTGAATTTTTATTATATCACTTTTAGCAAGTTTAAATGAATTAAGAATATTTTTTTCTATATTTTTCATGATAAATATTAGAATTTTTAATTTTTAAATCTTTTCCCTTGTAGAAACTCGAAAGAAGTAACAACAAAATAGGGGTTTTGAATCCTGTTTAATTATCTATTTTTAACAGAATTCTGAAACTTTAAATAACTCATCTTCTTTTAAACTCAATGATAAAAACAGATTTTATACCAATAGATTATGATTATTTTGATTTTGAAGGGAAAAACTATACTAAAATAATTGGAAGAAATAGTAAAGGAAAAAGAGTTTGTATAATAGATTCGTGTCCTGTTTTTTTATGGGCTATTTTAAAAGAAGGTTTAAGTGAAAAAAAGATTAATGGATTAATTAAAAAAATTTCTAAAATAAAATTAGATATAAAAGGAAGACAGACTAAAGTTGAAAAAATTGAATTACAAAACAAAAACTTTCTAAACAAAAAAGTAAGGGCCTTGAAAGTTTTTGCTACAAATTATAAAGATTTACATGATATCGCAGATAAGATGGGCTTTCCTGAAATAGAAAAAAGAAGAGGTTATGATTTGGGATTTATAACTCATTATATTATTGAAAAAAAATTAATTCCTTTGAATTGGTATGATGTTGAAGGAGAGATGTTAAATAATTCTCAGGAATTTGGGGGAATTGATTCAGGGTTAGATGTTGATTTATGTTTGAAACTTAAAGAATTCAAGGAAATAGAAAAAAAAGATTTCTCTCCAAAAGTTTTAGCATATGATATAGAATGTGATGAATTTAAGATAGGAGAAGGGGAAATACTCATGATTTCCTTGGTTTCAGATAATTTAAAAAAAGTTTTAACATGGAAAAAAACAACTTCTAAACCAAGTTATGTTGAATTTGTAGAAAATGAAAAAGAGCTTTTAGAAAAATTTGTAGAATATGTAAAAAAAATATCTCCTGATTTTCTTGTTGGTTATTTTTCAGATGGATTTGATTTACCTTATCTTAGGGCAAGAGCGGACAAATTCAAAATTCCTCTAACTTTGGGATTAGATGAAAGCCAACCAAAATTTTCAAGAGGAAGGATGAAAACTAGTAAAATCTCAGGAATAACCCATATTGATCTATTAAGATTTATTCAAACAGCTTATTCCCAATATATGCAATCTGAAACCCTCTCATTAAATGAAGTTTCAAAAGAATTTCTTGAAGATTCAAAAAAAGATTTTAAATTTAAACACTCTTCAAAAATAAAAGAACATCAATGGGAAAAATATTTTGATTATAATCTACATGATTCAGATTTAACATTTAGATTATTTGGAAAATTTTGGCCTGATCTTCTAGAATTCACTAGAACCATTCAAGAACCAATATTTGATGTTTCTAGATATGGTCTTTCAAAACAAGTAGAATCATATATTTTACACAGACTAGAAAAATTCAATGAAATTCCTGAAAAACGTCCCCTGCATGAAGAAATCTCTAAAAGAAGAACAAGAACTCCTTCAGAAGGAGCATTTGTTTATGAACCTATACCTGGTTTATACAAAGATATTGTAATATTTGATTTTACTTCTATGCATACTAGCATTATAGTTTCATTCAACATATCTAAAGCAACTCTTTTAAAAAAGAAACAAAAAAATTCTTATGAATCTCCTGAAATAGAATTCAATGGGAAAAAAACAAAATTTTATTTCTCTAAAAAACAAGGATTTATAGCAACTATTGCAAATGAGATATTTGAAGAAAGAAGGAAATTTAAAAAAGAATACAAAAAAAATCCAAATCCAATTACCAAGGCAAGAAGTAATGCTTTCAAACTTTTATCTGCATCAGTTCACGGTTATATAGCTTTTTTTGGTGCAAGATATTTTTCAGTAGAAAGTTCTCATTCAATTCTAGCATTTGTAAGAGAGTTAAACAAGGAAATAATTAAAAAAACAAAATCAGCAGGATATAATGTTATCTACGCAGATACAGACAGTATTTGTTTTTGCCTAGGGAATAAAACAAAAGTTCAGGCTAAAGAATTCCTTAAAAAATTAAATTCAGAACTCCCAGGAATAATGGAACTAGAATTAGAGGATTTTTACAAAAGGGGATTATGGGTAACAAAAAGAACAGGAACAATTGGTGCAAAGAAAAAATACGCCTTGATAAGTGAAAAAGGAAAATTAAAGATTCGCGGATTTGAAACAGTTAGAAGAGATTGGTGTTCTTTAGCAAGAGAAGTTCAAAATAAAATAATAAATCTTATTCTTAAAGAAGGAAATGAAAAAAAAGCATTGGAATATGTAAAAGATATAATAATAAAAATAAAACAGAGAAAAATCAACAAAGATGAATTAATAATAAGAACTATGCTTAAAAAACCACTTTCAGAATACAAAGCAATTTCACCACATGTTGTAGCTGCGAGAAAGATGAAAGAAAAAGGAATTCCTATAGGTGATGGAAAACTAATTAAATATTATGTTGCAGAAACCAAAGAAAAGAAAAAATTAGTTCGTGATAAAATAAAACTTTCTGAGGAAAAAGGAGAATATAATATTGAATATTACTTAGAAAGACAGATTCTTCCTGCAGTTGAAGCCATATTCAACATATTTGGCATAGAAATAAAAGAAATTATAAAAGGAAATAAGCAAATGACATTACGAGATTTTTAATGGAAACAAAGGAAATAATTCATGAATTAAAAAATCATCTTCCTTTTACTGCATTTGCAACAATAATTGCAATAATATTGGTTTTTCTTTTTCAATATCTGCTTCAAAAACAAATTTCAGAAAATTTATTTGGGGTTTTTCATCCGCTACACATAATTGTTTCATCAATAGTAACTACAGGAATTTTTTATAAATACAAACCTAAAATAATTCCTGCATTATTAATTGGAATAACCGGAGCAATAATCATCGGAAGTCTCAGTGATATAATCTTCCCTTGGCTTGGAGGGAACATATTCAATTTAAGACCCTCTTTCCATTTATTATTAATTGAAAAACCTCTTCTTATTTTAGCTGCAGCAATAATCGGAAGTTTGATTGGGATATTTACCAAAATAACCAAGATACCTCATTTCATACATGTTTTTTTATCTGTCTTTGCAAGTTTGTTTTATCTTTTAGCATTTAGTTCAGGTTTTAATCTTATTTATTTTATAAGTGCTTTTTTAATTGTATTTATATCTGTTATAATCCCTTGTTGTATAAGTGATATCTTGTTTCCTTTCTTTTTCATTGGAGAAAAATTTAAAAATTAAGCAAAAATTTTAAAGAAAATATTTATAAAAACAAGATTATTTAAAGCTCATTATAACTTTTAAAATATGGATAGAGAAAAAATTCTCAAGGCGGGAAAAATAACATCTGAAGTTAGAAAATATGCCAAATCAATCATAAAAAAAGATGTTGCTTTATTAGAAATTGCTGAAAAAATGGAAAAGAAAATAGAAGAACTAGGGGCAAAATCTGCATTTCCTGTAACTTTAAGTATAGATAATATTTCTGCACATTACACTCCTTCACATGATGATCAAACTCTAGCTTCTGGATTATTGAAAGTTGATTTTGGAGCCCACATAGATGGACAGATTGCTGATACTGCATTCTCAATAGATTTAGAAAACAATGAAGAAAATAAAAAACTCATAGAAGCCTCTAAAAAAGCTTTAGAAAATTCTCTGAAAATTGTAAAAGAAAATGTTTCAACAAATGAAATAGGATATGTTATTTCAAAAACAATAAAATCTTATGGTTTTTCTCCAGTAATGAATCTTTCAGGACATAGTATAACTAAATACCAGCTTCATGCAGGAATTACTATTCCTAATACCAATGAGGGAAAAAATATAAGATTAAAACAAGGACTTTATGCTATTGAGCCTTTTGCAACAACAGGAAGTGGAAAAATTCGTGAGGGAAAACCTTCTGGGATTTATGAATTAAAAGATATGAAAAATATAAGAAATCCTATATCAAGGGAGATTCTTGGATTTATAGAAGAAGAATATAACACTTTGCCTTTTTGTTCTCGCTGGCTTGTTAAAAAATTTGGAACAAAAGCTTTGTTTGGTCTTAAACAACTAGAAAACAACGGAAATCTCCATCATTTTTCTCAACTTGTAGAAGTTCAAGGAAGTAAAGTTAGCCAAGCAGAACACACTATTTTAATTTCAGAAGATGAGGTTATTGTTACGAGTGAATAATTATTAAATAGATTTTTCAAGATAATTTTCTTTAAGAAGAACATAATCCCCATCAGAGTCATTAACATGCTTATAAAGATTTTTTGAATCTACTATGGCAAAAAATCTATTATCATTTCCATAAGAAAGAATTTTTATTCTTCCTGTCTCTTCTAATTCCTTAATTCTTTTTTTATCTAATCTTTCTGTTAATTTTACCATTTTATTACCCAAAGTAAGAACTCTCAAGAGGAACAGCTGCTTTTGCAGATTTCAAAAAGCTATCTTCCATTTTTTTATAAACTTCAAGAGTTGGTTTATTCACACTTGGTTTTATCTTTTTAAAAGCCCCTTCAAAATGTTTCTTTTTAACAATTTTTGCTTCTTTTGATTCTCTAAGAGCAATCAAAGCAGATTCTCTTGCAAGGGCTTCTATATCTGCTCCTGTATATCCTATTGTTTTTTTAGCAATATCAGAGAGATTTACATTTTTATCCAAAGGCATATTTTTTGTATGAATTTTCAAAATCTGAAGTCTGCCTTCTTCTTCAGGAGATGGCACTAGCAAAATCTTATCAAATCTTCCTGGTCTTAAAAGTCCTGGATCAATCATATCTGGTCGATTTGTTGCACCTATAACCAAAACATCATGAAGATCTTCAAGACCATCCATCTCTGAGAGCATTTGATTCAACACTCTTTCAGTAACTTTTGTTCCGGTTTCAACCCCTCTTTTTCCTGCAAGCGCATCAATTTCATCAAAGAAAATAATACAAGGAGAAACTTGTCTAGCTCTTTCAAAAATCTTTCTCATTCCTTCTTCTGATTTACCCACCCACATACTCAATAAGCTAGGTCCTTTAACCTGAATAAAATTAGCCTCTGATTCTTTTGCTACAGCTTTTGCAAGAAGAGTCTTACCTGTTCCAGGAGGCCCATAGAGAAGAATTCCTTTAGAAGGTCTTATACCCATTCTTTTGAACATTTTTGGATATTTCATTGGCCATTCAACAGCTTCTTTAAGTTCTCGCTTAATTTTATCAAGCCCACCAACATCACTCCATTTAATATTCGGAGTTTCTACAAGAACTTCCCTCATTGCAGAAGGACGGACAATTTTCAAGGCATCCATAAAATCATTACGTTTTATTACTAATTTTTTTAGAATTTCTTGAGGAACTTGTTCTTCTTGATCAAGATTAATTTTTGGAAGAAGTTTTCTTAAAACTCCCATAGCAGCTTCTTTTGCAAGAGACTCAATATCAGCCCCGACAAAACCATGAGTTATAGAAGCAATTTCATCTAATTTAACATCTTTTGAAAGAGGCATTCCTCTTGTATGAATTTTTAATATTAAGAGTCTACCTTCTTTACTCGGAACATTTATCTCTATTTCTCTATCAAATCTTCCAGGTCTTCTCAAAGCAGGATCAATAGAATTAACTCTATTTGTTGCAGCTATAACAATTACTCTCCCTCTTGATTTAAGACCATCCATCAAAGTCAACAACTGTGAAACAACACGTCTTTCAACTTCCCCAGTAACTTCTTCTCTTTTTGGAGCTATTGCATCAATTTCATCAATAAATATTATTGTTGGCGCTGTTTTCTCTGCCTCTTCAAAGATATCTCTTATTTTCTTTTCACTCTCACCATAAAATTTTGACATAATTTCAGGACCATTTAAAAGTATAAAATTAGCTTCAGTTTCACTTGCTACAGCTTTTGCAAGAAGAGTCTTACCTGTTCCAGGAGGTCCATGAAGCAAAACACCTTTTGGAGGATTTATACTAAGCCTATGGAAAATTTCAGGATGTTTTATAGGAATTTCTACCATTTCCCTAATTTTTTTTATCTCTTCTGATAATCCCCCAATATCTTCATAGTTTATTTCAGGAATATTTTCTTCTGTTATTTCTACAGCCTTAGGACTTAAGGTAACTTGAGTATTTTCTCGAATTATTACTGGTTGGTTAGGAGATGTATTTACAACTACAAATTTAATTTGTGTTAGTCCTCCACCACTAAATTGATTAAAACCCATGTTTCCTAACATATCTCCAAACAGATCTCCAAATTCTCCAAAATCTTCAGAAAGTAAATCTTTTCTTCTCTGGGTTCCTCCAAGAACAATAACATCTCCCTTAAGAACAGCCCTTCCTAACAAACCATTTCTCAAACTTTCAGGTTCTGCCTGAACCATTATATTTTTTTGGGCAGGTGCTATTATTATTTTTTTAGCTTCTTTAATTTCTGCTTTTGAAACCTTTACTACCTCTCCAATACCTGTCTTTGCATTTCTTCTTAGAATTCCATCAATTCTTATAATTCCTTCCCCAACATCTGCAGGATATGCTCTATCTGCAATTGCTACTGTCTCTCGATTTCCTTTACTAATACCAAGATTTCTCATAATTTCAGAATCTATTCTTGCGACTCCTTTATAGGCATCATCCTGTTGTGCTTCGACAACCTTAAGTTGAATTTCTTTTTCTTTCATTTTATTTTAAAAAATATTTATTTAATCTTTTAATTCCAAAAGGATCAAGTGTATATAAAAAAGTTTCAAAACAAGACCTAGTTGTATTTTTATTAGGCATTCTCTCTAATGTTTTTTGCCCAAGAATTTCCATAGTTTCTAAAAAATCTTTTCTTTGGCTATCTAAAAAATTAAATCCATTATTTTTAATTATTTTATTTTCATATTTATTAGGACCGATTCTTTTCGTTTCTATAACAATCCTATTTTGTCTTTCCTTAAGATAAAAAATAGAAGTAATTAAATTATCTAATTTCTCATTTGGAGTTAATTTAATTTTCATTTCTTCATTCAATAAGGTTGATTCTAATTTTTCAATTGTTACCATTTTACCAGGATTTTGTACTTAAATTTAATTTATCTTTTAAACCACTTTCCCTATGTCTTCCGATAATATTTTTAGCCAATTTATAAGCCATATCTTTATCCCCATTATATTTTAGATAAAAATTCTCTCCATCAATAACAATCTTTTCTCCCCCAAATAGAAAGGATCTTTCTCTTACTTTTAAATATGTTTTTACCATTTTACATTTTATTTATTTAATTTCTTTGCCTCATCAAAGTTTAATGAGAGTCTTCCAAAATCCTCAAAACATAATCTTACCATATCATCCATAATCTTTTCTTGCTCTCTAATAAAAGAGACAATTTCTTTTGGAATTGAGACAGCATAACTGTTTCCCACAAGTCTCATCTTAACTCTGAATTCCTTATTCTTTAAATTTATAAATCTATTGTATTCCTGCTCATCTGCAGGATGAATAATTTTACTATTACACTTTGGACAAACAACTATTCTTAAAACAAATCCGTTTTTAACAAGTTTTCCCTTGTTCATTTTAACATTACAGTTTTTACAAAGGATTGTGTTATCAAATATATCTGTCATTTTGTGAATATAATGCCGTGTCATTGACACGGCTGGGTTGAAAAGAGGGTACCTATTTCCATAAAATTTGGAAAAAGATGGATGAGGATATACCTCTCGTGTATACACGCAATATACACTATTTAAATATTTTGGTTCTTGAGGCTTTGTGTATATCTATATTTGAATATAAAAACTTAAATAGCATAAGATTTAGAAAAAAATATGGATTTGATAGAATTAATTAAACAAAAAGATAAAATAAGGAAGGAAGTAGTATGGAATTCTGATATAGAAAGAGCCCTTATAGAAGAAGCTGCTAGAGCAGGGGTTGATGTAGAATATTTTAAAATAGAATATAAAAAAGTAAAAGAATCTCTAAGAGGATTAGATCCTGGGTTATATAAGAATAATAATCTAGAAGGGTTAAGAAAAGATTTACTAACAATAACCATAGTTAATGCATATGAAAAAATTCATTCTGAAAAAAAAGAATAATTAGTTTTCATTGATTTCCTTTTTATGAAACATTTTAAAAACTTTCAAAAATTTAATTTAAATATGGTTTTAGAAAAAAGAGGTAAAAGTTTTTTTAAAAAATTCTGGTATTTTTTATGGAAAGATAATAGTATTAAAGGATGGATATTTGCTTTTGTCTTCTTGTTTATATTCATAAAACTCATTTTTTTTCCTCTTTTCAGTTTAGTAACAGGAACTTCTTTACCTTTAGCAATTGTTGAATCTTGCAGTATGTATCATAAGGGAAATTTATTTTCTGATTCTAACGCTTGGTGGGAAAGACAGGAAGATAAATATTTTGAATTAGCAGTAGATCAAGAAGATTTTCAAAAATTTAGAATGGAAAACGGATTTAATAAAGGAGATATTTTACTTATAGTTAGGGCAAATTCTGAAAAGTTAAAAATAGGAGACATAATTATTTTTAATGCAAATCAAAAAAATCCTGTAATTCACAGGATAGTTGAAATAAAAGAAAGTAATGGTGAAAGAGTTTTTTCTACTATGGGGGATAACAATCAAGGACAATTTAATTTTGAAAAAGAAATAAGAGAAGATCAACTGATTGGAAAAGCTGCCCTAAAATTAACCCCTTATCTTGGTTGGATAAAGCTCATATTTTACGAATGGCAAAAGCCTTCTTCAGAAAGAGGCCCTTGTATTGAAAGATGATGCTTATAGAAAGATTTTTAAAATATTTTTAACAAAGATAACAAGTAAATTTTAAAATATTAAGATGGAATTTTGTCCAAAATGCGGTGCTATTCTTATTCAAAAAAATAAGAGATATTGTTGTTCTAGATGTAAATATTCTACAAAAAACATGAAAAAATTAAAAACTTCTGAAAAAATTGGTGAAAAAAAGAAAATTGACATTATCTCTGAAAAAGACACTGAAATTCATCCAATAATAGAACAGGAATGTAAAAAATGTAAAAATAAAAAAGCATTCTTCTGGACCCTACAAACCCGTGCAACTGATGAAGCAGAAACAAGATTCTTTAAATGTACCAAATGTGGATTTACTTGGAGAGAATATAAATAATTAGATATTTTTTTAAACTTCTTCTAAATTGTTAATACAAGGCTCTGTAGCTCAGTCTGGTTAGAGCACTGGACTCTTAATCCAGGTGTCGGGGGTTCAAATCCCTCCAGGGCCATATTATTTTTTAATATTCTTAAGATTCTTAGCAAGATTAGCTCTTTTTTCAAGAACTCTTGTAACAGTTATTCTTCTTTTGCCAATACTAGTTGGATTTTTAATCACTTCTCCTGGTTTTGCAGCAATTATTTTATTAAGAAGTTGCATAGGAATCTTTTTGTCCTGAGAAATTCCTAGCTGGTTATGAAGCACCCCTTTTTTAATATAGATTTTTTGTATCCACTTAGCCATTAATTAGGGAATAATAAAAATATTATAAATTTTTCTAAAAAACAAAGAATAGATTAGCCAATAAAAAAAATAAATATTACGGGGCAGTAATCAGAATTATCTTATGAGTTTTTGAATGTTCTCAATTGCATCTGCAACTTCTCTTCCTTTCTTGGTCAGTTTTATAATTTTTATTCTACCCCTTTTTTCAAAACTGACTAAACTCAATATCTCAAGTGTCTGTAAAATCTTCACTGCGTGGCTATATGTACAATCAACTTCTTTAGCTAATATACTACCGTATCTCATTCTTGTGTTTTTTTTAAGAGAAACTAACATTAAAGCTGGTTTTCTCCTAAAAAAGATGTCAAAGTTATCTTTCATTTTATCTAACATGTGTATTTTGTTGTATATATTTGGATAGGTGTTTACTTTTAAATGTTTTGAAACATATTCATTACAATATATACAAAAGAAGTGTTTTTAAACCTTTACTATTTCTAATTCTAAAATGGTAACACTTATGGATATATTACTTTAAGAGTATTTATTAATCTTTTTTTGTTTAAAATAAAATGGAAAAAAAGACAAAAATCCTTGCAATAGGAGATATTCATGGAGATACAGGCCTAGTAAAAAAACTAGCTGAAAAAGCTAAAAAAGAAAATGTAGATCTTATTATTTTAGCAGGTGATATAACTTTTGCAGAACAATCAATTAAAAATTTAATAGGCCCATTTATAAAAGCTAAGAAAAAAGTTTTATTAATTCCTGGAAATCACGAATCCCCTGCAACAATTGATTTTTTAGCAGAAGTATATGGGGCACATAATATTCATGGATATTCTTTTGTAAAAGGAGATTTAGGGATTTTTGGGGCAGGTGGTGCTGATTTTGGTATTCATGAAATAAAAGATTCTGAAATATTTGAATTACTAAAAAAAGGACATTCAAAAATAAAAGACAGTAAAAAGAAAATAATGGTCACACATATGCATCCTTCAAAAAGTAAATCAGAATTTTCAGGGTGGCCAGGTTCAATTGCAATAAGTAAAGCTATCAAACAATTTAAACCAGATATTTTAATAAATTCACACATTCACGAAGCAGGAGGAATAGAAGAATATATTGAAAAAACAAAAGTGATAAATGTTAGTAGAAAAGAAAAGATTTTTGAGATTTAATCATTCTTGTTAAAGTCAAGATTCTCTGTTTAAAAAATGTAAATACTTCTTCTTACAAAAACCCAAAAATTAGATAAACTTTAGAACTATCTTATTTTTAAAGCACAATATCAAAAATATAACATGCGAAAAAAACAGAAAAAGACAAAAGAAGAAAAAACAGCTGAAAATTATTTCCCTATTGATAAAGATGATTTGAAATATGCCATTGAAAAAAAATATAAAAAACCAGATAGAAAATCTTTGGAAAAAGTAGAAAAAGTGAAAAAAACTGTAAAAAGAAAAAAGAGAACAAAGATTAAAAAACAAGAATTCGAACCAAAAAAAATAAAATTGAAAAAAGATGGTTATGAATTAGTAATCACTGAAAAACCACAAGCTGCATTAAAAATTGCTTCTGCTTTAGGAAAATCTACTAAAAAAGAGATTCAAGGGGTTCCTTATTATGAAGTTGAAAGAAAAGGAGGAAAAATTGTTGTTGGATGTGCTGTAGGGCATTTATTTACACTAACTCAAAAAAAACAACGGTCAAAAATCCCAATTTTTGATTTAATGTGGGTTCCTAACTATTATATTAGAAAAAACGATTTTAGTAAAAAATATTATGATGTTTTATCAAAGCTTGTAAAAGGTGCTAAAAGTTTAACAGTTGCCACAGACTATGATGTAGAAGGAGAAGTTATAGGTTGGAATATTATAAGATTTCTCACTGGCCAACCCAATGCATCAAGGATGAAATTCTCAACCCTTACAAAAGAAGAACTTAACAAGTCTTATGAATCTAAATCTAAACACTTTAACTGGGGTCAAGCTATTGCAGGAGAAACAAGACATTATTTAGATTGGTTCTATGGAATAAATTTATCAAGAGCATTAATGAATTCTCTAAGATCTATAGGAAAATTCAAAATAATGTCTATAGGAAGAGTTCAAGGACCTACATTAAATCTCATAGTTGAGAAAGAGAGAAAGATTCTTGATTTCAAATCTAAAACCTACTGGAGAGTTTTTGTAGAAATTGGAAAACCAAAACTTGAATTAGTTCACAATAAAGATATTTTTGACAAACTAGAATTAAAAAAATTTGAACAACTCGCTGGAAAAATAGGAAAAGCAGAAACAGATAAAAAAGAGAAAAAACTTCCTCCAAATCCTCCTTTCAATTTAACAAATTTACAAACAGAAGCCTATAGAATTTTTGGAATAAATCCCGGAAAAACCTTACAAATAGCACAATCTCTATATCTCTCAGGATTAATTTCATATCCAAGAACCTCTAGTCAAAAACTTCCTTCTTTAATTAATTATAAAGAAATTCTAAAAAAATTAGTAAAAAAATATCCTGTAAAAAAACTCATAAAAAGAAAAGACCCAATTGAAGGAAAAAAATCTGATCCTGCCCATCCTTCAATTTATCCTACTGGAGATTTCAAAATTTTAGAAGAAAGTGAAGAAAAAATTTATGATTTGATTGTTAAAAGATTTCTTTCTCTCTTCATGGAAGATGCTGTTATTGAAAATAAGAAAATAATTCTAGATATAAATGGTATGTTTTTTGTTAAAAAAGGTTTCTCAATAAAAAAAAGTTCCTGGCTCCAGATTTATCCTGTAAGAATGAAAGAAGAAGAAATTCCTGATCTTAAAGGAGATGTAAAAGTCATGAACTCAAGAATAGACGAAAAACAAACCCAGCCTTCAAAAAGATACACTCCTGCCTCCATAATCTCAGAACTAGAAAAAAGAGGTTTAGGAACTAAAGCAACTCGTTCCAGCATTCTTGAAACTCTCTATAAAAGAGATTATATTAAAGAACAAAGCATAAAAGTAACACCCTTAGGAATTTCTTTAATTGAAACACTTGAAAAATATTCTCCAATAATAATTGATGAAAAACTCACTAGAAAATTTGGAAAAGAAATGGATGCAATTTTACAAGCTAAAAAAGATTACTTGAAAAAGGAAGAAAAAATTATCAAAGAGGCTAAAAAAACAATAACTAAGATATCTAAACAATTTGAGAAAAAACAGGAAGAAATAGGAAAAGAAATTTCAAAAGCAAATGATAGATTTAGAAAAGAACAGAAAGAAGAAAATAGGCTCAATATTTGCCCTGTTTGTAAAAAAGGAAACTTAGGAATTTCTTATTCTCCAAAAACAAAAAGATATTTTGTCGCATGTGATGCTTATCCAAACTGCAGAAACACTTACAGTGTTCCACCAAATTCTCTAATAAAGAGATCAGATAAAATCTGTGAAAAGTGTGGTTTTCCCATGCTAATGTCAATCAAAAAAGGAAAGCGACCATGGGAATTTTGTTTTAATCCAGAATGTGAAACAAATCGGGAGAGAATTGAAGCTTATCGAAAAAAGAAAGAAGCAGAAGAGAACAGCAAAAATTAAAACCACTTCCCTAAATTTGTCTGGGTTTTCAAATTTTCTAACAACCTACTTTTTTTGAAAACTTTTTCAGGATTAAAACCAAATTTTATCATTCCTATTTTCTTTGTGCTATTAAGCATCTCGTTTATTTCAGCAAATTCAAGTTTTCTGTGATCTAATGCCTTTCTCACACTTTCCCGAACAACCCAAACACCTAAAGCTGCCCAATAACTTGGAAGTTCTATCCTTATTGCTAAAACAGAAGCTTGTCTTTTTATTTTTTTAAGATATTCTAAAATAGGAAGTCTAGAAGCATAATAACCACCTGCTGTATCTGAAGCATAATTTTTTCTTCCACCATACCCTTCAAAATCTGTTGCAGCTTTTATTTCATTTGATGAATTCCAAGAACTTCCTGGAAGATAAAGCTCAAAAAGTTCATAACTCCAAATATTTGGGAAAAGCATTATCAAATAAACATTTCCAAAAAACTCCCCAAAAAACAACTCATGATTCTCAATCCATTTATATTCCTTAATCCTTTCACAAATCTTTTTTCCAATTATATCATCTGTTGCAGTGATACTCCACCTTGTAGGAACTAATTTTTTGTCTTTTTTTAATCCAAGAACCCCCACGCTCAATATTTTGCTTAATGTAGATTCATTAAATTTGTTTTTATAGAGATATTCAATTCCTTCTGATGCCTTTATTTCATCAGAAATTACCCTATCAAGCTTTCTATCTATTTTCACATTGTTTGTGATTTTTGCTTTTTTTAATGGTGCTGCCATTCCTTGTGGCGACAAAATTCTGTCTTTTTTTAATCCAGAACCAATTTTTTTCTGCAGTTCTATTTCTACATCAACAGGTTTTGAAGAAAGGGCAAGTTCTTGTGCTATTTGAACAAATTTATTATTTTCCAAACGAGAATCTGTTACTTTTGAACGAAATCTTGAATTAAGAAGATTATTTCTTAAACCCAACACATCTTTTATTCCAAAATTATGCTTTGCCCAGTATTTTGGATCATCATAAACCCAAACATTATCATCTTTTTCAAGAGGACTTAAAATTCCAACATTTACCAAAGGATACTTAAGCTTAGAACCAACAAACACACTTGGAGGAGAATTTGTATTCAACTCTGAAATTTTATCAAGATTTTTATACTTAAAATTTACTTCTGCTATTTTTTTTATAACTTCAAATCTTATATCTCCCATAAAAACTGTAATAAATAGAAGTTTATATTATTTAAGAACCACCACAGAGTTATTTAGTTTTTAACTAATCAAAACCAACGTTTTTTGAATATTCCCTTATCTTTAATTTCAAAACTCAATTCTTTTTTAGGCATACTTCTATGTTTTAGAAGAATAGCTCTTTTTCTTCCGTTTTCATTTTTCAATTCAATTATTGCCTTGCTCCAATATTTAAACAAATCACCCCCAACAATATTTGCCTCTGGCCTAATTTTCTTTTTCCATTCTTCTTCTGATAAAAATTCTGAATAAACCTGATTTGTAATTAAAATCGGAATATTCTGTTTTCTAGAAATTTCTGCAAGAATTCTCATTTGTCTTGCAACTTCCCTATTAACTTCTCTAATTTTATCCTCATTTTTTGATTTAACTGCATCACCAAGTTCAAGCCTGTAAAGCATAGCCATTCCATCAACAATTATTAATCCTATATTCCCTTCATTAACTTTATCGAGAAGTTTCAGAAAAACTTTTTTTTGTTCATCAAAATTTGTAGGATTTAAAAGTAATATATTTTTCAAAATATCTTTATATTCTTCGCCAACAATTTGCTTTATTCTTTCAGAAGAAAAACCACCTTCTGTATCGATAAAAATAACTTTATTTTCTTTTTTAGCTTGACTACATGAAGCTAAGATAACAAAATTTGTTTTTCCACTTCCAGGAGGACCTGCAATCATTGTTATTATTCCCTTTTCATATCCTCCATAAAGCCATTTGTTTAAATCAAAACTTCCTGCAGAGATTTTTTCAGCACACATTTTATAAAAATTATAGAATTTCAAAATTAATAAGGATTATTGTAATCTATTTTTAGAAGTATATTTTCAATTACTTCATAGCTGAAAAATCTTTCTCAACTTTGTCTAAATCTTTCGTTATCGCTACAATTGCATCATTAATCGCTTTTTTTGCAGTTTTTCCTTTTACTCTCACATTAAGTACTGCTTTTTCTGAAGGATGTTCTCTTTTCCATGCAGAAAAATTTACTGAAGAATCTTTATTTAGATAAACTCGAAGAAGTTCTACCATAGTAATATTCTCAACCTGCATTTCAATTTCATCTTTTGAACTCTTTAAAATACCTATTTCCATAGTAAGAATTTATTATTTCAATTTATAAAACTTCTGCTTCTCTTTCATTTTTTTCCAAATCTTCCTTTAAATCTTCACTTGGTTCTTCTTTTTTCTCTTTTATCTCTTTTAAATCAGATATTGTCAAATTCTGCATTACCATTCTATCAAATTTAAGTATTCTTGCTGGAGATTTTCTAGATATTTCATTTATTCCAAATCTAGCATTATCTTTGATAATTTTTATTCCTAAAAAACTTTCAAGCTTATTTACTAATCGATAATCATCTTCTGGAAGAATTCCTTGCTCTGCCATTTTGATTGCTACTACAGATTCTGATATTTCTTTTGCTAATTCTTCCTGAGTTATTTTTTTCAGTCTTCTCGTTCTCATAAGATCCCAATGAAAATTATCAATAAGATCCGGCCTTGGCTTTTTTTCTTCAGAAATCTTCATTTTATAATTCTTATCCACAATTCCCTTAAGAGTTATTTCTTGATCTTTATCTTCAGATTTTTTTAATGATTCTACACCTGAATCTTTTTCTTTTTTCCTCATAGCTAAAAATGAGGAATAAGTTTCTGGTTTTTTTTCAGATTCTTTAAGTTGAAAGGTTGTAGGTCTTCTCAAAATAGGCATGTCATCTTTTTCAGAACAAGCTGCACAAACTTTTACAATTCCTTTAGGAGAGATAACATCAAGAAGCCTTACATTTTTTCCAGATATTCCACAAACAGAACATTCCATAAAGATCTAAGTTAAAATTTACTTTTTAATATTTGTGTTAAAAAGAATATAGTTTAAAATAAGAAATTAATTTTATTAAAGATATTTTTCCAAATCTTCTGCAGAATCAATTTGATAAATCACTTTTTCATCAATAATCACTACTGGATATTCCTGAATATCATATTTTGAAAGCAAAATATTCAAAGATGCCAAATCACTATCTACAGCTATGGGAATAAGAATTATCTTATCTTGTACCTTTTGTTTTAAATCAAAAAGAATTCTTCCCCATACTTCATTTGTTGCTTTTATCATAAGATCTTCTGTTTTATGTTCATAAAGATAAACTACAGAAGAAATATTTTTTTTACATGTGTTAGGAATCTCTTTAAAATTCATCCATAAAAGAGTTCGTAAAAGATCATATTTTCTATGCAATACCATTAGGGTTTCTGATAATTTTTCTGATTCTTCATATTTTTCAAGAATATATGCTTCTTCATAAATTCTATTTGCAAATTCAATATTTTTATCTATAAGAATCCCACAATCAATAGAATTCATATCCATAACATCTACAATTTTAGTCAATGCAAAAGAATCCATAAGAAAAATCTCTGATAAAACATAATAATCATTAACTTCTACAATTTTTCCCCCTTCATACGAAATCCCTAAAAAAACTCCTACTATGAATACAATTATTGTTAAAACTAATGCCTGCCAAAAAACACTCTTTCTATTTTTCTCCATTCTACCAAGATTTTTTCTTTTTAAGATATTTAAATATTGAGGCGATTAAAATAAGGGGTGAAGCTAATAAATAAATGAATGAATATGTCAAAAGATTAAATATTTTAGTCCTTTTAAATCCTTTTCCCCTCACAGAAAAAAGTGCTAAAAGTGTAAAAGAAAGACTAAGAAGAAGTATAGACACACCAAAAAATATAAGGATATTAGGAGTTAAGTTAATTTCTCTTAAGCTTAAAATAGCTGTCTGTGCTCCAATAGAATATTTAGTAATAAGAAAATTAAGCGCAATCACTCTAAAAGACCTATAAAATAAAATTATTATTCCTAAAAGCCCAAGTATCCAAGATAAAACAAAAAATGGTAAAACAAAAAATCCTAAAACACCTTTTTTTAAAAAAGTTTTCTTATACTTTAATACAGTTTGTATACCACCCACATTCCATCTTAGTCTCTGTAAATACCAACCCTTGAATTTATTTGGTGCAACAGTATAAGCTTTTGAAACAGTGCTCATTGCGACTTTATATTTATTAAAAAGAAAATTCCAAGTTATTTCAATATCCTCTGTAAGATTTTTCTCATCAAATCTCCCTACATCATCAAAAGAACTTTTTCTATATAAAGCCAAAGGCCCAGGAGTAACATATATTGCATCTATAAAACCTAAAAGTTTTCTAGTAAACCCAATTATCCTATATTCAATTGATTGTAATTTCTCAATAAATGTTTTTCCTGGTTTAACAAGAATAGATGCTGTAACAGATGCAACACCCCCATCATTAAAAAAACCAATCATCTTTCTTATTGCATCTTTTTCAGGATAAGAATCTGCATCAACAAAACCAATAAGTTCTGCATTTACAAATTTAGCCCCATAGTTTTTTGATCCACTAGCTTTTCCAGTGTTTTTAGGGGTC
The DNA here is from genome assembly GCA_017610405.1 of Nanobdellota archaeon. Lineage (GTDB taxonomy): Archaea > Nanobdellota > Nanobdellia > Pacearchaeales > GW2011-AR1 > ASMP01. Next base: position 18,718 of record JAFCCD010000007.1, on the reverse strand, counting down.
TGAACAACCATAACTTTCTTATATTTTTTTGCATATTTTTTTATAACAGAATAAGAATTGTCTGTACTACAATCATCAACAACAATTATTTTTTTAAGTCCCTTATAATCTGAATTCAAAACTGCTTCAATTGTTCCGCCTATGTCTTTTTCTTCGTTATAACAAGGAATAACTATATCTAAAGAATAATTTTTAGTTAGTTTTGGAACAAAAAAGAAATTTTTTCTATTTTTTACATAAACCAAAAGGAAAAGGAAAAGGAAATAGAAAGCTATAAAGGAATAAATTAGATAAATTATTGTTAATAGTTCAGGCATTTTTATTCAATGATCCTCCTTCAGAAATATTAAAATAATCATAAAAATCTTCACTTAAACTTAATTCATAAGTACGTCCTAATTTTTTCTTTTTCACTAATTTTAATTCAAAGAATTTTTTTATATGGTCGTATGCTTTGTTTCCTCTTATCTTTACCACCACAGACTGTTTTATGGGTTGTTTAAGAGCAACTATTGCAAGAGTTTCTTGCTCTGCTTTTGAAAATTCAGGAGACCCTGTTGCAAACTTATTAACAAGAAAATAATATTCTTGCTTAACATCCATTTTCCACATATCATTTTTTTTAACAATTTGAATTGCAGAATCAGCACTGTCATATTTTTGCCCAAGTTGACTCAACAAATCTCTAATTACTATTGGATTTAAATCAGAAAAAGAGATTAAATCTTGCATATTAAGGAATCTTCCTGAAATAAAGAGTATTGCTTCTATTTTTTTCAAATTATCTTTCTCCATATTTTCAATAACCATAAAAGAGAATAGTCTGAGAGGATTTTAAAGGTTTTTGAACCCCTAAATTTTAAACCTTAGAAGAGAACCAATTCCACCCATATTATAAAACTGCTCCCCTTCAGAAGTTTCTACTGAAATTATTTTTATTTTGGCACCAATATTTTCAGCCATTTTCATTAATTCTTTTATAAGAGATTTTGAAAGTTTGCTCGATAAGTAAAGAATTTCTACAGCTCCTATCTCAAGAGCTTTTTTACTTTTTTCCTCCCCAAGAAAAGTTTTCTCAGGATTCTCTCCAAGATTCTCAAAAAATTTCTCAATATCTTTTTTCTCAATAGTTCTCTCGTGATTTATTAATAGATCTTTTGATTTTTCAACAAGCTCTTTAAATCCTGATTCTGAAGCATCACCTATATCAACTTTTCCAATAACTTTTTCCCTAAGTTGTGTAAACATATATTCCCCATCTAAAAATTCATCTTTAGTTGGTACAGGTCCTCCAATAATTATTCCTTTTAATTTAGGCATCGTAAAGAATATTTTTTTCATTTCATTTGCAATTCTCTTATAAAATTCCCTTGTAAGACCTTCTGTAATTCGATGAAATCTCTGACTAGATTGCCCGCCAGCTCTTATCTTACTTGGAACCCCAGAAGTCATTTTTTGGAGAGTTTCTATTCTTTTTCCTTCAAGAAGCCCAATAGTCGCTTCTTTTCTATCCATTACTAAAAGTCCAAACACTTCAGAAACTTTGAGCATCTCTTTTAAAGGATCAAGTACAAATTCTTTATCACATCTATAAAGTCGACTTTTTATAGGTGAAGGTGGTTCTATAGTCCATAATTGCAAATCTTGTTGCCCTTCTATCCTTGAAATATCTCCTGAAAAAAGAGCCAATCCGTTTTCAGGAGTTTTCTTCAATGTTTTAAGTTCGCGAACAAGTTTTTCCAAGGCATCAATAACATTTTTTCTTGTCTCTGTTGATTTTATATTCTTTGCAGTTGATTTTTCTGCTGAAAGCTGCCTTTGCACAGAATTAACATCATATCCTGCAGGAATATAAACTGTAACAAGTTCTGTATGTTTTCCTCTGTGTTTTTCCAAATTCTCAAGAATTTCTATTAATTCTAATTTTGTATATTTTGCCATTTTATTATTTTTATTTTACTTTTACTTCAGGAAAATCTATTTTAAACTCTTTTCCTGCCTTAATAACTAATGCTCCTGATACAGATATAAAAGGCTCTTCATAAGTTTTGATAATTTTGTATTCTTTTACAGGAATTGTTATAACATCACTTATAGAATTTAATGGAATTTGTTTCTGTGTTTTTGCTTGTCGAACCAATGAAATATTTTTAACAAGAACACCCCAGTCATTTTTTTCAGAAAATTTTTCATACTTTGGCCATCCAGAAAGATGAATACTTTTTTCTTTTTCATGCTTTCTATAATATGTTTGATAAATTTCTTCTGTAATAAAAGGCATAATAGGAGCAACTAATTTTAATATTGATAATAAACTTTGATATAAGGTATATTGTGCAGATAATTTTTCATTACTTTTTCCTTTATAGATTCTTTTTTTAACCATCTCAAGATAATAATCACAGAAATCTTTCCAAAAGAATTGCTCAATCACTAATCTAGCTCCTGAATAATTATATTCTTTAAACCTCGTAGTTGTAGCAGAAATAGCCCTATTTAATTCACTTAAAAATAATTCATCAATTTTTTCCAACTTCTTTGGCTTTTTGGGTTTTGTTTTTCTCATATTCATAAAAACAAATTTTGATGCATTGAAAAGTTTTGTAACAAATTTTTTCCCAGCAATTAAATCTTGTTCTTGATAATTCAAATCTTCTCCTAATTTAGATCCTGCTGCCCAAAATCTCATAGAATCAGAACCATATTTTTGTATTACCTCCTTTGGTTTTATCACATTACCCTTACTCTTAGACATTTTCTCTCCTTTAAGCCTAACAAAACCAGAAACCATTACATTTTGCCATGGAATTTTTTTTTCATGTAAATAAGATTTAACAATAGTGTAAAAAGCCCATGTTCTTATTATGTCATGTGCTTGAGGTCTCAAAGAATAAGGTAATTTAATTCTATTTCCTATTAGAGACGAAGCGAGTTGTGGTGTTAAAGAGGATGTCGCCCAAGTATCTAAAACTCGTGTTTCTGGTTCAGCAACCCTTTTACATTTAGGGCATATTTTTTTCTTTTCCAATGGATCAACAGGAAGTTCTTTTTCTTCTGGAAGAATTGTTTCCTTACAATTTATACAATTCCAAACAGGAATAGGAACCCCAAAATGCCTATCTCGAGAAATATTCCAATCCCATTCTAAACCATTAACCCAATTTTCATATCTCTTATACATAAACTTTGGATACCACTTAATTTTTTTCCCTTCACTAATAAGTATCTTTTTTTTATCTAAGATCTTAATGAACCATTGTTCTGTGGGTAAAAATTCTATCTCTGTCCCACATTTATCATGAACATTAACAAAATGAGATATCTGTTTTTTTCCTAATATTAATCCCTCTTTATCTAAATCTTCTAAAATTTTCTTCCTTGCTTCCAAAATCTTCATCCCCTTATACTTTCCAAAATTAAGCGTTCCATTATAATTGAAAATAACCCTTGGTTCCAACTTATATCTATTAATTGCATCTACATCAAATTTATCTCCATAAGAACAAACCATCATAACTCCTGTCCCTTTTTCAATCTCTACAGATTTATCTGCAAAAATAGGTACATCATAATCAAAAAGTGGGACTTTAGCTTTTTTTCCAATAAATTTTTTATATCTTTCATCAGAGAGATTTACAAAGACTGCAACACATGCGGGAATCAATTCTGGACGAGTAGTTGCAATTGGAAGGACTTTCCCTTCAGATTCAAATTTTATGGTAGAAAAAAAACTTTGAAGTTCTTTATCTTCAAGTTCTGCTTGTGCTATTGATGTCTGACATTCAGGACACCATATGCTTGGAAAATTTTTCTTATAAATTCTTCCTGTTTTAAATAATTCAATAAAAGATTTCTGAGATATTTTTTGGGAATTTTTATCAATAGTTGAATAACAAATGTCATAATCCGCACTTATTCCTAAATCCTTCCATTGTTTAATAAAATCAGGAGTTATATTTTTCAGGGTTTTTAGGCATAATTTAATAAATTCTGAACGAGACATTTCTTTGCTCTTAATTTTGTTAATTCTTTCTACAAGTTTTTCAGTTGGAAGACCATTATCATCTGTTCCAAAAGGATAAAAAATATTATTATCAAACATTCTTCTAAATCTAGCTATAAAATCTTGCTGAGAATAAGAAAATGCATGACCGATATGCATATCTCCTGAAACAGTTGGGGGAGGAGTATCAATACTGTAAATTTTTCCTTTTCTTTTAATATCAAATTTGTAAATCTTTTCCTTTTCCCAGAATTTTTTTATTCTTTCCTCAACTTCTTCCACATTATAGGATGCCATAAAAATAATAAATAAGGAAGTTTTAAAAACTATTTGGATTTATCTAAAATATGGCGAGCGATAACAAGGTCCACATGCCTGCTGGATTTGGTGGGTTAATGAGATTTGATGAAGAATTTAAGAGTAAAATTACAATAACTCCTGTTCATGTAATAGGATTCACAATTCTAATAATAGTTTTTAGAATACTTCTCACTTTCATATATTAAAATGTTAGGCGGTTTAGGCGGATTAAATCCAAAAAAAATGCAAGCAATGATGAAACAGCTTGGCATGAATCAAGAAGAAATTGATGCTTCTAAAGTTATAATTGAAAAAATAGATAATACAAAAATTATTATAGAAAACCCTTCTGTATCAAAAGTAAGTGTTCAAGGACAAGAAAGTTTTCAGATTTCAGGTGATATAAGAGAAGAAAAAGGAAAATCTGGAATTTCTAAAGAAGATATGGAATTTCTAAAGAAGATATAAAAACTGTAGCAGAAAAAACAAATTCAACAGAGGAAGAAGCAAAAAAGGCCCTAGAAACTAGTAATGGAGATCTTGCAGAAGCTATTTTAAAGTTAAGCAAATAGATATTAAAGTAAATAAATCTTTAAATATAAAAATAATTTTTAATTTTAATGGGTAAAAAACTATTAGATAAGTTTGAATTTGAAATGGCAGAAACATTACATAAAGGTAGTGTAAAGGATCACAGCGGAAATATTGTTGCGCCCGAATTTTATGTGCCAATTAGTCTTCCAGTTTCTCTTAGTAAAAAGTTAGGATATGACGCAGTTGATTCAGGATACAAACCCGGTGAAAAAGTTCACTATAAGATTATAATTGAAAGATTTGATGATTCTGATTAAACAAAGGATCTGTTTCAATATAAATCATATTTTATAACACCAACAATATATAAATCATATTTTATAACACCAACAATTATTTTAATTCTAAATTCTTAAAAATAATAACATAAAATGGAAAAATTTCTGGAAAATATCCTTGCAGCTGAAAAAAAAATTCATACAGCAGACCACCTGGTTTATGTAACTTTTCCACTAATTAAAGATAAAAGACTTCTTTTGAAAATAACTCAAGAAATAAAAAATGCTGCTACTAATTGTATAAGTTCAATTCTTCAACATGAATACCTTTACAAGAGGATAAACCTCTACAAAGACCCTAAATTAAATTTCAAAATCTTTATTAAAAAATGTGTCCCAAAGTATCAAATAACAAAAGAAGAGGTAAATTTGATTTTAGAGCTTTTTGACTTTATGGAAAAACACAAAAAAAGTCCTTTTGAATTTATAAAAGATGATAAAATTGTAATTCTATCAAATGGATTAGAGCCAAAAACACTGACATTTGAAAAAACAAAGGAATTTTTGATTATTGTGAAAAGTATTCTAAGAAAAACTCATGAAACTTTCAAGAAAAATTTCTAAGTAAAATATAAAAAGCAGATAATCTTTATAGATTATAATTCTTATCTGATTAAAATGGTAAAAAATTTTATAGAAGAACTAATACAAGAGAAAATAAGTGCAGACCACCTTCTTTATGTTAGTTTGAAGTATACAAAAACGTGCGATGTCATACTAAATCTTATTCTAAGATGGAGAAAAATGATAGAAACAGGTGTTGAGGGGATTTTAGAAGTTGCAAAAAAGAAAAAAAAGATTTCTTCTGTTCCATTAAATCCAATTGGAAAAATAGAAGCTGTAAAAAAACTTTTTAAAAAAGATAAGGAATTTTTAGACGTCATACACACGTACGAAATGTTTAGAAAAATAGAAGAATTGAAAAAAGAGAGGATAGGAGAGTTCAGAAAAAACGTGGCTCTCAAAATTCTTTATAGAGGAGAAGAAATAAATATAAATCTTGATCAACTAAAAATTTATGCAGACATGTTAGAAAAATTTATAAGCACCACAAAGCAATTTCTTTTATCATAATAAAAAATTTTAACTTAATTTTAAAATGCCTAAAATAATTGTTATTACTTCAGGAAAAGGAGGCGTAGGAAAAACAACCACTGCAATAAACCTGGCTGTTGCTATGAATTATTTTGGTGAAGATGTTTTAGTTATAGACGGAAATTTGTCTACTCCTAATGTTGGAATTCATTTAAACGCCCCAGAAGTTCCTGTGAGTTTAAACCACATATTATTAGGAAAAGCTGAGCCTTTTGAAGCTGTTTACGAACATGAATCAGGTATAAAGATAATGCCTGCCTCTATTTCTATAAAGGAATCAAAAAGAGCAAAACCAGAAAAAATGAAAGATTTCAAAAAAGATTTCAAGAAGATTTCAAAACATGTGATAATTGATTGTGCTGCAGGTCTTGGATATGAAGCTCTCTGTGCAATAGAACTTGCAGATGAATTAATAATAGTTACAAATCCAGAAATACCAGCAATAACAGATGCCTTAAAAACAGTAAAAATTGCAGAACAGATGAAGAAACCAATAAAAGGAGTTATTGTCACAAGGGTTAAAAAAGATAAAATAGAATTATCGCCAGATGTAGTTAAAGAAATGCTTGAAATACCTGTTATTGGAATGATCCCTGAAGATGATTTTGTTAAAAAATCAATAAACATCAAAAATGCTTTAGTACATTTGTATCCAAAAAGCAATGCTTCCCGTGCATATAAAGAAGTTGCTGCTAAAATTCTAGATATTGAATATGATTCTAAAAAAGATAGAGAAAAAGTTATTGAAAGACTTCTTAAAAAACTTGGATTAAAATCAGAACACCATTAAAATGGAAGAAAAAGAAAAGATAAAATTTTCAAATTGGCAAAAACTTGATTTAAGAACAGCTAAAATTCTTAAAGTTAAGGAAATTGAAAATACAGACCAGCTTTATGAAATCCTTATAGATCTTGGAACAAAAAAAAGAACAATTGTCTCTGGATTAAAAAAATATTACAAAGTAGAGGATCTTATAGGAAAAACAGTAATAGTCTTTACAAATCTTGAACCACGAACAATTCGTGGTGTTAAAAGCCAAGGAATGGTTCTAGCAGCAGTTAGCGAGGGTGAAAAAGAAGTTTTGCTTCTTCAACCTGATTCAGATGCAAAACCTGGTTTAAGAATTAGTTAGATTTTTTTGAATAAAGGATTAGCTTTCTTAATCTTCTTTACACTAAATTGTTTTGTAATTTTTTCACTTGACTCTGGAATAAAAGGCCAAAGCAATTCTGCAATTTTTAAAATAGATTCTTTGAGCTCATAAAGAGCCTTCTTATCTTTAGTTTCCCATATTTTATTTTTCTGAACATATTCATTACAAATATCTATGAAAGAAAAAATTTGATTAAGAGCTTTATCAAACTCATAATTTTCTATTTTTTTATCAATCGCTTTAACATTTAATTTCTTTAATAGTTTATTTTCTATTTTCTCTGTTCCATATTTTTCAGCCAAAGCAGAAACCCTACTAACCAAATTACCTAGTTTATTTGCAAGTTCGTTGTTATACCTCTCAATAAGAAGATCTTCACTAAAATCAGAATCATCAAAGACAGAACACCTAAGTAAGGCATATCTAACAGCATCCACATTATATTTTTTAAGCAATTCTAAAGGATCAATTACATTTCCTAAACTTTTTGAAATCTTTTTCCCTTTGGAATTTAAATATCCATGAACCAAAAGTTTGTTTGGTAATTTATAATCTGCAGACATCAAAATCGCAGGCCAGATTACAGAATGAAACCAATTAATCCCTTTTCCTACAACATGTACATCTGCAGGCCATTTCTCTTTAGCTCCTGAAATATAATTAATAAGAGCATCAATCCAAACCCAAACCTTAAAATTTTTATCTTTTGGAAAATCAATTCCCCAATCAGCACCTTTTCTACTTATACAAACATCTTTTAGATCTTCTTTTAATCTTGATAAAATTTCTTTTTTTCTAGATTCAGGGATAATATAATTCTCAATAAACTTAATTAGTTTTTTCCTATATTTACTAAGTTTAAAGAAATAAGCTTCTTGTTTTAGAAATTCTGGCTTTTTGTTATGTTCAGGACATTTCCCATCTATAAGATTTTTTTTTGTAATAAAAGTTTCACAACCTGAACAATAATATCCTTCATAATTCCCTTTGTAAATATCTCCTTTATTAATAACTTTTTTTAAGACTTCATAAACAACTTTAGTATGTTCTTTTTCCGAAGTTCTGATAAACTTATCATAACTTATGTTTAACTTACTACATAATTCTAAAAATAATGCGGCATTTTTATCTATAAATTCTTTAACCGCTATCCCTGCATCTTCTGCAGCTAAAACATTTTTTTGGGCGTTTTCATCAACTCCTGTTAAAAAGAAAACTCTTTCCCCTTTCAATTTATGCCATCTTGCCAAAGCATCAGCTATAACTTTCTCAAAAGCATGCCCTATATGTGGCTCTGCATTAACATAATCAATTGCAGTTGTAACATAAAATTTCTTTACCATAAATTTCCTACAAGAAACAGATATAAAAAGTTAACTTTTAGAAAGTAAAATTGTTCTTTCTTTGTACTCATCTGCTTTCCCTAATCTTTCAGAAATAGCTAAGATATGAGGATACATTGAAGATGCTTCTCTTTTCTCAAAACCGAGGTTCATTATAACTTGAACATAATCTTCTTCTGAAAGGTTATAACCTTTACTTAATAAATAAACTAAATTTTTATTTTTTCTTTCTCTTTTTTCAGCGATTAATCCTTCTAAAATTTTTCCATAATTAGGATATTTTTGCTTAAAAGCATCTATTCCTTCTTTCATAGTTCTAGCTTTTTGCTCTGGAATCACCTTAATTTCAGCAAAAAATCTATTATTAGGTTCTTCACCTTTTTCCAAGAGTTCAACTATATTTGCTGCTCTTTTATTAAGCCTTCTAGTACCTTTATCTCCAAGACTTTTCAACACTCTATAAGTAATATCTCCCGCTATTAATCTTCGTACCCTTTTCTCCAATTCAGATCTTTCAACCATACTTTTTTATCAAATAAAAAGTATATAATGATTGTTGTTATTTACTATACAAAAGTTTAGATAATTATTTAAAGAAAACTCCTATTAATCTTCTATGTTCAAAAAGAAAAAATGCAGAAACTGTGGAAAAAAAATAAAGGAAAGTTACAATTTTTGTCCTTATTGCAGAATTCAGATAAAAGACTTCATTAAAGATAAGAAGGACTGGGGTATCCTCGGAAAAAACGATTTTCAATATGAAGAAATGAAACTCCCAATGGGATTTAATACTTTACTTAATACGGTTCTTAAAAACCTCAATAAAAAATTTAATGAATTTGAAGATGTAAAAAATAAGTCTAAAAAATCAGAAGCAAAAAAAGGAGGAATAGGTATCAGTATTTATACTTCCGGAAACAAACCTCCTAAAATAAAAGTCAAGTCTTTTGGAAACCTTCCTAAATTCGAAGAAAAAGAAAAACAAATAAAAAAGGAAGAAGAAATTAAACTTCCAGTATCAAATTCAAAGAAATTTGCAGGACTGCCAAAAAAAGAACCAAAAACAAACATGAGAAGATTTGCAGATAAGATAATATACGAAATAAATCTACCTGGAGTCAAATCAACAAAAGATATTTCTATAATTCAGCTTGAGAGTAGCATTGAAATAAAGGCTCTGGCAAAAAATAAAGTTTATTATAAAATAATTCCCATAAGCCTTCCAGTAAAAAATTATAATTTATCTAAGGAAAAACTCATTCTTGAAATTGAAGCTAAAGAGTGATAAACCTTATAAATCAATTAAATCTATTTTTCTTATATGAGCCTGTAGCTCAGTCTGGTTAGAGCACTACTCTGATAAGGTAGGGGTCCACGGTTCAAATCCGTGCAGGCTCATAATCTTTTCAAAAAAGATTAAACAAAACCAAACTTTAAAAAAAATAAAATGACAAAAGGAATGTATCACTTTATGAGAGAAGCCTGGAAAAAACCAGATAGAGAAACTATGAGAAAGAGAAGAATTGAATGGCGTAAAGGTCAAGCAATCACAAAAGTTGAAAAACCATTAAGAATTGACAGGGCGCGGACCTTGGGATACAAAGACAAAAAAGGCTTTGTAATTGTTCGTGTAAAACTTAAGCGAGGAGGACATAAAAGACCAAGGCCAAACAAAGGACGAAGAAGTAAAAGACTCCACACAAGAAAAAATCTAAGAATGAATTATAAAGGAATTGCAGAACAAAGGGCTGCAAGAAAATATACAAATCTTGAAGTGCTTAACTCTTATTTGCTCGGAAAAGATGGAATATCTTATTTCTATGAAGTTATTTTAGTGGATCCTAAAAGGCCTGAAATAAAAAATGATAAAACTATTAACTGGATAACAAAACCAGAAAATAGAAAAAGAGTTTTCAAAGGGCTTACAAGCGCAGGGAAAAAATCTCGTGGACTTCGGAAAAAATCTCGAGAGATGAAAACCCGTCCAAGCCTAAGAGCAAGAAAAAGATTAGGGAAATAACTAATTATTTAAACTATCAATTTTTTAGACAAAAGATGGAAAAAACAATTCAAAATCTTACAAAGGCCTTCATAGGTGAAAGTCAAGCAAGGAACAGATATACTTTTTATGCAAAAATTGCAAAAAAAGAAGGTTATGAACAAATCGCAGAAATATTTTTGATTACATCTGACAATGAAAAAGAACATGCAAAAAGATTATTTGAACACATACAAGAATTAAAAAAAGAGTTAGGAAATAATAAAGAAATACATGTAGATGCCACCGCGCCAACAATTTATGGAACTACAAAAGAAAACATTCAAGCTGCAATTGAGGGGGAACATTACGAATATTCTGAAATGTATCCTGAATTCGCAAAAATAGCAGAAGAAGAAAAGCTTCCAAAAATTGCAGAAAGGTTGAAAGCAATTGCAATAGCAGAAAAGCATCATGAAGAAAGATACAAAAAACTTTTAGAACAAGTTAAAAATAAAACTGTATTTAAAAAAGAAAAAGAAGTAGAATGGGTTTGTAGAGAATGTGGATATGTTCATAAAGGAAAAGAAGCACTAAAAAAATGTCCTTCTTGCGATCATGGACAATCATTTTATCAAATGAAATGCGAAGAATACTGAAAACTTAAAAATATCTCTTTCTTAGAATACCCATGGTGACAAACATTTTTCATATATTAGCGATTATTGGATTAATAGCAATAATTTTTGGAACATTTATGGTTTCTATGAAAAAAAGTATTAGAAGACGATATACTTATCCTTTACTTATATTAGGGGGGATATGTTTAGAAATTTATAGTATTTATATTAATGATTTAGTTTTTATAATTCTCCAAGGAGTTTTTATAATCTCCTCAATTTATGGCTTAATTAGAATAAATGAAAAACATGGAAACAAATGAGATATCAAAAACTTTCAGAACTATATAAAGAATTATCCGAAACAACAAAACGTCTTGAAAAAATAAAAATTCTTTCAAAATTTTTAAAATCTCTTTCTGAATCAGATAGAGATGTTTTATACCTTTTAATGGGAGATATCTATCCAGAATATGATGAAAGAAAAATAGGAATAAGCAACCAATTAGTAATAAAAGCTATTTCTAAATCAACAGGAATAGATAAAAAAGAAGTTATTAACAAATGGAAGGAAATCGGTGATTTAGGAAAAGTTTCAGAAGTTTTAATAGGGAAAAAAACACAATCAACCCTTCATAATTATGTTCTTACAACAAAAAAAGTTCTTGAAAATATTCGTAAACTGCCAGAACTTGAAGGAAAAGGAACTGTAAATAAAAAAATATCATTAATAACAGAACTCCTTACATCTGCTTCCCAAATAGAATCTCTTTATCTAATTAGAACTTTAATCGGAGATTTAAGGATAGGAGTTCAAGAAAGTACTATAAAAGAATCTCTCTCTGCTGCTTTTTTTAATAAAGATAAAAATGCTTCTGAAATGATTCAAAAAGCTATTGATAAATCAAATGATGTCGCAGAAGTTTTTGATATCGCTAAAAAAGGTAAAATAAAAGAATTAGAAAAAATAAAACTTCAAGTTGGAAAACCTATCAAGGCCATGCTTCCAAGAAAAGTAAAAAATATTGAAGAAGGTTTTAAAGAAGTTGGCAAACCTTGCGCAATTGAATATAAGTATGATGGATTTAGAATGTTAATCCATAAAAATTCAGAAGGAATAAAACTATTTACAAGAAGTTTAGAAAATGTTACGAAACAGTTTCCAGAAATTGTAGATTATATTAATAAATATGTAAAAGGAGAATCATTTATATTAGATTCAGAGGCTGTTGGTTTTGATAAAAAAACAAAAGAATACAAAGTTTTCCAAGATATTAGTCAAAGAATTAGAAGAAAATACAATATTAAAAAATTGCAAGAGAAGCTCCCTGTTGAAGTAAATGTTTTTGACATACTTCATTATAATGGAAAGTCTCAATTAGATGAACCATTTGAAAAAAGAGCTAAGTTAATAAGGAATATTATCACAAATCACCCTTACAAAATAATTTATTCTAAACAAATTATAACAAGTGATTTAAAAAAAGCAAAAGAATTTTATAAAAAATCTTTAAAAGATAATCAGGAGGGTGTTATGATGAAAAATCTTAAAGCAGAATATAAACCAGGAAGAAGAGTTGGACATATGATTAAAATAAAACCAAATGTAAAAGATCTTGATTTAGTGATAATAGGTGCAGAATATGGAACAGGGAAACGTTCTGGTTGGCTTTCAAGTTATATTTTAGCTTGTAAAGGAAAAAACAAAGGAGAATATCTTGCAATAGGAAAAATGGGAACAGGTATAAAAGAAAAATCAGAAGAAGGTATATCTTTTGATCAATTAACAAAACTTGTAAAACCATATATTATAGAAGAAAAAGGGAAATCGGTAAAAATCATGCCAAAAATTGTCATTGCTATCACATATCAAGAAATCCAGAAATCTCCTAATTACAACTCTGGTTTTGCCTTGAGATTTCCAAGATTTACAGCACTTCGCCCAGACAAGCCTTTAAGTGAAATAACAACACTAAAGGAAATAAAAAAAGATTTTGGAAATAAAAAAAGAAACTGGAAATATGGTTAATTTCTAACTAAAATTTTCTAAACTCATTTATAAACCTTTATAAATACTTTTTTCCCTTTATAAATGAAAATGGTTGATAAAAAAGCAAGCAACTACAAAATACAAAATATTGTTGCAACTACATCTCTTGAAAAACCTATACCATTAACAAAATTAGCAAGGACCCAACCAAACACAGAATACAATCCAGAAACCTTTCCTGGTTTAGTTCTTAGAATAAAAGAGCCAAAATCAGCAGTTCTTGTTTTCAGTTCAGGAAATCTTGTGTGTACAGGAACGAAATCAATTGCACAAGTAAAAAAGGTAATTCAAGCAGTAATAAAGCAACTAAAGAATATCAATGTAAACATAACAGTAAAGCCAAAAATCACTGTTCAAAATATTGTTGCTTCAGGAATGATAAATCTTAAACTTAATCTAAATTTTCTCGCTTTAGAGATGGAAAACACAGAATACGAACCAGAGCAATTTCCAGGACTTGTCTATAAACTCATAGAACCTAATGCAACTTTCCTTCTTTTCAGTAATGGAAAGCTTGTATGTACAGGAACAAAAAATCGACAACAGCTAGAATACAGCATGAAACAACTTTTAAAGAACATTAAAGTTATTTTAAAAAATTATAAAAAATAGAATTCTTAAAAATTTCTCATAAAACTTTTACCACTCAAAGATAATTGTCCTATTTCTAAAACCACTCTGTAATCCATATAAATCTATAAAAAGTATATCTTTTTTTTATGAATATGGATGAGCCAGACCAGTCAGGAAAATCAAAGAATGATGAATTAACAATTGAAGCAAAAAACTTCTTCGAGTTCTACAAAAAGGAAATTGGTGAGTCACTAAGGAAAGAAAAGAATATATTACCTTTTGATTTTGAAAAACTTACGGAATTCTCAAATAAACTTGCTGAAGAGATACTTACAAATCCTGAAGAAACTTTAAGAATAATTGAGATAGCTATTGAAGAAACAGGGCTTGTGAATAATTTAAGGGTTCGTCTTATAAATATTCCAAAGACTCAAGAAATAAAGGTAAGAACTATTCGTTCAAGAAATCTTAATGAGATAATTATAATTGAAGGAATTGTAAGGCAAGCATCAGATGTAAGACCACAAGTTGTTAATGCAAAATTTGAATGCCCTTCTTGTGGCACTGTTATTTCTGTTTTACAGATAGAAAAAAAATTTAGAGAGCCTAGCAGATGTTCTTGTGGAAGAAAAGGTGGGTTTAGACTTATGAGTAAAGAAATGGTAGATACTCAAAGACTAGTAATCGAAGAAGCACCAGAAAGTCTATCAGGAGGAGAGCAACCAAAAAGAATTAATGTTTTCCTAAAAGAAGACCTTGTTGAACCAAAAATGGAAGAAAAAACAACACCCGGAAGCAGAGTTAAAATAATTGGAATTCTAAAAGAAGTGCCTGTTCCTCTTCATTCTGGTGGATTATCAACACGTTTTGAACTTGCTATTGAGGCAAATAATATAATTCCTATGGAAGAAACTTTTGAGGAACTCAATATAAATGAAGAAGATGAAAAACAGATATTAGAACTTTCACAAGATCCAGAAATATTTGAGAAACTCTCAAAAAGTATCTCTCCAAGTATTTGGGGATATGAAGAAATAAAAAAATCAATGGTTCTCCAATTATTTGCAGGGCGTGCAAAAATCCATGCAGATGGACAAAAAAGTAGGGGAGATATTCATATTCTTTTGATTGGGGACCCTGGGGTTGCCAAATCAGTTATATTAGGTTTTATGGCAAATATATCTCCAAAAGGAAGATATGTTGTTGGAAAATCATCTTCAGGAGCAGGATTAACAGCCACTGTTGTAAGAGATGAATATCTAAGAGGTTGGTCTCTAGAAGCAGGAGCAATGGTTCTTGCAAATAAGGGGTTAGTATGTATAGATGAACTTGAAAAAATGGATCCTAGTGACAGAAGCGCTATGCATGAAGCAATGGAGCAACAAACAATAACAATTAGCAAAGCAAATGTTCAAGCAACACTTAGAGCAGAAACATCTGTTCTTGCAGCTGCAAATCCAAAATTTGGAAGATTCGATCCCTATCAACCAATTGCACAACAAATTGATTTACCTCCAACACTTATCAACAGATTTGATGTTATCTTTCCCCTTAGAGATCTTCCAAACAGAAAAAAAGACGGGCTTATTGCAGACCATGTTTTACATGAACATCAAAAAGAAGGAGAAGACATGTTAATTCCAAGGGATCTTTTTAGAAAATATATAGCTTATGCAAAACAAAGAATAAAACCAATACTAACAGATTTAGCTGTAGAAGAAATAAAGAATTTTTATGTTGAATTAAGAAATATGCCTGTCTCTTCTGAAGGAACATTAAGACCTATCCCAATTTCTGCACGACAATTACAAGCCTTGATAAGAATGTCAGAAGCCTCTGCAAAAATGAGACTTAGTGAAGAAGTAGAGTTAAAAGATGCAAAAAGAGCTATAGAAATAATAAAATATTATCTCACACAAGTTGGTTATGATTACGAATCAAAAACTTTTGATATAGACAGGGGGACAGGAGGAATGCCCGCCTCCCAAAGAAATAAAGTCTTTATAGTAAGAGATACCATAATAAACTTAGAAGGTAAAATTGGGAAAATGATCCCTATGGAAGAAATAGAAAAAGAACTTGAAGGAAAACTTACAAAAGAAGAAATCGATGAAGCAATAACAAAATTAGACATAAGTGGGGAAATATATAAACCTAGAAGAGGCTATATATCGAGAACTTTAAAAACATAATTATTAAAATGGTTGAAGAAAGATTCAAAAGAAATGTGGCATATAAACTAAGAATAGGAGACCTATTAATAGGAAAGCCAATAATAAATGAGGGGAGATTCTCTTTCCTTGAACTCGGGGATAAAAAAATAGTAAGAGTTAACATAATTGGAAATGTTGTAGATAAATATGAAAGTGAAGGAAGAAATGAAGGAAAAAAATATGTATTTTTAACTATAGACGATGGATCTGGCCAAACAAAGCTTAAGGTTTTTGGTGATGATTATGAAAAATTCAAAAATATTATACAAGGACAAACAGTTGCTGTAATTGGTGTTTTAAGACATTGGAATGATGAAACATATATCTCTCCTGAAATTATAAGAGAAGAAAATCCAAAATACCTTCTTTTAAGAAAACTTGAAACAGAAAAAGATAAGACCTTAAATGTTCAACCAATTGAAAAAGCACAAATTATTGCAATTAAGGACAGGATTCTAGAAATGATAAAAAATTCCGAAGAAGAAGGGGGAGTAAAAACTGAAAAAATCATTCAAAAATTCTCTGAAATTCCTCAAACCATAATTGATCAGGAAATTCAAAAACTTCTTGAAGAAGGAATTGTATTTGAACCTCTACCAGGAAAAATTAGGTGGTTGGGTTAATTATTTTAATCTAATCTTTCAAAAACCTTATAAATTCATTCTTCACTCTTAAATTATGGAAAATAAAGAAAATTATGAAAAACTGCTTGAAGAAGCTTTTGGAAAAATAAAACAAACAGACACTCAAAAAGATAGATTTGAAATTCCAAAGATAGAAGGGCATTTTGAAGGGAGAAAAACCATTCTCACAAATTTTTATCAGATAGTTTCTTACTTAAGAAGAAAACCAGAGCATTTTCAGAAATTTATGGTAAAAGAACTTGCAGCCTCGGGACAAAAAGAAGGAAATAGATTTATCCTAAACATGAAAGTCCCAAGCACAAAGATAAATAAAAAGATAGGAGAATATGTTAATGAGTTTGTTCTGTGTAGAGAATGTAAAAAGCCAGATACAGAACTAATAAGAAAAGATAGGATCAATTTTGTTCATTGTCTTGCTTGCGGAGCAGAACATAGTGTCAGAAGCAAAATCTAAATCTTTAAAAATCATTATTTCCTAAGATTTTTAGGAGGTATATATTATGGTAAAAGGATATTGTGTAGTATGTAAAGAGAAGGGAATCGAAATGAAAGACCCACAAATTGTCCAGACATCGCGAGGAGGATACATGGCAAAAGGAATATGTACAAAATGTAATAAAACTAAAATGTGTGTTATGTTATCTAAAGAGAATGCAGAAAAGGCGATTAAGGACGGGGCAAAAAAAGCTTTTTAATTCAAATCTTATTTTTTATAATGTTTTTGAATATAATTAAGTCTTATAGAGATGTAGTTGCTATTTGTGATAAAGAGATTTTGGGAAAGAAATTTGAAGAAGGAAAATTCCAGCTAAATGTTAAAGAAAATTTTTATAAAGGAGACTTAATCGATGAACAATCTATTATAAAAATAATTAAAAAAATGGCTGCAGAAGACGCAACTTTTAATATTGTAGGGGAAAAATCTGTAAACACTGCATTAAAAGTAGAAATAATATCAAAAGAAGAAATAGGAAGAATCAAAGGAATTCCATTTGCTTTAGTTTTGTTTTAATCGCGCTAAATTTTATAAACTGGCCTATTTTTAATTATTATAATGAAAAGTAACAAAAAAAAGAATGCTGAGCAAGAAGAAAAAATTACAAGAGTAAAACTTCCAAGAGGGGAAGAAATGATTGGAATTATAGATCAAAGACTTGGAGGAAACAAAATGTTTGTGAATTGTTTTGATGGGAAAAAAAGAAACTGCCGTGTTCCAGGAAGACTAAAAAGAGCTCTTTGGCTTCGTCCTGGAGACGTTGTAATTATAGAACCATGGGAACTAGATAAAGATAAAGGAGATGTTATTTTCAAATATCGGAGAAATCAGGTTGAGTGGCTAAAAGAAAAAGGATACCTCAAATCTGAAAAGTCTGAATTTTAAAATGTTAATTTGTCAACAATTTTTAAGGATAATAAGAAATAAAAAAGTACTTGAAGAAAAACTAGGTGTAAAGATAATAAATCGCGGCAAAGAGATTACAGTTAAAGGAAAACCAGAAGATGAATATATTGCAGAAGCAGTGATAAATGCTCTTGAATTTAAATTTCCTTTTTCAGTAGCTATGAGAATTAAAGAACAAGGACATTTATTTGAAATAATCAATATAAAAAACCACACAACCAAGAAAAATCTGAAAAGTGTTAGAGCAAGAATTATAGGAAAACACGGAAAAGTCCTTAAAACTCTTAGTAATTTAACAGAATGTGCTTTTGAACTAAAAGATAATTTTGTTGGGATTGTTGGAGATCCAGAACACATGAAAAATGCACAAGAATCACTTATTTTTCTAATAAAAGGTTCAAAACATTCAAATGTCTATAAACATCTTGAAAAACACCAAATAAAACCGGTTATTGACTTGGGATTGAAAGA
>JAFCCD010000006.1 GCA_017610405.1 Nanobdellota archaeon | reverse complement strand
TTATTATAATTAACTTTATTAAATATCCTTCTTTGATTTTTATATGAGATTTATTAAGAAAAATTATATTTTAAAAATTATTATGTTTGTCATCATTATATCTTTTTTCTTTCCTGTTGTTCAAGCAGATATTATTTCATTAAATTCAGGAAGTGGCAATGAATTTGTTTTAACATCTGATAAATATATTGAAGGATTTCTTTTTTGTAATCCTATTACTTGCGCACAAATAGGTTATACATGCGGAACTATAAGTGATGCTTGTGGAAGAAATATAGATTGTGGGACATGTGCTGTTGGATATACATGTACTGCAGGAACCTGTGTTGTTACAGGAACACCCCCAAGTGATGGACCGGGTGGAGGGGGAGGAGATGTGGCAATTTGTGATATTGCAGCAAATCCAAGCATTATTGAAGATGTTGAAGTAGCTATTAATACAAATAGAGATATAACAATAGACATAATAAATACAGGTTCAACAACACAAAATATTATTCCTACCCAAATGGGTTTTACAGATAAGGTAACCTTTTTATTTAAACCAGAGAGTTTTTCTATCGGACCAGGTCAGACAAAAACTTTAACAATTACAATTGTTCCACGGGGAGAAGTAGGGAGTTTTAACGACATTTTAAAGTTTGGATGTAAAACTGTTCTAACCACAATAGATGTCTCTACTAAATACCTCTTATTTGACTCAAATATTGCTGTTCTTAATGATAATTATGAAGTGAGTCAAGGGGGACAATTAAAAACAATTGTTACACTGATTCCTATGGGAGATCCTGCAAGACTTGATGTAACTCTTAATTTTGTTATTAAAGACTACAACAATAAAATTTATCTTACCCAAAGCGAAACTCTTTTAGTTGAGAAACAAGTTCAACTTAAAAGAAATTTTGATACTGGGAAAATCCCTTTGGGGGATTATATAGTTGGACTTGAACTTGTATATTCTAATGGGGTTGCACCATCTAGTGCTCACTTCAAAATCGTTGAAAGATCTGTTTCAAGTGTTCTTGGAAAGATAATTCTTTTCTTAATAATTCTAATATTAATCATTGCAATCATTATAATAATGATATTAATAATAAGAAAAATCAAAGAAAAGAGACAAGTTAAGCAAACTTAGTAAATTAAAACTTAATTCTTAAAATCTTTTTTATAAATTCTTCAATTTCTCTTAATTTATTTTTATTTAAAGAAACTTGCAATCCATAAGAAGTGGGTTTTGTTAAAATCCAATTTTTTTTAATTAATTCTTTAGCTATTTTTTTTATATCTTTTCCTAAATGAGAAGGAAAACCTTTTCTTAATGTATCAAAATGAGTGTGAACTCCACCAATTACCTTTTTTCTTCTTAAATGATAAAGAATTGTTGCTTTTATCTTAGCTTCATCATCAAATTCCATTATTAATAAAAATAATAAGAATATTTAAATGTTTCTAATATTAGAAGATAAAAACAGATATAGAAACATTTATAAGTTTCTTTTGGATAATTAAATTATGGAAAATAAGTCAGTATTCATAGGAGTATTTGGAGATAATCCTGTAATTAAAGTTTTAGATTTTTTTATAACTTTTCAAGCTTTTGATTATCCTATGACAGAGATAGCTAAGAATTCAAATGTTAGTTATTCTACCTTGCAAACTATCTGGAATGGTTTAGTTGAAAATAATATTGTAATAAAAACAAGAAGAGTTGGAAAGTCAGATCTTTACAAACTAAACACAATAAATCCAGCAGTACAGCAATTAATAAAATTAGACTGGAATTTTGTTGAAGGAAGTCTAAAAGAAGAAGCTATTGCTTAGAAAAATATAGAATAACTTTATAAAAATCCTTTTTTTCTTTTAAATTATGCTTTTAGGACTTGTGGGGAAACCATCATCAGGAAAATCGACTTTTTTCAAAGCAGCAACTTTAGTAGAAATAGCTATTGCAAATTATCCTTTTACAACTATAAAATCAAACCATGGTATTGGCTATGTTAAGATTGATTGTATTGATAAAGAATTTGGGGTTAAATGTAATCCAAGTCATGGTTTTTGTGTAAATAATATGAGGTTTGTTCCTGTAGAATTAATGGATGTTGCAGGTTTAGTTCCTGGAGCTAGTGAAGGTAAAGGACTTGGAAATCAATTTTTAGATGATTTAAGACAAGCAGATGCTTTTATTCATATTGTTGATGTTTCTGGAACAACAGATTCTGAAGGAAAACCAACAGAGAATCATGATCCATCAAAAGATATAGAGTTTTTGGAAAATGAATTAAATAAATGGTATTTTAACATTCTTATGAGGGTATGGAAGAATCTTAAAAAGAGAGCAGATTTTAAAGATAATTTTTCTAAGGCAATTGCAAAACAATTCTCTGGTCTGAAAGTTAATGAAGAACATGTAAAAAGTATTTTAAGAGAAATTCCTTTTCCAAAAAAAGCAGAGTTATGGAGTTCTGAACAACTTCTTGAATTTGCTTCTATATTGAGAAAGAAAAGTAAGCCAATAATAATTGTTGCAAATAAGATAGATATGGAAAAAAGTAAGGAAAATTATGAAAAATTAAAAAAGAAATTTCCAGAGATGACTATTATTCCATGTTCTGCTGATTCTGAGTTAGCTTTGAAAGAAGCAGATAAGCATAATTTAATTGAATATGTTCCTGGAGAAGAAGATTTCAAAATAACAGGAAAACTAGGACCAAAACAAAAACTTGCTTTACAAAAAATAAAAGAAGAGGTTCTTGATAAATTTGGGAGTACAGGTGTTCAAGACATTTTGAATTATGCTGTTTTTGATCTTTTAAAATATATTAGTATTTTTCCTGCAGGTGCGACAAAATTAGCTGATAGCAAAGGGAATGTTTTGCCAGATTGTTTTTTATTACCTCAAGGTTCTACAGCTTTAGATTTTGCATATTTTCTTCATACTGATTTTGGAGATAATTTTATTAAAGCAATTGATGCTCGAACAAAAAGAGTTCTTGGAAAAGATTATAAATTAAAACATAGGGATGCTTTAGAAATTATTACAAAATAATAATTAAAAAATGAAAATAAAAGTAAGAGTTCATCCAAATTCATCAAAAGAAAAAATAATAAAAATAAATGAAAAAGAATTAGAAATTTGGATAAATAAGCAAGCTAAAAATGATAAAGTAAATATTAACTTAATTAAATTATTGAAGAACTATTTTAAAAAAGAAGTTAAATTAATTTTTGGATTTAAATCTAGAAATAAGATTTTTGAAATAAAATAAAGATGCAAAATTGAAATCTATCCTACCAAATATTACTTAGAAAAGTAACAACAACTATTTAAACTTTTTCTTTTATTTTGTTTAGTAGGGGTTGGCCCAGATGCAAGATAGCAAGGTTTAAATATACCTTAGTATACCTTAGTATACCTTAGTATATGATGGAAACTACAATAAAAATATCTAGAGAAGTAAAGGGGCAGATGGATAAAATGAAGATTTTTGAAAGAGAAACTTATAACGATATTATAGAACTTCTTATAGAAGATAATTTAGAATTGAATGAAAAGACCAAAAAAGAATTAGAACAGGCTAAAAAAAGTAAAAAATGGATTTCCCATGAAGAAGTTAAAAAAAGATTAGGGTTATAATGTTTGAAATAATATGGGAAGAAAAAGCTTTACAAAAATTATATAAGTTAGAAAATAAAATTTCTTCTAGAATTTATAAAAAAGTTGATGAGTTAAAATTAGGTTTTAAATCCAAAGATGTTAAAAGATTAAAAATATTTGACACTTTTAGATTAAGGGTTGGAGATTATAGGATTATCTTTGATGTTCAAGGAGAAATAATTAGAATTCTTAATATTGGCCATAGAAAGAAAATTTACAAAACAAAATGAAATATGAATTTGCACAAGATATACAGAGAATTGCAGAAGAGGCTTCATGTATTTTATTTCCCTATGTAAAAATAGAGAGAATAAAATGTTTTAGAAGTTATGGGACTTCTTCAAGAAGAACAATTGCTAGATGTCATGCTCTCAATAAATTAATGCAAAAGACATTGAATATTGAAGCAGTTTATGTTCTTGAATTTTTATCAGAAAGATTTGATAAACTTGATAAGGAAGATCAATTAAAAGTTATAATTCATGAACTTATGCATATTCCAAAATGTTTCGGAGGGGGTTTTAGACATCATAATTTTGTCACAGAGAAAAATGTGGGTTTGTATTATAAAGAATATAAGAAAAAGAAAAAGAAAAATGAAAATTAAAATCAAGAATTCTTTTTTTGATGTTAAAATATGCAAGGGTTTGCACAGATTTAAGGGATTGATGTTTGTTCGGCAAAAAAAAGCAGAAGCATTATTGTTTAATTTTGATAAACCTGGCAGGGAAGCTATTCATTCTTTTTTTGTTTTCTTTCCTTTTGTTGCTGTTTGGCTTGATGATAAAGGAAAAATTATTGAAATAAGAAAAATCAAACCATTTACTCCCTATGTCTCTTTGAAAAAGCCCTATTCTAAACTTATTGAAATTCCAATTAACAAAAAATATTCTAATATAGTTAAACTTCTTTTGTAGGGTTCTTCGTCGGGAATTAGAAACATTTAAATATATAATTGATTTTAATTGTCTATAATTATCAAAAAGGAGGTGTAAAAATGGGAAAAATTATTGTAAAAAAAGTAATTACGAGAAAACCAGGACATCTTTATTACATAGACGCAGTAGGAAATGTATGTGAGGCAAAGATGGCTAGAGGAGGAAAGAAGAAGAAGAAAAAGGCAAAGGCAAAGTCAAAAGCAAAGGCAAAAACAAGGAAAAAGCCAGCTGCAAAAAAGAAAAAAGTCACAAAAAAGAAAAAGAGAAGGTAAACTTTTTAGTTTATTCTTTTGCTTAATTTAACTTTTTTATTTTTTAATTTTTTATAGTGTTTAATGTATTCAATTTGATAATTTTATTTCTCTTCAGAATTTTCAAAACAAGTTTTAATAACAAGATCTTCTAATTTTTGACATAAACTAGTAGGAATAACTATTCTTCTATTATCTACATAATCATAGTCCTCAATATTATGTGTGCGATGAGTGGTTCGGTAATATACAGTAATTATTCTCCCTTTTTTCCAGTTTAATTCATCAAAATCTATATCTTTAGGAATAGGAAAATCTTTTTTCTTTTTTATGGTTTTTTTATAATAAACAGTAACATAAACTTTATTAGAAATATTGTTTTTTTCTTTTTTGAATGTTAATCTTGCAGAATAAATATCCAAATATTTTCCAGATTTGGGATGCTTTATTTTCATCTTAATTATAAGTAACTAATTTTATAAATATATTTATATTGTTTATAGTATGACAATTATCCTTGGAATAGAAAGCACAGCACATACTTTTGGTATTTCTTTAGTTAGAAAAGGAAAAATTTTATCAAATATTCGAAGAAGTTATACTACTGAAAAAGGAGGTATTATTCCTCTTGATGCGGCTAAACATCATCAGGAAAATAAAAAAGAAATTTATTTTGAAGCTTTAGAAAGTTCAGGGGTTAGTGAAGAAAAGATTGATGCTATTGCTGTTTCTCAAGGTCCTGGATTAGCTCCTTGCCTTCTTGAAGGTATGAAATTTGCAAAAGAATTATCAAAAAAATTAGAAAAGCCGATTATTCCTGTAAATCATTGTATTGCTCATCTTGAGATAGGAAGAACTACAGGAGCTAAAGATCCTGTTATGTTATATGTTTCTGGGGCAAACACCCAGATAATTGCTTATTCTTTTTTTAAATTTAGGATATTTGGAGAAACTCTTGATATTGGTGTGGGAAATTTTATTGATAATTTTGCAAGATATATGGGAATTGGTTTTCCTGGCGGCCCTGCTATACAAGAACTTGCTGAGAAAGGAAAAAAATTTATTGAATTACCATATAAAGTAAAAGGAATGGATATTACTCTTTCAGGAATTCTTACAAATCTAAGGCAGAAGATTGAATCTGACAAATATAATATTAATGATCTAGCCTATTCAATGCAAGAAACAGTTTTTGCCATGCTTGTAGAAACAGCAGAGAGAGCATTAGCACACACTGGAAAAAAAGAACTTCTTCTTGGAGGAGGTGTTGCTTGTAATTCTCGGCTTCAGGAGATGTGCAAAATAATGTGTAAAGAAAGAGGAGCGAAATTCTTTTGTCCTTCTAATAATCTTTTACAGGACAACGGGGCAATGATAGCATTTTTAGGAGAAATTATGTTTAAAAAAGGAATAAATGTTCAAGGAAAAGCTATCAATGAACTTGATATAAAACCAAGACAGAGAACAGATGATGTTGAAGTTAAGTGGAGATAACAGGAAAACTTTATAAATCAAATTTTACCTTAGTAAATATCCTATGAACGAAAGCGAGGAAAGAATCTTTTCTTTTGTTCTAATAAATATAAAATGACAATAGACATTTATTCAATAATAGAAAAAGCAAAAAAAACTGGCAAAGTTGAGAAAGGAACTAATGAAGTTACAAAAGCTATTGAAAGAGGCACTGCAAAACTTGTAGTTTATGCTGTTGATGTTGAACCTAAGGAAATTACCCAGCATCTTCCTCTATTGTGTAAAGAAAAAAATATCTTATGTAAAGAAGTAGATAATAAGCAAAAATTGGGAATTGCTGTTGGAATTTCTGTAGCAGCTTCTTCTGTGGCTGTAACTGATGCAGGAGATGCAGAGAAAGATATTGAAGAGTTGAAGTAAAAATGGCAAATCAACAAGGAGATAAGGGTAATAAGAAGGGAAGAGGTAAAGGAAGCGAAAAAATTCTAAGAGAAGTTATTCCTGCATTAGTTCAGGAGATAATTGGAAGAACTGGTTTTCGTGGAGAAATTACTCAGGTGAAATGTCTTGTTACAGATGGAAGAGATAAAGGAAGAATTATGAGAAGAAATGTTAAAGGACCTATAAGAATGAGTGATTATTTAATGTTAAGAGAAACAGAAATAGAGGCTAGAAAAATAAAATCTAAAGTAACAAAAGGAGCTTATACTTAAAATGGAAAAAAATAATGAAAAATTAAAGGAATTAGAAAGAATCTTGAATGGAAAAGATTCTGTAGTATTGGAATTAAGTTCTTCAAAAGAAAATATAATTGCTCTTAAAAAAAATCTTGAAGAACTAGATTATGAAATTTATGATGAGCTTAAAAGCAAGAACCAAAAAATTTATCATTTCTATATAAAAAAATTTTCTGATTATCAAAATGACTAAATGTGTTTATTGTGGAAAAGAGTATGAGGTTCCACGAGGATTTACTATTTTTATGAATGATGGAACAATTAATAATTTTTGTTCTTCAAAATGCAAGAAAAATCAGCTGATGAAGAGAAGAAATGTTCGATGGATTTCTAAAAAGAAGAAAGTTAAGGAAGTTAAGGAAGAAAAGGAAAAATCAGCATAAAGAATTTATTGTTTCTTCATCTCTTGGGTCTTGCCAGTTTTCTGGAAATTGGACAGATGCTCCTGTTATAGGATTTATTTCTATGATTTCTTGATTTTTGCAGAAAATTTCATAATCTTGACAAAAATTTTCTGAATTGCAGATTGCTTTGGTATATGAATGAGTATAATGGGGAATTATTTTAACATAATTTGATTGAGCTGTGCTGAACGCTAAAATCCCTATTAAAATAACTAATGTTAGAAGGAGCAAAATTATTATTTTTTTCATAAAATCTGTATTAATTCATGATTTTTAAAGATATTGGTGATTTAGGAATTTTTTCTTAATTTTCTAATTTTATCGTCGGTAAAATGTTTTTTAGTGTAGAAAAGTTTATAAAGTAAACCCACTTTTTTTTGATGTAAACTGAACAGATTTTCTGTTTCGAAATTTACAAAAACCATATATAATTTAGCAAAAGCTCTATAATCATAAATAAGAAAAAAATAAATAAAAATAAATAAAAATAAATAAAAATAAATAAAAATGGATAAAAAATCAGAATATACAGGAAAGAATATTCAGGTTCTTGAAGGTTTAGAAGGAATACGTCTGCGTCCAAGTATGTATATAGGAAACACTGGAAAAGAAGGCTTGCATCATTTGATTTATGAGGTTGTTGATAACTCTGTAGATGAGGCTCTTGCAGGATATTGTAAAAAAATTGAAGTAAAGCTGAATAAAGATGGTTCTGCAACAGTTAAAGACGATGGAAGGGGAATTCCTGTAGATATTCATCCAAAACAAAAGATTCCTGCAGTTGAAGTTGCATTGACTAAACTTCATGCTGGAGGAAAATTTGATAAAAAATCTTATGTTATTTCAGGTGGTTTGCATGGAGTTGGTATCTCTGTTGTAAATGCCCTTTCAAAAAAGATGATTGCTGAAATTAATAGAGATAGGAAAATTTATACTCAGGAATATTCAAAGGGAGTAAGAAAGACAAAATTGAAAGTGATAGGAAAGAGTAATGAAACAGGAACCAAAATCACGTTTTGGCCAGATGAAGAGATTTTTTCAACCCTTGAGTTTGATTATAAAGTTTTAGAAACAAGATTTCGGGAGATTGCATTTCTTAATCCTGGTTTAAAGATAATTCTTATTGACGAAAACAAGAATAAAAAAGAAGAGTTTTTTGCTGCAGGTGGTTTGATTGAGTTTGTAAAATGGATAAACAAATCTAAAGAAGCTATTCATAAACCAATTTATTTTAAAAAAGAAGCTAAAGAAACTATTATAGAAGTTGCTATTCAATATAATAAAGGGTATAGAGAAAATATTTTTGGTTTTGTAAATACAATTAATACTGTTGAAGGGGGGACCCATGTTTCTGGTTTTAAAACAGCTTTAACTAGAGTAATTAATGATTATGCAAAGAAAAAAGGTTTGATTAAAAATGGGAATGGTAGTCTTTCAGGGGATGATGTTAGAGAAGGTCTAACTGTAATTCTTAGCTTAAAGATGAAAGATCCACAATTTGAAGGACAGACAAAGACTAAACTTGGAAACTCTGAAATTAAGGGAGCTGTAGATTCTTCAGTTACACTTGCTTTAGGAGAATATTTTGAAGAAAATCCTACAGTTGCAAAGAAAATTACCACTAAAGCCCTTGATTCTGCAAAAGCAAGATTGGCTGCTAAAAAAGCAAGAGATTTAGTTAGAAGAAAAAATGCTTTTTCACTTGGAGGATTGCCTGGAAAACTTGCAGATTGTTCAAGTAAGAAGTCTGACAATACAGAACTTTATATTGTAGAGGGGTTGTCTGCTGCAGGAACTGCTAAAGATGCAAGAAATAAAGAAATTCAAGCTATTTTACCTTTGAAAGGAAAAATTTTGAATGTTGAAAAAGCAAATCCTGTAAAATCTTTATCTAGTGAAGAGATTGTAAATCTGATTACTGTTATTGGAACAGGTGTTGGAGAAAATTTTAATATTGATAAATTAAGATATAATAAAACTATTATTATGACAGATGCAGATGTTGATGGAGAGCATATTAAAACCCTTTTACTGACTTTCTTTTTTAGATATATGAAAAAATTAATTGAAAATGGAAATGTTTATGTTGCTTTACCCCCACTTTATAGAATTAGAAAAGGTCAAAAAGACTTTTATGTTTACTCTGATGAAGAGTTGAAAAAGAAAACAGAAAAAATTAGTGGCTCTTCTGCTGTTACAAGATTCAAAGGTCTCGGAGAAATGTCTTCTACACAACTTTGGGATACAACTATGAATCCAAAGACAAGAAAGATAAAGAAGATTTTCATTGAAGATGCTGTTGAAGCTAATCATACTTTTACAATGTTAATGGGTGATGATGTTCAAGGAAGAAAAGAATTTATTGCAGAAAATGCACAGAAGGCGGAGTTGGATATTTAAAATAGGAAATAAACTAAAAAATGGAAAAAACAAAAGATAAAATTGGAAGTATGAAACCAGTTATTGTGGCTGTTAGTGGTTATTTTGACCCTTTACATGTAGGACATCTTGAACTTTTTGGAAGAGCAAAGTCCCTTGGAGATGTTTTGGTTGTTATTGTGAATAATGATCTCCAGTTGAGATTAAAGAGGGAGAACAAAGAACCTTTTATGAAACAAGAAGATAGAATTAATCTTATTGATGCTATTGGTTTTGTTGATAAAGTTGTTTTATCTGTTGATAAAGATGGTTCTGTTTGTGAAACCCTTAAGCTATTAAAACCAGATATTTTTGCACAGGGCGGTGACAGACATTTTGGAGAAGTCCCTGAAACAATTGTTTGTAAAGAATTGGGAATTAAAATGGTTCAAGGACTTGGTGCTAAAATAAGAGCTTCTTCTGAGATTATGGGAAAAATGGAAGAATATGGATCTAAAGAAACCAAGATTGAAGAATACGAATAAATGCCTAAAAAAAATAAGCTAACTACACCAGATTGGATAAGAGAAGGTTTTGATAGTGAAGCAGACTATAACAAAGCAAAAGGAATTAATAAAGATAAGAAAAAAACCAAGAGCTTTAAGATTAAAGAATGCCCAAAATGCAAAAGTAAGGATGTTAGTGTTGTTTTAGAAGGTTCTGGGGAAGGAACTGGTTGGTTATGTAAAAAGTGTGGATGGAAAGGAGAAGATGTTAATGAAAGAGAATTGAATGAAGATGAATTCATGAAGTATCTCGACGAAAAAGGGGAGAAGGTTGCTTAAAATGACAAACGAAGAAAATAATGATAAGGATGTGGTGAATACAGAAATATCTGGAGAGATGAAGAAGTCTTACTTAGACTATGCTATGTCTGTTATTGTTAGTCGAGCTATTCCAGCTATTGAAGATGGATTAAAACCTGTGCAGAGAAGGATTTTACATTCTATGAATTTAATGGGGCTTAAGCCAGGTACTCCGACAAAAAAATCTGCGAGAATTGTTGGAGATGTAATTGGTAAATATCACCCTCATGGAGATAATGCTGTTTATGATGCAATGGTTAGAATGGCACAAAATTTTTCTTTAAGATATCCTTTAGTTTTTGGACAAGGTAATTTTGGAAGTATTGATGGAGATCCTCCAGCTGCATATAGGTATTGTGTTTCTGGAGATTCTTTAATTGTAACAAAAAAGGGTCTTCAAAGAATTGATCAAATTTCTGATAAAGAAAATATTAATGTTCAAATTTTATCTAAAGATAAAAAGATAAATAATGCAAGTAAATGGTTTGATTCTGGAATTCATCCTACCAAAGAGATAAAAACATATAGGGGATTTTCTTTAAAAGGAAGTTATAATCATCCTTTATTAACTTTAACTTCAGATAATTTTGGAAAGCCTGTTTTTATGTGGAAAACATTAGAACAGATTAGGAAAGGGGATTTTGTTGTTTTAGATAGATTACAAGATAATCTTTGGCCAGGGAAGGAAATTAATTTAAGAAAATACACACCTAAACTTCAAAATAAAAGAATAAAGAAAAGAATTCTTCCACAATTCCTTGATAAAAATTTAGCATTTATTTTATCTTCTTTGCTTGCAGAAGGAACTCTTAGAAAAAAGAAAATAGAATTTTGTAATACTGATGAATCTTGGGTAAATCAATTTGAAGAAAAATGGAAAATACTTTTTCCAGATAGCACCCTCCATAAGTTTAAAAGAAAACCTTCCTCTTATGGAAAAAAAGATTATTGGAGATTAGAATGTCATTGTTTATATACACTTGAATTTATGAAAAATATTGGATTATTGCCTTTAAAATCTAGATTTAGAAAATTTCCTGAGTTATTATTACAATCCCCTAAAGAAGTTTTAAGAGAATTTGTAAGAGTATTTTTTGAAGGAGAAGGTGGCGTGTCATATTCTAAAAAAATGATGGAAATAAGATTGTGTTCTTCTAATGAAGAATTAATCAAAAAAATCCAGTTAATTTTATTAAGATTTGGAGTAGATTCTTTTAAGAGATATGATAAACATAAAGATTTATATCTTTTACAAATAAGGGGTCAGAGAAATTTCTTAAGATTTTATAAAGAATTAGGTTTTATTTCAAAGAGAAAAAATTCTGCCTTAGAGTTTGTTTTATCTACTTACAAAAAAGATTATTCTTCAACAGATTATGTTCCCTTTTTATCTGATTTCATTAGAACGTTAGCAAAATATTCTGATAATGAATTTGCTATGAAACATAATTTTGATAGATATGGAAATATGTCTAAAAATTATTTAAGGGTGTCCCAAATAGTTAAAAATAAAACAGGTATTAATGTTGAATCTTTATTTGAATATTTCTTATCTTATCAGTATCTTTTTGATAAAGTTGTTTCTATAGAAAATGCAGGAGATCAAAAGGTTTATTCTATAAAAGTAGACAGTAATTGCCATTCTTTCATATCTAACGGATTTATTAGCCATAATACAGAAGCAAGGTTAATGCCAATTTCTTCAGAGCTTATACAGGATATTGAGAAAAATACAGTGAAGTTTATTCCTAATTTTGATAATTCTATGAAAGAGCCAACCTTATTACCAGGTAAATTACCTACTTTATTACTTAATGGTGCTTCTGGGATTGCTGTTGGAATGGCTACAAATATTCCTCCACATAATTTAACAGAAGTTTGTGATGCAATTATTGCTTATATTAAAAAACCAGGAATTACAATTGAAGAAATTACAAAAATAATCACTGCGCCTGATTTTCCTACAGGAGGATATGTTTCAGGAGATATGGATGAATTGTATAAGACCGGAAGAGGAAGATTAACTCTTAGGGGAAAAACAACAACAGAAACAGTTAGAAAAAAAGAAGCTATTGTTATTACAGAAATTCCTTATATGTTGAATAAATCAACACTTGTTACTCAAATTGCAGATATTATTCAGAACAAAAAGTTAAAAGGTATTTCAGATTTAAGAGATGAATCTTCTAAAGGAAAAATAAGAATTGTTTTAGAATTGAAAAAAGGAACAAATTCTAAATTTGTAATAAATGCACTTTACAAATACACAAGACTTCAAGATTTTTTTAATGTGAATTTTTTAGCACTTGTTAATTGGGAACCAAAAATACTTGATATTAAAACTGTGCTTAAAGAATATGTTGAATATAGAAAGAAAATTATTACTAGTAGAACTAAATTTGAATTAAATAAAAATATAGAAAGATTAGAAATTGTTGAAGGACTTTTAATTGCTTTAAATAAAATAGATGAAGTTATTTCTTTTATTAAAAAATCTAAAACAAAGACAGAGGCTTTAGAAGGTCTAATCAAAAAGTTTAATTTTACTAGAAAACAATCTGAAGCTGTCCTTGAAACAAAACTTCAACAGCTTACTTCTCTTGAACAAGATAAATTAAAGAAAGAACAGAAAGAGATGAAGGAGAAGATAAAAAATCTTGAAAAGATTCTTAAGGATATTAAAGAAGTATTAAATCTTATTGTAAAAGAAGTTAGTGAATTGAAAAAGAATTATGGTGATAATAGAAGAACAACTATATTACAGAAAATAGGAGTGATTTCTGAGAAAGATGTTGTCCAGAAAAAAGAAGTTGTAGTTACAATTACAGATAAAAACTATTGTAAAAGAATGGATGTTAAATCTTATAGGGAGCAGAGAAGGGGTGGAAAAGGTGTAATTGGAAGTAATTTGGCAACAGGTGATTTTGTAAAGCAATTGATTACCTGTTCTACTCATGATTATTTAATGTTCTTTACTTCTCGTGGAAGAGTTCTTTGGCTAAAAGCTTATGATATTCCTGAAGCTGAAAGATATAGTAAAGGAAGATCTCTTTCTAATCTTCTAGCTCTTAAGAATGAAAAAGTTACAAGTGTTATTTCTGTTAGTAATTTTGAAGACTTTTTATTTATGGCAACTAAAAAAGGGATTGTAAAAAGAATATCTTTGAATAATTTTTCAAAACCAAGAGCTTCTGGTGTAAAGGCAATTAATCTTCCATTAGATAATTCAGATGTTTTGATTAATGTATCTGTTGTTAAAAAAGGAGAAGAAGTATTGCTTGCAACAAAGAAAGGACAAGCAATTAGATTTAATTCAAATAATGTAAGAGATATGGGAAGAGCTAGTTATGGTGTAACTGGAATAAAAATGGCTAAAGGAGATGAAGTGGTTAGTTTAAATATTTTAAGAAGTGAAGTTATCTTAACTATTACTGAAAAAGGTTATGGAAAAAGAACAGCTATAAAAGATTATAGAAAAACTGCACGAGCTGGAAAAGGGGTGAGAAATCTTAAAGTAACAGAAAGAACTGGAAATATTATCACAACTGTTTCTGTAAATCCAACAGATAGTATAATAATAACAACTGCAAAAGGAATGATTATAAGAACATCTCTTAAAAATATAAGAGTTATGGGGAGAGTAACACAAGGAGTAAGAATTGTTCGGCTTGCACCAGGAGATAATGTTACAGATTTAATTAAGGTTCAAGAAGCAAATGGTAAAGAATAAATCTAAAATTTAAATTTTTATTCTTCTTTTACATCGCTAGTTAAAAAACTCCACCAAGGAGCATGTTCATTCAATATTTCTCCTGTTTCAGGATCTATACGGAATCTTACTTTTTCTTTGATTTTAAATATACCTAAGAATCGTGATCTTTTTTTCACTTCAACCTCATATTCCCCTTTTTCATTAAGTTCTATTGTTCCGTTTTCTATTATGCGTGCTTGAATTCTTTCCCTTATTTTTTCTCTTAATTGTTCTGGAAGATATTCAATTAACTTTGTTTCATTTTTAAAAACTCCATAAATTTCTCCGTTGTGATGATAAAGTTGTGCTTTAGTTGAGATATTTTCCCCATCGATTTTAATAATTGTGTTTCCAGAGTTTCCAGCCATAACAATCATTGCTTTTCCATTCTGGAGTTTGCATCTTAAAATAGAACCTGTTTTTGTACAATTTTCTGGAATTTCTGTTTGATTTAATCTTAATCTGTTTTTTATTTTAATTGCTGCTTGAATTTTTTCTGTATAACCTTTTTCACATCTTTTTTTACTTACTATTTCTCTTCCACCACCTACAAAATCTTTAGAAACAGCACATTCTTCACTTTCCATTAATTCATATTTACTGTTAACTTTTTTCATCATGCTTCCTAATCCATATATATGGCAGCAGATTTTTTTATCATTTCCTGTTTCGTCTTCATTTCCTGTTTCGTTTCCATTATTAGAATTATTATTTGCAGAAATAAGACTTGAGTTATTATTTGCAGAAATAAGATCTGAATTATTATCTTGTCCCTGTCCGCTACTTTCATTATCTGCAGATATTAATGGAAAATTCATTAGCATACCAAATATTAGAAATATAATAGTCAAGACAAACAGTTCTTTTTTCATGCATTTATTTAGAAAAATAGATTTATAAAACTTCTCCAAACCCAATTAATCTCCAGTGTCCATTAATGTTTCTCGCTATTCCAACCTTGTCTCCCTTAAGTGCAATAACAGGAATATTTAAGATGAATTCCATCTTTTTATCAGAGATTTTTTCAACATTTCCAATAGTAATTGTTGTGTTTATACTTAACATTAAAAGTTCTTTTGTTTTTATGTCTTCAACTTTTTTGTGTTCCTTGATTCCAAGAACCTCTTTGAAAAATTTTGGTTGAATCTCAAGTTTGTTGCTTATTTCAGGAAGATTTCCTTTTGTTGAAACAATACATCCTGTAAGTGAATCTGCTTTTGTAAGAAAAGGATCAAGCGATGTTTCTATAGAGACACTTGCTCCTGGACTTATTTCATTGATAGATTCTTTTCCTTTGTATAAAGATAAAATTTTTGTTGTTAATGTTTGATATTCTATTTCTTTATGGGCTTTTTTTATACTTATTCCTGGTTTTATTTCAATTTCATCATTAACTTTTAGTATACCTTTTTTAAGGATTCCTCCAAGAACCCCTCCTTTTAGATTTTCAGGTTTTGTTCCTGGTTTATTTATATCAAAACTTCTTGCAACAAGAAAGATAGGTTCTGTTTTGAGATCTTTTTCAGGAATTTTTAATTTTGTAAGTTCTTCAAGTATTTTCCCAATATTAATACTTTGTTGTGTAGAAACAGGAATTATAGGTGCATTTTCTGCAATTGTGCCTTTAAGAAATTCTTTTATTTCTTTGTAATTTTTTAAAGCTTGTTTTTTATCTACAAGATCAATTTTATTTTGGACAATTATTATGTTTTTGATTTCTTTTGCTTGTAGAGCCATAAAATGTTCTCTTGTTTGTGGTTTTATTCCTTCATTTGCAGCGATTACAAGTATAGCAGCATCAATAATAGCTGCTCCTGAAAGCATTGTAGCCATCAGCATTTCGTGCCCTGGCGCATCTATAAAACTTACATATCTTATAGGTGTTCCTTTTGATTTTGTATTGTAATTATCTTTGTCTTTACTAATAAGAGTCTCTGTATAACCCAGCTTAATTGTTATACCTCTTTTTAATTCTTCACATTAATTTCTGGAATATTTTTATTCATATAAATTTTAGAATGAGTTAGATTAAAAAGGTTTTGATGGGAGAATTTTCTTATTCAAATGGATTAACAGATGTAATTTTTTTCGGGTTAAAAAGACCAATAGGAAATCCATTTTTCATAGTTTTAACTTGATATTTTTCTCCAATTTCTAATTCTTTTGTTAAATTGAAATTGCCTTGTATAAAATATTCTGGGCCTCTAGATCCCCTATCTTGAAGTGATTCTTTATCAAATACAAAAAATGTTCTTCCTTCTTCTCCGCCTTTTGTATATCCTTGATATGTTTGATTAAATTGATTATATGTTCTAGTTTCTTTTTCAACTAAACCAAGACCAACAGTAGCTGTAAGTACAAGAGCGCCAGTACCTAGTTTTCTTATAAGTCCTTTAGTTTTCATTTTGTTTTTTAATGTTTTTTCCATATAAAATATAATGGTAGATTGTTTATAAATCTTTCTATTTGTTACTTTTGATGAGAAGTGACACTTATTCTTTTTGCCCTGGTTTTTCTTCTTGT
>JAFCCD010000005.1 GCA_017610405.1 Nanobdellota archaeon | reverse complement strand
TATAAAAAACAACTGATTTTGCTCGGACTAATTATCGGTTCTATCTTTGCACTTTATTTCATTTATCTACAATCAATTATAATTAAAGCATATTGTCAATATTGTATGGTTGTTGACATTGGAACCTTATTGGGATTAGTAATATTTTTATTCTGGAAAGAAAAATGATTGAAAAATGAAACAAAAAATAATTCAACAAGGAGCAGAAGCAAATATAATTCTATCGCAAAATTCTAAAGGTGAATCATTCATAATAAAAGATAGAATAAAAAAAAATTATAGAATTCCAGAGTTAGATTTAAAAATAAGAAGAAGAAGAACCAAATCAGAGGCAAAACTTCTAGAAAAAGCATCTAAAATAATAAACAGTCCTGCTCCTTTTTTTCAACCTTCAATACCAAATTCTTCTAAATTAAAAATGCCTTTTATAGATGGGCAAAGACTTTCAGACCATCTTGATTCTTTCTCATTAAAAAAACAAAAAGAAATCTGTGAAAAAATAGGAACATCTGTAGCTAAGCTACATAAATCAGATATAATTCATGGGGACTTAACAACAAGCAATATGATTTTAAAAAAAGACCTGCTTTATTTTATAGATTTTGGACTTGGTTTTATCAGTCATAAGTTTGAAGATAAGGCTGTTGATATTCATCTTTTAAAACAAGCTCTAGAAGCAAAACACTTTAGAAATTGGGAAAAATTGTTCGGTCAAGTTATAAAAGGATATCAAAAATATGAAAATTCAAAAATTGTCTTAGAAAGATTAAATGCTGTTGAAAAAAGAGGGAGATATAAAGGAAAATATTAGAAACCCTTATAAATCATTTATATGTTTTTTTATTATCTAGCCCCATAGTACAGTGGTCAAGTATACGAGCCCTTGGAGCTCGGGACGTAGGTTCGAATCCTACTGGGGCTATTATTCTTTAAAAGCACTTTTATAAAAAATCTCTCTGTTAATCTCTTGTTTTTTAGGAGTGATTTTTTTGAATAAATTCTTCATTTTTGTTTGTTCATATTTTTGGCCTATTAAAGCAGATGCTAATTTTTTATACTCTATACTTCCTTTTGATTTTGGTTTTTGGCTAGTATAAGGCCTCATTTTTGAAAGGGATTTTAAAACATTCATATCATAAGGAATAACTGCAAGCACAGGAATTTCTAAAGTCTTCTCAATATCTTTTAAAGAAATTTCAAAATTTTTATTATGAACTTTGTTAAGAATTAATCCAGAAATCACTGTACCTCTTTGTTTTGCTAGTTTTATTGCTTTAATTGTTGCACTTAATGTAGGATGATCAGGTGTTGTAACAAAAATTATTTGATCAGAAGTTAACATAACTGCAAGAGTTTCTTCATCTAGAGAAGGAGATGAATCAATTAAAATGATATCATAAAGTCTCTTCAAACTTTTGATTTTATCTTTTAATTTCAACGGGCTAATCTGGGTTTTATTAAAAATAGAAGAAGGCATTATAGAAAATCCATCTTCACATTCATAAATAGCTTCTTTTGGATTTGCTGTCTTACTCAGAACATGATGAAGTGTTTTTTCAGGATCTATTATATTAAGATGAAGGCCAAGAGTTGGAGAAGAAAGATTTCCATCAATTAAAAGAACTTTTTTTCCAAATTCTGAGAGCACAAACCCGAGAGACGCCACAACACTAGTCTTTCCCACACCTCCTTTTAAACTAACCACACCTATTGTTTTCCCCATAATAAATAATAAAATTCCAATGTTTAAATTCCTTTAGTTTAAGTTTTTATCATTTAGATACACATAAAGTTTAAAAATGACCTCCTTCATTTAATAAAATGCAAAAAAAATCTAGGGCAAAAATACAGAAAACAGATTCTAAAAAGATCTCTCAAGAAGAATTTGAAAAAAAGGTTATAGAACTTGCAAGTAAAGATTTAACAAGTGAAAAAATTGGTGAAGAGTTAAGAAAAAAAGGAATCCACCCTAAAGAATATGATAAGAAAATATCAAAAATACTTAAAGAAAAAGGTAAATATGTGAATCCTGACATAAAAAATATTGAAAATAAACTTGAAAAGATAAAAAAACACTATGAAAAAAACAAACAGGATAAGAGATCAATGAGAGAGAAAGACAGAATATTTTCAAAATTGAGAAGAATAAAAAAATTCCATAAAGCTATTTAAGAAAATTAATTAATTTTAAAATGAAAAGAGGAAATTCTTTAGAAGAAGCAATAAAAGCAGTATCAAAAAAATTTTTAGATTGTTCAAAAGACAAAGGGATATTTTTGATTAGTCACTTTGATACTGATGGTATCACCTCTGCTTCTATAATGATTCAGGCATTAAAAAAATTAGATAAAAGGTTTTCTGTGAAAATCGTAAAACATTTAGAAAAAGAATTGATTTATGACCTACCTAAGAATAAATTAATTCTTTTCTTAGATCTTGCTTCTGGAAGTCTTAATCATATTGAAAAAGCTGGATTAAATAATGTTTTTATAATTGATCATCATGAAATTGTTAGGGAAATACCTAAAAATATAACCCTTCTAAATCCTATGATTCTTGATAAAGAAAAAATAAGCAGCGCTGGACTTGTGTATCTTTTTTGCAAGGAAATTGATCCACAAAACAAAAGATTTGCAAAACTTGCAGTTTTAGGGATGATAGGGGATATAATGGAAGAATCTATAGAGAAACTTGGAGATATTGAAGGAGATGACATAAAAAAGAAAAAAGGAATTATCATTTATCCTTCAACAAGACCAGTTAACAGGGTTCTTGGATATTGTTCACAACCATATATCCCAGGAGTTACTGGTGATTTTAAAGGGGTTCTTGAAATTTTAAGAGAAGCTGGAATTACTCCTTCAAACGGGAAATATAAAAGTTTGATAGAATTAGATCATGAAGAAACAAAAAAACTTGTAACTGCCATAATGCTAAGAAATCCGGAAACAAAAACTCAAGATTTAATTGGAAATATTTTTCTTTTAAAATTTTTCAATAAACTTGAAGATGCCCGAGAATTAAGCGCCACGGTTAATGCATGCTCCAGACTTGATAAAAGTGATATTGCTTTACAATTTTGCATGGAAATCCAAAATTCTAGAAAAAAAGCTGAAAGAATTCATGTGAAATACAAACAACACATTATCTCAGGACTTGATCTTGTTTCAAAAACAGAAAAAATTGTTGGTAAAAATTTTGTAATTATTAATGCAAAAGATAAAATTAAAGATACTATAGCTGGAACACTTGCAAGTATTCTTTCAAGATCTTCTCTTTATGAAGAAGGAACTATTGTAGTGGTAATGGCTTACTATGAAGATAAAATAAAAATTTCAAGCAGAAATGTAGGAAGAAATGGAAGAAACGTACGGGAAATTCTTGATTTAATAATAAAGGAAATCGGTGGAGAGGTAGGTGGTCATGAATTTGCTGCGGGATGTATGATCACAAGAGGTAAGGAAAAAGAATTTGTAAATCTTCTAAAGAAAAATCTTGAAATTGAGTTAGTTAAAATATAAAAAAGAATCCACTCTCTTTAAATCATAACCTTTAAAACCCTAATTTTTCTTGATAAATTATGGAATTAGAAGAAGGAGATATTGTTTTATGCACTGTAGATAGAATAATTGGAACAAATGTATTTGTAAAAATAAAAAATGATGGAGAAGGATGTATTGTTTTTAGCGAAATTGCACCAGGAAGAATTCGGAACATAAGAAACTATGTAATTCCAAAGAAAAAAATAGTTTGTAAAATCTTAAGAATTTCTGGAGACAGAATTGATTTATCTCTCAGGCGAGTTACTCAAAAAGAACAAAAAGAAATTAAGGAAATAGATAAACAAGAAAAAAGCTATGAAAAAATATTAGAAAGTATTTTAGGTGAAGAGAAAACAAAAGATGTAATAAAAAAAATAATAAATATAGAAGACATATATAATTTTATCCAAAAAGCAAAAGAAAACCCAAAAGAACTTGAAAAAATTATTGGAAAAGAAGATACAAAAAAAATTGTTGATATATTAAAAACTCAAAAAGCAAAGAAAATAATCCTAAAAAAAGAAATTTCTTTAACAACTACAAAACCTAATGGAATTAAACTGATAAAAGATTTTCTTAAAAAAATAGAGGGGGTAGAAATTAAGTACATCTCTCCAGGAAGATACTCCTTAAAGAAAGAATCAGAAGATATTAAAAAAACAGATTCTGAACTTAAAAATATGTTAATAAATTTAGAAAAAGATGCTAAAAAAAATGGTGTAGAATTCAGCATTCTAAAGAAGTAAAAATAAAATATTTTTTTAATTGATTAGAAGAATCACTTTTCATAAGGTTTAAAAATAGGCTTTTTTATGAAATATTATGAAAGGAAAAGATTTAGAGGAATTTAATATTGTTTTATTAGGAATTATATTTGATCCAAATAAAAAAAGATTTCTTATAGGAAAAAGGGAAAAAGATATTTATATTAAAAAGTTGACTTGGTGTTTTCCAGGAGGAAGATTAAATCATGGAGAGGATTTAGAAAAAACTCTTAAAAGAAAGATAAAAGAAAAAACTGGGTTAAAAATAGAAAATTTAGGTGTTGTATTTTCAAAAATTTATCCTGAAAAAAAAGATCTTCTTTCAATATATTTCTTATGTGAGGTTTTAGAAGGTAAAGAAAAAGCTTCTGGTGATATGGTTGAATTGAAATGGGTTAAACCAGAAGAACTAGAAAATCATTTTACAACTTCTTTTCACCCCCATATGAAAGAATATGTCTTAAATTTAAAATAAAATGCTTTTAAAAAAATGTTCTAAGAATCATTACACTATGAAAGATAAATGTATAAAATGCAAAGAAAAAACCAAGGACGCACATTATAAATTTATAAAAATCAAAACTCGATTAGAATAATTTTAAACCAACCTCTCTTGCTGTTCTTCTAACAAAGCTACCCCATATTTACCGTCGAAACCGGGTTTGACTTTTATTTTTCCTTCACGGTTTTTTATAATTAAATCCACAATTTTCTCATCAAAAATTTTAATTAATTTTTCTTTTGGAACTTTTAAAAGAATATTAAACTCATTTCCAAATTCTTTTATTGAAGAATTATAAATTGTCCAAGATTCTTTTGTCTGCATACCTTTATTTTTTGCTAAAGAGATCACTTCATGTAAAGGTAAAAGTTTATGAAAAGGTTTTTTATTTTCTGGAACAAATTCTTTAGGGTATTTTGAAACTTCTTCCACCCTATTATCTACCCCTATAATTAATGGTTTTTTACATACAGGGCATATTCCTTCAAGTTCTTTAGTTTTCTCAGGACCGCACGAAAATTCACAAACTCTATGCCCATCCCAATGATATTTCCCATATTCAGGAGGTGTTTCAATTGTTGCTTTTAGACCAATACCTGTTCTTATTGCTTTTATTATATTATCATAAGTTAATTCAGGAATATCAAAAATTGTTGCTTCTCTACCAATTCTCCACGGCCAATAGCTATGGGCATCTGAAAAACTTACAATATTTATTTTACCAGAAGCAATTTCTTCAAATCTCCAAAGCATAGCAGGATCAGCACTTATTCCAGATTCGAGTGCATAGATATTCTCTGCTTGTTCTTGAAAACATTCTTTTACACTGTTAAACCCGGTTTTACTTCCAAATAAGCCAAACCAGGGCGTCATACAATGTGCAGGAATAACCTCAATCTTATCATCAATCTTCTTCAGAGCCTCTACAAGCACTATACCAGTCATCCCAAAGATAGGTCTACCATCATAATCAAGTCTACCTTTACTTCCTAAAAATTCTGTTACTTTATCTGCAATCTTTGAATTTGGGACAAGAATAACAACATGAATGGCTCTTCTCTTCCCATCTTGAGAATACATTAAACTTATTTCTGTCTGCCATAAAAATGGAAAGCCACTAGCAGTTCTTAAAATTCCATTCTCATCTTCACTAAGTTTTTCATCAATTTCTTTTCTCCATAAAGGATGCTGGAAATCTCCTGTGCCTATTAAATTAAGCCCTTTTATCTTTGCATATTTTTCAAGTGTTTCTATAGAAATATTTTTGCTAGTTGCTCGTGAATGTCTTGAATGAAGATGTAAATCAGCTATAATTTCCATAATTTAAAAAAGAAAATTAAAGTTTTTAAAAGTATTTAGCTAATTAAAATAAGAAATTTATTTCTTCTTCTTTTTAACTGACCCTGCTACAATCACAAGAATAATAGCAATAATTAATATCCAAATCCAAACAGAACTTCCTCCTGATGTATCATCTCCTGTAGTTTCTTCTGTTTCAATGTCTCCAGTAGTCTCTACTCCTGTTCCTCCTTCTGGAACTTCCTCATTAATTTTCTGAATTGTAACATCTGCATTACTACCTATTATTCCATTTAACAATACATAAACATCATAAAATCCATCAACATCAACATCAACTTTTGCATCTTCTCCTGCAGCAAGAGTAATTTGTATAGGATCACTTGAAATTTGTATTGTTGCTGAAGTTGCTGTTGTAGAGAGAACACCAATATAATGATCTTCAGAATTTATCTGAACCCTAATTCTATTACTAGTAGACAATTCTTTTGTATATCCTGCTTCAAAAACATCATTTGATATTGTGTGTGTTATCCATGTTGTTCCTCCTGATGGTCCATCTCCTCCACCAGGTTGACTAACAGTATAAGTTGCAGAAGCACTTGCTGTTAACCCTCCATTATCCGTAGCACTACATGTATAAGTAAATACTCCTGTCCTTGACGGTACTACAGTTATTGCATCAGGAGAAGTTGTACTTCCTCCAGAAGAAGCTGAATTAATACCTGACGTTACATCACTAGTTGAACATGTACATGGGAATGCATCCCCTATATTTACACTTGATGGAGAACATACTGCAGATGCAGAAGGCACAGTAGTGTCTATTTGAACGACAAGAGTACTATTTAATGCCATGTTATTAAGTGTATCATTTACATATATATTAATTGTATTATTTCCATCAGATAAATCTGTGATATTAATATTAGAAGTGTTACACCATCTATTCTCTAGATAAGGAACAGTATGATTAAGTCCTCCTGCAACATTAATAAAGCACCATGTATCAGAACTATTTGTCTGAAAAA
Source organism: Nanobdellota archaeon (assembly GCA_017610405.1). Lineage (GTDB taxonomy): Archaea > Nanobdellota > Nanobdellia > Pacearchaeales > GW2011-AR1 > ASMP01. The sequence continues at coordinate 11,349 of JAFCCD010000005.1, read as the reverse complement.
TAGCATCTGTAACAGAAATATTCAATGTTAAATTATTAGTAAAAGTCGCAGCTGTTTTAATTGATGTCCCATTTGCATAGGCTGTTACCCCATCTGCACCATAAACAGCAATTGTCGGTGCTGTATTATCTATTGTAACGTTTCCGGTTATGTTTGTTGAATTAACACCACTAGCAAAAAGAGTAGGATCGTAATTTAATGCAGTAGCATTTATAGTATAATTTCTACCATTAAGGGCGCTAGTATCCCATGTTTTAGTAAATACGCTTTGGTTGGTTGTATTTTCGGTTGTTCCAATTAAAGTCCAAGTAGCACTCCCCCATACCTGATAATACCAACTTACATTTCCTATATAAACATTATCTGCAGATTCGTTTATCCATGCTTCCAATGTATAAGTTGAGCCAGAAATATTTTGAATACCTGTTGCATTTGAAGGAGTCACCATATTAACAAAGGTTGCAGCACTAATCATTGATAAAAATCCAATTAATCCCAAAAATATAAACACACCAAATAAAAATTTCTTATTCATTTTTCCTCTTTTATAATCTACTAGTGAATTTATGACTTATAAATTTTTTCTTTTTTGTTAAATAAAAATAAATTCTTTTTAATCAACAATACCTGCTTCAGTAACATTAAAAATTGTTTCATTTTCAGGAAGATTTGGTGAATCAATCATTTTTGCTACACGGCTTCCTGCTTTTCCTCTTCTTAAATAAATTCTATAGGTTGAGGCGTGACCAAGTATATGCCCACCAATAGGGGTTGTAGGATCTCCAAAAAGTTGTGCAGGATTTGCCATTACTTGGTTTGTGACATAAACAGCAAGATTATATGTCTCAGCAAGTTTCACAAGCTGGTGAATATACCTATTAAGTTTTTGCTGTCTATCTGCTAACTGTCCTCTTCCAGAATATTCTGCTCTAAAATGAGCTGTTAAAGAATCTATAATAAGAAGTTTAATTGGTTCTTTATCTTTAATCATTTCTGCAATCTTATCAAGCAAAAGAATTTGATGATCAGAATTAAATGCACGGGCAACAAAAATATTTTTCAAAACTTTTTCAGGATTTGCCCCAAGTTTTTCTGCAATTTGTTTTATTCTTGCAGGACGAAAAGTTCCCTCTGTATCAATAAAAACAGCCTTACCATTAACTCCCCCTTTATTAATAGGTAGTTGGGTATTAATTGCAATAGTTAAAGCAATTTGGGTTTTCCCAGAACCATATGCCCCAAAAACTTCTGTAAGTGCCCTACTTTCAATACCTTTACCTCCTAAAAGATCATTTAGATTTTTACTTCCAGTTGTAATATAATTTATATCTTCCCTTCTCTTTGCATATTCTGCCCCATCGACAAAACCTAAATCAAGCATTTGCCTTGCAGCTTGTATAGCTTTTCTTGCAACAGCAGCACTAATTCCTGCAGCTTCAGAAAGAGCAGCTGGCGTCATAACAGCCAAACTCATCAAATCATAAATTCCTGCTGATTCAAGCTTAGCAGACACTGCAGGACCAATTCCTGGAAGATCTGTAAGCCCCATTTTTTTAGGTTTATCTACTTTTTTCTCAGTCATTTTTAGCTTCCATTGAATTTAATTTTTCTCTAATATATAGGGTGTATTGTAGGAACATGAATTTTGAAGATAAGAGATATTTATAAGGATTTATAGACTAAATCATATATTGGAAGATTAATCAATTAAAATTAAATTTAAGCTAATTTTCTTCAAGAAAATCAGGGTGTTTTGTTAAATCTTCAGGAATCCTATATTCTTCCCATCTCACCTTCTTTTTTTCTATAGCTTCCTTAAGTTTTCTCTCTTGTGAAGAAAGTTTGGATTTTCCACTTTTAACTTCAACAAACACAACTTCATCTATATCTTTTTCATCCATGCCCCTAAACACCAATAAATCAATAGGTTTTCCCATAAATCTACATTCTGTTGGAGAATATTTAAAACCAGGTAAAAAAGGGGCTAATTGTTCTGAAAAATGCCCTCCTAATACTGCACGAGATTTCATGATTGCATCTTTTCTATAAATAGGGATTTCTCCTTCCCAATGTTTATCTCTCTTAAATGCTCCTGCTTTACTTCCTAATTTATATGCTATTATTAAACCTATAAGAAAGATTATAATTAAAATTAAAGATATAGGTTCCATTATCTAAATTATTTATTTCTCAAGACTATTTATAACTTCATCAATATCAACGTCTTTCACACTATCAACAACAAACTCAAGATTATTGAAAAAATCATTTTGTCTAACATTTCCTGAAAAAATCATTTCTTTTCCTAGAATAGCTTCTTTCTGCAAAGACAATTTCTCAGAATCTTCAATCTCTGTAAGACCTAAACTTTTCAAAGCTTCATGAAATAAAACAGCCCTTATAGAATTTGTTCCATCGTCAATAACAAGAGTTATCAACGCTCTTTTTTCAGGAACAACCTTTTGATGGGTTGCACAAATAAAAACTTCTCCTTCTTTATTTACTTTTTTTCTGCATTCAGGACAAACATAAAAAAATTTTGGCTCGAAAGCTTGAACAATAAATGCCCTAGTACTTGTATTTTCTCCTTTTTTAAAATCCATTAGAATTTTTTCCCTGAAAACTTTTTCTGTAACCACTTTTTCTAAAATCTCAGAGCTAGGTTTTATATCAGAAAAATTCCCTAAATGTAATTCACCCTCTCTCATAGTTGCATTAGAAATTTCAACAACAACTCCTTCTTTGATTTTTCCTGTTTCAATAAGTGCAATATGATTTATATCCCATAAAACTACCCTAATATTTGCAGAATCATCCCCTATCCAAAAATTAACAACTTTAGATTCCTCTCCTTTTTTTGTTGTAAAAGTTCTAACAGGAGATAAATTAAATACCTGTCCCACAACATTTACTCTTCTCATTCCAGGAAGGAATTCGTTTATTTTCAGTCTTTCATTTTCAAAAGAAATTCCTAATTCAGAGGCAACAATTTGTGCAGCCCCTTCTTCACTTATAAATCCTGATAATTTCTCTTTTTTTTCAGCAATCCTTTTTTCAATTTCCTCTTTTCCTAAATCTGTTGATTTTGCGATTTTTTCAAGAATTCTTTCATAATTTCCTTCCATCATTTAGGGAAAAACTCTCTATTTTTAAGTATTATGATGTTTTGTAAGGATAATGAAAATTCAAAAAATAAAAAACCAATATTTTATAAATAACATCCTTTAATTTAAATCATGGGTATAACTGCAATAAAAATAAAGATAATGCCAGAATCTATTGAAACAGATTTAGTAAAAATTGAAAAAGAAGTAAGAAACAAAATAGAAAAAAACAATGTAAAAAATCCACAAATAGAAGTGCAGCCAATTGCTTTTGGTCTTAAAGCCCTAATTGTCCTGTTTGGATGGCCAGAAGAAAAAGAATTTGAAGAATTTGAAAAAGATCTTAAAAAAATTCCTGGTGTAAGCTCTATAGATGTTCTTGATATGCGAAGAACTTTTGGATAAAAAAAGTAGAAAAAAACAAAATTAGTTAATTATATTAATCCTAGTTCTTTATTCATATAATGCTGAATTCAGAGCAAACAGAACAGATAAAGAACCAACTAATAAGACAGATAGAAAAAAGTTTTCCAGAAGATAAAAAAGAGTTTGCAAAAAAGCAGATAGAAGAGATGAGTTCTGAAGAACTAAAAAAATTTTTGGAAAAAAACCAATTAATAAAAACAGAGAAAAAATTAGAAGACTGTGTCTTTTGTTCAATTCTTTCTGAAAAAATAAATTCTTATAAAATAGATGAAAATAAAAAAGCTATTGCTATTCTTGAGATAAACCCACTATCAAGAGGACATATTTTAATAATTCCAAAAGAACATTTACTTTCTGCAGACAAAATTCCGGTATCTGTTTTTTCTCTAGCAAAAAAAGTAGCAAAAAAGTTGAAGACAAAACTTAAACCAAAAATTGTAGAAATTTCTTCTTCAAATCTATTTGGACATGAAATATTAAATATAATCCCCTCATATGAAAATGAGGATTCTTCAGAAAAACGTCCTGCAAAACCAGAAGAACTTGAAGAACTTCAAAAGATTCTAATAAAAACTAAAAAACCAGCCCAAAAACCAAAAAAGATAAAAGTAGATCCTAAAAAACTAGGAAGAAAAATCTGGCTACCAAAAAGGATTCCATAATAATCGAAAAAACCAAAAGTAAATTAGGATTAAAAAACTGATTAGAAATACAGGAGAAAAAGGAATTCCTTGTTTTATTAAAATTATTTTATATTTTTTCTGTAATTTTTTTATTTCTTCTTTTTTTAATCCATCCCATTTTGCTTTTATTGTTTTTTTACCAATCTTTACATCTTTATACAACCAATCTCCTTCTCTCAATTTACTGGTTTTTATTTTTTTTACCATACAACACTTATCAACAGATTTTATATAAACATAAAAATAAGGAAGGAAGAAAATTAAAACTCCAAAAATAAAAAATAGATTTTCAAAAAAGCCAAGAATCATAATAAAAAGCCCTAAGAAAAAGATAGGATACAATATTTTTTTATTTTTTCTTGATTGAAGAGCAAACTCTTTTCTAAGATTTCTAAAATTTTTCAAACTAAGATATATTAAACTGGCAATACTATAAATTGCTCCTGCAAATAAAAATATTAATAAGAAATAACTGAAAATTTTCAGATTAACCATAAAAACTCCTGAAAAAGGAAGTATTGCTCCTAAAGAAACTAAAAGTTTGGCATCTCCTCCTGCAAAAAATTTTCCATAATAAAGAAGATTTGCTAAGACAAAGAAAATTCCAAGACCGATTAATCCTTGGTAAAAAAATCCAAAACTTTCAGAAAATAGAGAATAAAAAAACCTAAATCCCAATGCAAAAATTATAAGAGCAAAATTAAGCCAATTTGCAATTTCTCTACTTTTTAAATCTTGAATAGTTGCAAAAACTATCCAAATCAACGCCAAAACTATTAGAAAAATTATCTCAAAACTAAAATAACTCATAATCAAATAAATAATAAGTTATTTAAAAAACTACTTTATTTTTTTAAACTGCTTTTCCTTCCTCTTTCTCTTCCACCTGTTTTATAAGGATGTTTTTTCTTTTCTTTTTTCTTATATTTCTTTTTCTTTCTCTTTTCTGTAAAAACATAATTAGACATAAATAAATAAGAAGAAGCTTCTTTAAATAAATTTAGAATTAATTAACTAGTCTCATCTGTAGGGCAAGAAATTGTGCTACATTCTTCAATCCCATAATTTGCATAGAGTTCATCTGTTGCAAACTTAAGACAAGTTCCTTGTTCCGATTTTTCTCCAGAAGGAAGCCCATCTGCCTTTAGTGTCCTTTCTTGAGCACAAAATCCATAGGTATTCCCTGTAGCACATGCAGAAACACAAGATGTTTTTATTGTTTCAACATTATCTGAAGAAATAAATGGAAGTAATTTATTCCAACCAATCATAAAACCTAGTGCAAGAATAACTAAAACAATCACTCCAAGAATTATAAGGATAATTGCATTAGTACTTAATCCTTGTCCTCTTTTATTCAACATATTAAATTTAAGGTTATTTTGTTTAAAAATGTTTTTATTTATCTTTATTTAAGGAAGGTAATATTTCACAGACACTGTTCCCAGTGTTATCTCTATATATTTTCCTAGGACATCTGGTTTTATTTGAAAAATTTCTTTTATTTCTTCTAAAGTAAATCCAAGCTCTTCATACAAAGAAATTTTTTCTTCTATTATTAATACTTCATCCATAATATCTACAGCATTAAAATTATTCTTAACTTTTTGATTTGAAATATAAAAACTAAAAATTGCGAGAACACATATTGCTAAAACCCCTATTACAAGAATTGTTATTGGAATGTCTCCCTTCTTATTTCTTAATAAATTTTTTAACATTTTATTTTGGATTTGTTAATGCAAGTTCGATATATTTATTTTCTTCTCCCTGTACGAAAAGCAGGTTATCTAATTTTATTTTAGTTCTTATAGAAGGATAATCGATTATCCCCCCTAAATTTGTAGATTTCACTTTTTTAGGCTCATTTCCAAAAAATTTGTTTGAAGTATGTTTTTCAAAAAAAGCCATCTCTATTAAAACAGTCCCAAGCCAAATATCTTCATAATCTTCTTTATAAAATTTCTTAAAAATATCAACTGCTAATTTTCCATTAAAATCATTTAAATTTTCCTCTTTTTTTATTTGTTCATAAATTGTTTCACCTTCTCCTGTTAAGAGATATGCAAAAAAAGATTTTGAAGTAAAAACATCATTTGTTTTTGAAAAACTAGCAGTTTTTTGTCCCCCAAGATAGGAAGTTGATATAAAAATTGAAATAAGCAATATCACAATTATAACTACTGTAGCAACTACCCATGTAATTGTTTCCCCCATTTGTCCTGATTTTTTATTGGACATTTTTTTCTGTTTTTCTTACAATAGATAAGATATCTATTTGATATTGTTTTTTTCCTTGATTTTTATCTAATACATAAAAACTTCTTTTAATACAAACAGGCATTGTTTTTCCTTTTTGTCCACAAAATATTTTTAATTCTTCATTACCTTTTTTTATTGCAGGACTATTTTGCTTCTTTGTTAAAAAATCAGAAAAATTAATTTCCACATAATATTGTCCCATAGCCCCCCAACCATAAACATTTTCTGTTTTAAAATTGAATCCACATTCTTCTAAAAAATTTTCTCTAAAATTTCCTGTTAAAACATTAGATTCAAGATACCCTGCATGTGATAAACATCTTGCAACTTTATTTGTTAAAATATCTGCTTCTACCTCTCTTACATCAAAAGGCTCACCATAAAAAGAAAGAACCATGTAAACAATTGCAGCAGTCACAATAAATAATACAAAAAACCAATACACTGAAATTATTTTATCACCTTTTTTATTTTTTAATATCATTTTCCTACATAAATAATAAATCTTTTAATTGGTATCGAGGTAGTATCAGGATAAATAGTAAAATCCACATCATCAACAAGATCATTAAAAAAAGAATAACTATAGCCTCCTTTCTCTCTTAATTTAACAGTCACAATATTATCTTGAACAATAATAATCTTATTCAAATCTTGATTTTCTTTATTTGCAACCCTAATTGCATCTTCCATAGTTAGATTAATTGCCATACCTTCTTCTGCAGAATCAAGAATCAATGCTATCTGTTTTGCATATTTTTCTTCAAGAACAGCTGCACCGGCCATTTTTGTAAACAAAAAAACAACTAAAATAGAAAGAAAAACCAAATTAAGAATAATAAAAATAATATTCTGGGTCAAGATATTTCCTCTTTTGTTTTTAATTTCCATTATGCGCTTGTAATGTATTTATCACATTCTGTTGAAGATGTTTCAGAAGTTGGAATTATAAAAGTGTTAAGATAATCATCTTTATTTCCTACAAAAAGAACTTTTACATTCATATCAACACCTGTAATTATAGTTTGTCTCTCTTTTGTATTTATGCCTTCTGTCATTAAATCGATATTAAAATATTCTTTGTCTTCTATATTATTTTCATCATCTACACCATATAAATATTCTAAATATGTTTGTGATTCGTCTTTATTAGTTATTTTTAGAAAAGTATAAAATTCAGAATAAGTAATTTCTGGGATTTGTTCTTGAATTTTTTCATCAAAAACAACAATTGAACAAATAGCACAATAAACAGAAGTAGATGCAAATCCCCCCCCATATTTTATGCTTCCTTCTCCAAACATCCACCAACAATCAGACATTTCATCTGCAATGGACTTCATAATTAAATTTTTATATTCTTCTTTTGGTTCATTAAGATTAATTTTAATCTTTGATGTAGATGAAAACCCTTCACAATCTTTTCCACCAGAGATACATAGATAATTTGTTCTACAATCTAAATTTCCTGCAAGAACTCCTGATTTATCTTTTAAGATAACAGAATTATGACAAATTTCTTTAGCAGTAGTTTCTCCAAGATTCAATCTAAATAAAAGAAAGAGAATAATAATAAAACTAGCTATAAGAATTATTATTGAAACTATTTGTTTTGTTGTTAATTCACCTTTTTTGTTTCTTGTAAAATTTTCAAATTTCATCCCATCACCCCTAAATTCTTTAACAAAAAATAAAGTCCTGCTAAAGCTACCCCAAAAAATACTATCCAGATTAAATATTTTATTAAATTTTCAAAATCCATTTTTATTTAATTTTTGTAATTATTTTATTTGAATAATCTATTGAAAGTGTTATTGGTGGATCTTTTATTTTAATACCTGTACCTAATGATAACCCTAATTCATTTTCTAAACAAACACCTTTAGAACCACATTTATCAGGGGTATTTTTTTTACAAATACATATACAATTGTCCCAACCAAAATTAATACATGGCTGTGGACGGCCTTGTTTAAGAGTTTTCCAAAATAACATTCCCTCTGTATAAATATTTGGCCAAGAAGAAATCACCCACCCTTTTGGATTATAAATTTGAACTTCTAGTACTCCTTCTTGATCCTTCTGATTATCTATTTCTTGCATTAAAAGATTTAAAGAATCTTGCGCATGCCCTAAATCTTTTGAATCTTTTCCAGAATTATAAAGAGAAAAAAGGAATAAAGATAGGAAACCCACTGCAATTACTGCAAGAATGATTTTAAGAGTTTCTTCTGCCAACAAAAATCCTTTTTTATCTGTTTTCATTTTATTAAACTAAAAATAATACTAGATGACCCATTCCCCATATTTTTGAAAAAATCAATCACAGTATCTTTAAAAAAAAGATAAATTCCAAAAACAACTACTACAAAAACAAGAACACCTAAAATAATTTTTATGAGATTTTGTATAGTTAATTCCATTTTATCTAAATAAATTTTTTACCTGATCTATCAGAGAACCTCCTTTTTCTTTAAGTAAAAAAATTGTAATCATCAAAATAACAAGAACTGCAACAGCTATTAAAATCCAAGGGAGATAATCAGAAATAATTCCCTTTTTATCTCTTTTAATCACCATATATAAAAAAATAAATTCGATTTAATAAATTTAACTAATTAAACAAGATTTCCGAGAACAATGTTAGCTAAGATAAACAAGGCCAATGTTGTAAAAAGTGCTGTGAAAAAATAAAGCATTACTCCCTTTGAAAGATTCTTTCCCATCTTATTCACAGTTTGAAGTTTATCTTCACCAGAATCAACAATTACAAGAGTCTTTGTCAAAATAAAGATTATCTGAATTAAATATATTCCAATTATTATCTGAAGGAAATAAGGAGGAATCATCGTTGATACATCAAAGATATTTAATATAGATCCAAGATTTCCAAAAGCCAATGCTTCTCCACCTTCGATTTGTGAAATATTTAATTTTGTAAGAATCCCTGTAATCATTGCAGCTAAACCAACAACAACACCTGAAAGAAGAGGAGCAAGGAAAGACATATTGCTCTTCATATCAGAAATAATTTCTGCAAGCATATCTTTTAGCCTTAAAGTGATTTTGTTTATATTCTTAACATATTCTGAAATACTCATCATACTTATCGCTGCGATTTTAAGTCCTTTCTTAGCAGATTCTACAAGAATTCTCATACTTATTGCAATTAATTCTGATGGATAATAAATAATTGCTCCTCTTTTTAGATTGAAAATAGCTTTTTTAACACCCATACCCATCTGTCTTATATTGTAATCAACACGTCTAAAAAAATCCTCTGTTCTCAATCCTTTTGAAGACTCTGCGACTTTTCCAAAAACAATTTCTGGAGGAACCCCATTACCCATTCTATTCCCTAGCTGAAATAAAGAGTTATTAAATTCAAGTTCAAGTTGTTTTGTTTTTTCTCTTTCAACAATCAATTCTCTTGTTCTTAATTTAGAAGATACAGAAAAAAACAGAGCAATGCCTAACGGGATAAACATGCTTAAGATTAAAGCACCTACTCCAAAAGGCCCACTTATTCCAGTTCCAGTTTCCATAAAACCAAAAAACTTCCCCTCACCAAAAAACCCAAGACCTAATTCTGAAAAAGTGTAATCATTTTGAAATCCTAGAAATCCAGGAATAGAAGTATATTGAAAAATAAAAGGTAGAAGACCAAGTAAAAGAAAAGGAAGTACAATTAAAAACGCTTTAAAATATGGTTTTTTACTTTTATATTGATGATACAATGGATTTCTCTCAAGTAAAGAAGTTTCCCCATACCCTCCTGGTCTTAAAAAAATAATTTTATCTGTAAGATAAAAAACAAAAAAAGGAATAATTAAATTAAAGAGAATAAATACATGTACCCAAGTTAATAAACCTCCAAGCATAGCAGTTGCAAGTGGTAAAAGAGCAAGTCCTAAAGTTGGCAAAATAACACCAAGCATATAAACATTAGTCAAAGGACCTTTTACTTCATGAGTAAATTTCAGCATTCTATTATAAACACCATCAAGAACAACTTGTAATGATTTTTCTAAAGTAAGAATTCTTCTTGAATTATCTGGTTCAAATAAACTACTTTCAATAAGATGAAAAGCTTCTACAAATTCCCTAGAATAATCTTTCCATATATCAAGATAATTATCAAGGCTAGCTTTGATTGTAGAAAATTTCCCAATTTGGACATCATAAAAAACTTTTTTTAAATCAAGAGCTAAAGGATATTGAAGATGTTCTGAGGCAAAAGCCATTGCCTTTTCAAGATTTGATGTGTGCCTCATATAAATTACCACATATAAAATTGCAGGGACCATTTGTGAAGATGCTTTTAAACGCCATTTATTAGCTAAACGAGCAGGATACATTTTCATAAAATAAAAAAGAAAAAAAGAAAAAATTACCATAAGAACAAAAAATAAAATTGGGAATGCATTAAAACCACCCTTAATAAGAGCAATAGCAACTGAAACAAAAATTCCTATTAAAAAAACAATAAAAAAAGACATAATACTCAAAGTAAGAGGCTGCCATGGTTCAAGATCAAGATGTGCTATCTCTAAAGATTTTTTAATTTTGGCCTTATCTTTTTCAGAAACTTTAAGTTTTATTATGCTCCCAATACTTTTACACCATCTCTCATATCTTGAGATTTCGGGAGCCATCTCTTTTTTAAATTTAATATACTCTTGACTGTAATTTGTATTTCTTATTTCTGATGATGATGCTGAAAATTCTGATTTTAATTTATTTTCGTACTTTCTAAGAATATCTTTAACATCTTTCCTCGGCGCAGGCATTTTATAGTTGCTTCTAACCTCTTTTTTATTATAAAAGAAATAACAAAATTCAGTTAATAAATTTTGGGATTAAAACTTCCTCTT
>JAFCCD010000021.1 GCA_017610405.1 Nanobdellota archaeon | reverse complement strand
ACTTCTTCCTGATTCCGAAAAAGATTTAATTTCCCAGAATGAATTTACAGATTTGATAAACAAATATAATAAAGCTGAAAGTAATTTTTTATCTTCGCAGGATTTGCTTAATTCTTACGAAGGACAAATTTTAGTAAAAAAATCTCCCAATGATATTGCTAAGATAATAGACTCTATTTCAATATTAATTGAATCAATTAATAACATTGAAAAAAGAAAAATGCTCTGGAGTAAACAGGCTATATTTGACGTATTAACAAGCAACGATATCACATGGAAGGATTTATTAGGTGCTCTATCCGAAAAAATGAATGGGTTAAAAGAGCGTGCTAAAAAGATACATGCTTTAGAGGTAACTATTCCTAGTGCTCTTAATCGGAAAAAAGTGTTTCAAGATGCTGTAGTTATTAAGAAACATTTTGATGAAGGTGGAAAAAATAAATGGTGGAACTTTAAAAGTAAGGAACTTCGTAACTGCAGGTATATTACTAAAGATGTTTATATTAACTTAAAACCATGCAATTCCCGTGAAAAATTAGAATTACTAATTGAATTTCTTTCAGTAGAAGACACCGTAGATTGTTGTTGGGATCTTTGGCAAGATAAATTGAAAAGAAGCTCGGAACCAACTTTCCTACAAGTGTCGAAATTAGAAGAAATGCAAAATATATTAATTGATGTTGTTTCACTTTGTGAATCTTTAAAAGTTTCAAAAGAAGCTTTAAGTTGTACTCAGGAGCTTGCAAGTGAGCTTTTATGGCATAATTTACATAAAGTTATTAGATTACAAACTACTTGTCAGGCTGTTATTTTGAGTAATAATTTCGATATAGTAAAATTAAAATTGCAGCAATATGTCCAAAAAATTGAATTGATTGCTAATTTACCGAATGCACACTCTATAATAAAAGAAACCCTAGTAATTATTCAGGAAAAAAATATTAAGGCTTACCCTGATTTACTGAGAAGAATTAATAATCTTAAAAAATTGTCAGAACGAGTAAAAAGAGTAAGAGCTCTTTTCCATAAACTCTCTAAATTCGCTCCTCTTCTCGCGGATTTGGGCAAGAGCAAATTCATGGTTAAATGATTTTATAAATAAGGATGACCTTCCAAGCCTTGAACGCAGTCTACAGCAAATTAATAGTGAAATTGGTAAAAATCTTGCGGAACTTTCTGCTTTTTTAGCTTGGAAATTTTGCTTCAGTCGTATGAAAGAAAAACATAGACGCTATTTGGTTGGGTGGCAACAAGCGTTTGAAAAGGCTAAAAGAAAATACAGTAAATATAGAATTCGAAATATGAGAGATGCACAACAGCAACTTTCAAAATGTAAGGATGCAATACCTGCCTGGATTATGCCCCTTCACCGCGTATATGAAACAATTGAACCAAGTCCTGGAATGTTTGATATTATCATTGTTGATGAAGCATCGCAGTGCGGACCTGAAGCTCTGCCATTGATGTATCTAGCTAAACAGTTACTTATTGTAGGAGATGACAAACAAATTAGCCCGGAGGCGGTTGGTGTGAACAGAGAACAAGTTTTTCGTCTTAGAGATGAATATTTAAATGATTTTGAACACGCCGATTCTTTTAGTATTGACAATAGTCTTTTTAATCATGGTAAGAGACGTTTTAGCTCTCCAATTGTACTTCTTGAACATTTCCGTTGTATGCCTGAAATAATACGCTTTAGTAATGACCTCTGTTATCAAACGTCTCCACTGATCCCCTTAAGACAATATCCACCCCAAAGACTTGAACCTTTAAAGGCGGTTCAAGTTTCTAACGGATACCGAGAAGGAAGTATTAATAGGGTAATCAATCGCCCTGAAGCGGAAGAACTAGTTAAAACTATTATTTGTTGTTGTGGTGATATTCGATATAAGGATAAAACTATGGGAGTTATCACTCTTCAAGGAGACGCGCAAGCCTCCCTTATTGAAAGTATGCTGCTTGAAAGACTCGGTGCAGAAGAAATGCATGAGCGTAAACTTATTTGTGGTAAACCGTATAGTTTTCAGGGAGACGAACGTAACGTTATTTTTATTAGTATGGTAGCAGCATCAAATGAAAGAAAATGTTGCTGCAAGCCGCGCAAAAGACCAGGAATGGCTTTTTTATTCTGTAGCTCGAAATGATTTAAGCTCAACAGATTTACGCAAGAAATTACTCGAATTTTTTGAAGATCCGAAAAAATCTATGTTTCCTTCTGATATTAATATAGATGAAATACGTATGCAATCGCACAAAGCGAATAGACAAATAGAAAAATCACCACCTCCTTTTGAAAGTTGGTTTGAAGTTGATATTGCATTAAAAATAGCTTCTAAAGATTTTCGAGTTATACCTCAGTACCCAGTTGGCGGGAAGCGGATTGATTTGGTTATTGAGGGAAACAAGACAAGACTTGCGGTAGAATGTGATGGAGATCATTGGCACGGAGCAGAAAAATATGAAGATGATATGGCGAGGCAAAGAGTTCTTGAAAGATGTGGATGGCATTTTCATAGGATTAGCGAATGTGAATACTATGCAAATCCAGAACAAACTCTTAAAAGGCTTTGGGAAGAATTAGAGTATATGGAAATTTATTCTATAAAGGTAGGGGAAAAAGTGATTCCTACTGGAAAAGAAGAGTTTTTTGGGAAAGTACAAAAGGTAGAAGAAAAAGTAGAAACTCCAATACAAGACCATTTTTTTACAGATTCCAAAAATAAAAAAATAGAGGAAGTAATAGAAAATAATCAGGAACAAGAAAAGAGGGAGATTAAAAAGGAAAAAGTAACTCCTATTGTTAAAGTAGAAGAGAAAGTTATTTCTCCCCTTAAGAAGGTAGAACAAAAGGTCACTCCTCCTATTATTGAAACCGTAGATATAGAAAAACAGATAGAAGAACAAAAAATATTGCTTGGGAAGTACAACCGTTCCAATACTAAAACTACTAGACACCCTCAAGGTATAAATGCTAGTTGGATAAATAAAGTAGAAGTGAAAATAAAAGAACTTGAGGCAAGTAAGGGAGGCTCCGTTAAAGGTGAACCTGCCGAAGTAGATGATCATTTAAAAAAGATTCAAACTCCTTCACTTAATAAAACAAAGGAAGAGATTAAGGAAGGCTTTGAAATTGGAAAAAAGAGAACATTGAAAGATTTGATTAAAGAAGGAAAAGAACAGGGCTACTTAACTTATAAAGAAGCAGAGAAATATTTAGCTGAGGACATTTTAGATGTGAGTAAAGTAGTAGATTTATACGATATTCTAAGTAAATCCGGGATTGATTTAGTTGAAACTGAGGAAAAAGGTAATTCGCTAGTCAAAGAAAAAGACACATGAGAGAAAGACGAGAAAATCCACCCTTCTAAAGAAAGATTTGATTTAGAAATAGGATTGGTGAAACAATTAGAATTAGATGATTCTGTAAAAATGTACTTAAAGGAAATAGGAAAGATAAAATTATTAACTGCTAAACAAGAAGTGGAGCTGGTCAAAAGAATACAAAAAGGAGAACACGAAGCCAAAAAAAGATTGGAAGAGTCAAATTTAAGACTGGTAGTAAGTATTGCCAAAAGATATGTGGGTAGGGGAATGCTATTTTTAGACCTGATCCAGGAAGGTAATATGGGTCTGATAAGGGCAGTAGAGAA
>JAFCCD010000018.1 GCA_017610405.1 Nanobdellota archaeon | reverse complement strand
ATGGTTTCAAAAAACGAGGCAGAAAAAGAATAAAATGACAGAACAAAAACCAACAGAAGAGGAAATTAAAGAGCAAAGAATTAGAGTTGCAAGAAAGACTTTAGAGGATAAAGTTTTACAATCTGTTGTTGGAAGTAATAATGTTCTAAAAGATCCTTCTTTATATGGTAATTTAGCTGCTAATGGAGCAGAAAATACCTATAATGAATCTATGAACACTGAAAATGCGCAAAAGATTAAGCAAAGTTTATATGAAAGAGCTAAAGAAAAAGGGGATCGATTTGGTGCTTATGGCAGACCTTCAATTACTGATTATGATATTTCTGTAGAAATACTTGGGCAGATTGAGGAAAATAAATCTAGATTACCTTTAAAAGAATTAGGAGAAATTGTTAAAAGTATTGCAGGAAATTATAATTATGATTTTAATGTGCCTAAGGAACTTAGTGATTATGTTCCTTTAGAATTGCAGGAAAAAATACAAAAAGCTGCAATTAAGGCAACAGAAGAAGGCAAAGAAATAGATACAAGAGAGATAAATAAGATATTGAGTGAAAAAGAAAATGATGCATTACAAGTTTATCAATTATTAAGCCAGGCATATAATCGTGCAGTATCTCTTGGAACTTGCAATTACTTTGCTGATATGAATGAATTAGGAAACCAAATAACTGAGAAATATAAACCAAAAGAAGATAAGGAATAATTAAAATGACAGAAGAAAAAATAAAATATAAAGGAATACCTTTTGTATTTGCTAATTATAATAGATTTAATGGTTTAGCAGACATAAACCTAATCTCTAAAAAAGTTGCAAAAGATTCAAAAGGAGCAGATATAACTGGGCTTGTTAAATGTGTTGGAGGAGATTCAAAAGGAGCAGATATAACTGGGCTTGTTAAATATGTTGGAGGAGATTCAAAAGGAGCAGATATAACTGGGTTTGTTAAAATTGCTGGAGGAGATTCAAAAGGTATATCAATAGCAGGTGGATTTAATTATTCAGAAGGTGTTAAAGACTTTTTGATTCAATATGGAACTCTTGGAAATATTGTAAAAGAAATAAATCCTGATAATGATTTTGTTTTACAAGTTGGGTTATTCAACAGAATAGGGAACAAATATTGCCCAATTATTAATGTTCAAGGAATGAAAAATATTCCTAAATTAATTAAAAAGGGATTTGGTAAGAAAAATATTGTGAGAGTAAAAAAGAAAAAATCTGATAAAAATAAACAATAATCACTCAATTATATCTTTGACTAAATTAGCCATTACTTCTAAGAATTCTTCTGCTCGTTTTTGCCAAGCATCAATCTCAACACCCTTTAGGTTCTTGATTTCTCCGTGAGCAATCTTTTTGTGTAGAACAAGAAGATTACGATACCAAACCACATACTTCATCTTCAGTTTTTTTGCATTGACAAAATTTTCTTTTAAATCTCCAGGTATATGTTCTGGAGATGCAGGTTGGACATTTAAGGCAATAAGCGCTGCATGAGCTGAATCAACCATAGACCAAAACAATCCATCAATTGCATTTATTTCTGCTACTTTACTTCTTGCAATGTGCAGAGGTGCTCTTTGAAGTGCAGAATAAATCGCTTCTGGAGTTGATTTAATTTTTCCTTTAATTAAGAGATATTTTAATGGATTAAAAAATCCCCCAAAGTCAATCATGGCTTCACCATATCTTAAAATATTAAGTATAACAGGGTCTCCTTTCATTAAATCCTCCCACCATGTACTTAATTTTATTGTATTAATGTGAAGAACACTATTGTAAGGATTACTTTTCATCAATTTTTCAAGCTCTTCTCTATACCATGCTATAAGCTCGTGATCCCAATTAACACTTACATCATCAATAAGAATAACAATATCAATATCAGAACCAGTTACAGTGGTTTGTTTTACAGTTGAACCAAAAAGAACAACGGCTTTTATGATTTTATCAAATTTTTTATAAGCTTTTGTAGCAAAATCCATTGCTATATCTGTTTCTTTTTTAAGTTGTAGAATTGGAATATTCTTTTTAGCTTTAGCTTTTTTTGTGGATTTCTTTTTTGGTTTTTTAGCCATCTTTTCCTCTTTTTATATACTCTAATATATATTATTGAATATAGTTTTTAAATTTACTGAATTTGAAAACCGCCGGTGGGTTTTCGATCCGGCATTCATTAGGTTATTCCATTGGTCTTCCAGACATCCTGTTTCCTTTTGCCCCAGGTATTTGCCCCCCGAGTTCTTGGGGAAGCTGTGAAAAACCTGCTCCAAAAGTTTCATAATGCATTTGTGGAAGCATTTGTCCATAATCTGAAAAATATCCTTCTTGAAATTCTTTGGATTGGTTCCAATATGGGGCCATTTTCATAGAATAAACAGGAGAACCCACACCTTCTAAAACTTCTTGAAAAGGAGATGTTTTAAAATGCTGCCACCAGTGAGCAGCTTCAATAATTTTTTTAGATTCAAATCCTTTTTTCCCTAACTTTTCCATCATTTTTTTTAAAGGAACATTTCCCATTCCCATAGGAAGTTCTGTATGTTCAAATCCAAAATTATCTGAAAGATGAATATGTTTTACATAAGGTGCAACTGTTTTTGTTTCTTTTACAATATCTTCTTCTGTATATCCTTGCTTCCTTAACATATTAATATGTCCAACATCCCATGTTGCTCCAATGAATTTTTCAGCTTCTTTCTTTGCTTGTGATTCTGATATTCCTAATTCTTTTGCTTTTTCAACAAATTGTTCTCTAGATTTTACAACAATATTTTTTATATCTTCTCCTGTGCTTAGTGCAACTCCTGCAGGAGGATTTTCAATAACTAGTAAAGGAGTTTTATCTCCTAATTTTTTGTAAGATTCAAAAACAGCATTTCCAAATGTTTTACCAGAGTTTTCAATAGAAAACTCTTCAATAGGAACCCACATTTTAGGTGTTACTTGAGGAGATTTCATATTATTAATAAGTTCTTGTGTTGCCTGCGCTAAATTAAAAGGACTTCCTGGATTTTTTTTAAGATCTTCTTTAAATTTTTCAGAGTATGCTTTTAGAATTTCTTGTTGATGCTCATCTCCAAATTCATATGCCTTGCTAAAAAGCGCATTTGCTTGTTGATGAACATCTTGAAGATAATTTTCAGCAGACTTCATGTTGTTATAGGCATGTATTTGTTTTGGGGTAAAAATCCTTGGATCGATTTTTCCTTGTGATTTCTCCATTTGATTCATCTCTTCCATAATATGTTGAATTTGAGCTTGGTTTTTTCCAAGAATTTCTTGAGCTCTTTCTTGATTAAAAAAAACCTGATTAAGAGAATTATCCCATTCAGAATCATTTAAAATTTCAAGTCTTTTTTCAGGAGAAAGTTTTTTTGGTTTTAATTTTTCTGTCCCTGGATAATATTTTACTTCTGGTTCTAATGGAGCCATTTTCCCGCTTTCTTTGTTAATAGCAATTATTTTTTCATATCCCTTTTTACCTTTAGATGGTGGGAGAAGTTGTGAAGCTGGGAGTCCTTGTGAAGAATGGAAAGTAACAGGGATATTTCCATCTGGATTTAATTCTTTTGCTCTTAAAAGAGTTTGAGTAACCCTTCTTTCTGAAGCTTCTCTTTCTGATTCATCAAATCCTTGCTGAGTTACTCCAGATGCTTCTATAACAGGCCCGTGTAAAGACACATCTATTCCTGTAAGTTTTGAAAGTCTATGAACCTCTTTAAGTTGTTGATTTGGCATAGAATCAAAAATTTCCGGTGAAACAGCAGAAATTTCAATTTGTTTAACTCCTGAAGAAAGTTTTGATGAAACTTCTTGTAAAACATTTGCAACTCTTGGGTCTGTTGTCATACCAAGACTTCCTGTAGTTATATAATTCATTGATGGATTAAGACTAGAGTATCCACCTTGATAAATATCTGAAATTTTATAGCCACCTTTTTTATATTCAGCCATTTTTAATCATCCTTTTTATAAAAAAATTAAGAGAATTTTGTTTATATAATTTATCCTATATGACTTATCAACTTTTTGAGAGTTTTATTTTATATTTTCATATTTAGTTTCTTTTCTTTTGAAAGGGTTTTCTCTTCCTTGATTTTCAACATCAATTTGTTCAACTTCCCATTTTTTTTCAAATGTTGGCGATTCGATTTGTTGATTTGTTTCTTGGCGCATGAAAAATGCTTTTTGATCCATTTTAGAGGTTCTTTCTGGTGTTTCTCTTCCAACTTTCATCATATCTATATGATTTGGTTCTCTAAAAATTCTTGAATCTGATTCAATGTATTTTGGTTCATCCTTTCCTTCTTGTCCTGGAGCATATTTGAATTCACCTGATTTTTCTTCTTCAGAAATTATTTGGGGTGAACCTGAAATTTCTCCAACAAAAATTGGTCTTGGTTGAGAACCTGCAATTCTTTCAAGAACCGGGGCCCGTGTGTTTTCTAAATGAATCTGTGTTTTTTTCTATATCTGATTCTTTAGATGATTTTTTATCTATATTTTCTTTTAATTTTTTAGCTAGTTCTTCTAGTATTTCCTTTTTTTCATCTTCTTTTTCAATTTTCTTTTTAGGCATAAATAGAATAAACACGAGAAATATATAAAGTTAATGAAAGAGTTAATTTTATTATGGATTTTAGTACGCTAATAATTACTTTTATAAATGTTTTTCAATTAATTTCTATATGGAAGAAATAGATAAGATACTCATAAAATTAAGTTATAAGGCAAAAAGAGAAGCAATTAAACAGCTTAAAAGAGAACATAAAAATAATCCTGAAATGTTAAAGAAGATTAAGAAATTAGGGGAAAAATTACCTGCGAATTATTAAAAAATGAAATGAAAACCGTATATAGAAATTGTATAGATTACTACATTTTATAGAACAAACTCTTTCTCAATAATCAAAGTGTTACTTCCCATCAAAAGTAACATAACCAGAACATTTATAAAGTAGGAATTTGTGGTTTTTATATGGAAAACGAAAGACCAACAGCAAGAGACATTACAAAAAAAACTCTGGGGAACAAGGCCTTAGTAATTTATAGACAAAATAGTAAACTTGACTCAATTAGGGATGTGATTGAAGAAGAATTAAAAGGAAAGTCAGAATATGATTTTATTGAAAATTACTATAGAATTAAAACAAAAGTTTTTCTTAAAGGAACTCCTGAAGAAAAGATTAGTGAATGGGCTTCCAACCAAAGTTTTGATCTTGGTGATTTATTACTAACTGATCAAACTTTTAAGAGATCTACAGCTGATAAGATAAGAAATAAAATTTATTCTTTAGATAAAATATATAAAGAAGCATGTAAAGAGACCGCAAGAGATGCAAAAAGCAAAATTATGAGAAAAGCAGGGGAAATATATGGGCAAAAAATTAGTGATGAAAATGAAATAAAAAAAGATGCAAAAGTAATAAATAGTTTTGATACAAAAATAAATAAAATTTATTTAGCAATCCCAAGAATTGGAGATCATCAATTTAGCGATGCTCGTAAAGAGATTAAAAATTCTCTTCAGGACTCAGATTTTAGAACAGAACATGATGAAAGACCTTATTTGAAAAATAGTGTCGTCAAAACTACTGCCGCAAAAAAATTTTTAGATGAAAAACTGTTTTTATCTTCTCCAGGAATAGAAGCAATAATTGCTGAAAAATTTAGTTCAGCTTTAAAAAATGAAGGTTATGAAGTTGAATTAGTAAATGATTTTGTTCCTTTTAATAAGATGGAAGAAAATAGTTTATATTTAAGAGATAGTCATTTTACAGAATCCTCCACTGATTGGGATAGTGGTTGTGAAAATGATACAAGAGAATCAAAAAAAGAAGGAAATAAAACAAAATTATTATTAGATGACTTATATAGTGATGCAGTTAAACTTGGATTTTGGAGTATGGATGAAGCGGTAGACAAGAAACAACAAAAACAAATATTTGAAGATACCCTAAAAAGTAAGGTAAGGGGTGCCATTGGGAGTATAAGACAACTAAGAGGAGCAAAAGAAAAGTACAAATTTTAAGCTTTTCCTAATCATTAGGATAGATATGATTTACCCCTATTTCTCTTTCTTCAAGTGGTAAATCCAATAATAATTATCATTGTTTTTGACCTATAAGCTAATACAATTATCTTTGTTAAGTATAACTGGGCATTCCATGGGCTTTTTTATATATATCAAAGAATTTGAATGCTAAATCTTTTGCCATTTCTTCTGCGAGAGGTCTTATATTATTTTTTTCGCCAAAATTTTCTGGTCTTATTTTAATTTTTTTAGGAGATAAAGAAATAGAAGCTTTTGATTTTGTTGATTCTGTTGATTTTGATTCTTCATTATATCCTCCGATAATTGCTTTAAAAGGATTTGATGAATCTTTTTGTTTTTTAACTTCTTTTTCTTTTGCTTCTTCAAGAAAATATTCAATTTCTTCTTGAAGTTGTTCAAGACTTTCGCCTGTTGCTCCTTCTATTAATTTTAATGCGTCATCGATATCAGAATCTTCAAGTATTTCATAAAACTTATTTAATTCATCTTCATTAAGAACATATGATTTGAAGGATATTTCTGCTCGGCCTCCAAAAGCATAGTGTGATTGTTGACTTACTTTTTGTGGGATTCCCCGAAATTTGAAATTAACAAGAACACAGCTGTAATAATTTTTACTCTTTGAATAAATTTTTTCAAATTCTTTTGGAAGATTTCCTGAAATTGCCTCTTCTTTTACGTTAATTTTTCTTTTTCCTAATAAAGTTAATTCTAAAATAATTGTATTAAATGCTTTAACTAATGCAGGTTCCCTTCCTATTTCTTTCATTTCCAAATCCTTTGCTGCCTTAAGATAGGGTTTTGCCCATCTTGAATAAAGTTTGAGAGAATTAACTTGGGTTTTTAAATAGGTTCTTTCAATTTCATATCTTTTTCTTAATTCTTTTTCAGATTCTTCAAGCCAGCGATTAAATTCAAGTACTCTTGGTCTTAAAATTCTCTTAACCCTATCATTTAAATCAACTTTATCAACATCCTTAATTTCCTTGACCACTAGAAAAGCATCTATAAGAGTTTGAAATCCTGCTTGGCCTAGAGCCATTGCTTTTATACTTGAATTTCCTTTATTTATATCTACTTTATCCATCCAGATTTGTTTTAGTGAAAGAATTGCTGAGTCTTTTTTATCTGTCTTTAAATCATTATATTGGTCTAGTCGTATTCGAAATTCTTTTAAGTCATAAATAATATTTAGTACACTTCTTATAACGTTATTTATGTCTGCAAGAATTTTTGTTCCTTGTTGTTGCATTATAGTTGCTCTTTGACCTAATTCAGCGAAATGCCCTGAACCAGGCGAAGATGTGAAATTATCAATTAATTTTTCTGTTTCAAGCCCGAAATCATTCATAAGATCTAAAATAAAAAAATAAACAGGTTCTAATGTCTCTGAATTGGAATCATAAACAAGAAAATGTTCTGAAAGAGGATTTTCCTTAACTTCTTCAGAAGGAATTCCTTCAGTAGAACCATATTTTTTTAACAGCTCTTTTCCTTTGTCTGCATAGAGTTTTGGATTTACTTTTCCTATTAATTGTGCAATCGTTTCTACCATTTTCTCTTTTTTGTAATTTCTTTACTCTTTAAATAAGATTGGATGTTTAAAAAATGTTTCTTTGAGAAAGTTTAATGTAGAAATATTTTCAAATCTATTATAACTAAATTTAAAAACAAAAGCTGATTAGATATATAATGGGTTTATTTGGATTTGGTAAGAAAGGAGGAAAGGTAATTGATCTTGCTGAAAAATTTAGAAAACAAAAAGAAAGAAATGAACAAAATCTTTCTTCTGAATCTACTAAAACTTCATCATCAGATTCTATAGCGTTCTTTGATTCACCTTCAAATTCTTCAGATAACGATTCAGGAGTAATTGATCTTTCAAGCTCTTCTGATGAGAAAAGAAAAAGGCTTGTAAAAAGAATTCTTGAAATAACAAATAAACTTGAAGATATTTCAAATCAAATTTATCATCTGCAACAAAGAATTGAGGTTTTGGAAAGAAGATCTGATATAAGACCTTAGTTATTATATTTCGAATAATTTATTAATGGTTCTTTCTTTTTTTAGGTATGAGATTAGAAACAAAAAGATTAATTTTAAGAAAACCACGAATGTCTGATTGGAAGGATATTATGGAAGGTGCAGGAGATCTTAATATTTCTAGGAGAACATTGACAATTCCTCATCCTTATAAAAAAAGTCATGCAATAAAATGGTTAAAAGAATCTATTAAAAAATGGGATTCTAAAAAAGCCTATGCTTTTCTTATAGAACTTAAAGAAGAGAGAAAAATAATTGGAACAATTGGTTTAATGCATATAAATCTTGATTCTAGAACAGCAGAAACTGGTTCTTGGATAAATAAGAAATATCAGAAAAAAGGATATATCACTGAAGCAAAAATCGCTGCCAACAACTTCGCATTCAATAAATTAAAATTAAGGAAATTAAATAGCAGTGTTTTTTCAGATAATAAAGCATCAAATAATGTTCAAAGAAAAGTGGGATATAAGTTGGAAGGTATTAGAAAAAAACACCTAATAACATCTTTAACTAAAGAGATAAAAGATGAAAATCTCTATGGGCTCTTTAAAGAAGATTGGAAAAAGAAACTTCCAAAATTAAAAAAGAAATTAAATAAGAAAATAAAACAAAAATAATATGAAAAATCTTGAGAAAAAAGCACGTGCATATGCGCTGAAAAATGCACTTCATTATTCTGGTGAAGCAAGAATTGGTTCTGTAATTTCTTCTTTGTTTAATGAGGGTTTAGAGAGGAAAGAGGTTAAAAAATATTCAAAAAAGATAAATGAAATTGTTACAGAAGTTAATAAATTATCTTTGGAAGAGCAGCAGAAAGAATTTGGAAAATTAGAAAAAGTTACAAGTGTAAGAAAAGTGCGTGAAGGACTTCCTGAACTTCCTTATGCAAAAAAAGGAAAAGTAATAATGAGATTTGCACCTTCTGCTTCTGGCCCGCTTCATATAGGGCATGCATTAACAGCCTCTCTGTCTTTTTTATTTGTCAAAGAATACGGTGGAAAATTTTATGTAAGAATAGAAGATACTAATCCTGAGAACATTGATCCTCTTGCTTATAATATGATTAAAAAAGAATCTGGTTGGCTTTTTCATAATACTGCTGAAATTGTAATTCAATCTGATAGCATAGATCTTTATTATAAATATATAGAAAAGCTTCTAAAGAAAAATAAAGCTTATGTTTGTACCTGTTCAGCAGAAAAGTTTAAAGATTTTAAAAAAGCTAAAAAAAATTGTCCTTGCAGAAAATCAAATGTTAAGAAAAATTTAGAATTATGGAAAAAAATGTTGGATGGGGGATTTAAGGAAGGTGGAGCTGTTTTAAGATTTAAATCTGATATGAAGGATAAAAATCCTGCAATGAGAGATTTTCCTTTGGCAAGAATTAACTTAATGAAACATCCAAGAAAAGGAAATAAATATAGGGTTTGGCCTTTAATGAACCTTTCTGTTGCTGTTGATGATATTGATATGAAGATGACCCATATCATAAGAGCAAAAGACCACAGGGATAATGCAGAAAGACAGAAGAAAATTTACAAGGCTCTTGGGAAAAAATTTCCATGGACAGCGTTCCTAGGAAAAATCAAATTTAAAGACCTAGAACTTTCAACAACAAAAATGAAGAAAGAGATAGAAAAAGGTAAATATTCTGGATGGGATGATTTAAATTTGCCAACAATAGCATCATTAAAAAAACAAAAATATAAACCACAAGCATTTTGGAAATTTGCAGAACAAATTGGTTTTTCTGAAGCAGATAAGGTTATGGATAAAAAAGAATTTTTTAAACTTTTAGATACTTTTAATAAAAATTAAAATTTTATCGAGTTAAATAAAATTAATAAAAAATAAAAACATTTTTAAACACTATTTATTTAATTAAATTAGTGATTATTTAAAATGGTGAAAACAATCGAAAACAAAAGAGGTTTGTCCGCTATTGTAGCTACTTTGATAATTATTCTTTTAGTTTTGGTGGCAGTAGGTATTATCTGGGTAGTTGTAAGAAATGTAGTTCAAGGAGGATCAGAGCAAGTTGAGCTAAGCACGAAATGCATTGCTGTTGATTTAAGAGCTGTAAGTGTTACAGAAGTTGTAGGTGAAGATGGAAATTACTCTGTTAGTTTGAAAAGAAATGCTGGAGGAGAAGAAATTAGTGGAATTAAGGTAGCTTTATTTAATGAGACAGATAACAGTGGAGTTCTTGACTTCTCAGCTATATCAGAACTTGAAACAAAAACAGAGATAATTGATTCTGGAATTACTAATGCAAACAGATTAGAATTTACTGCTTTCTTCTTAGACAGTTCTGGGGCTGAATCGCTTTGCACACAAACAAATTCTTATACTTTTTAATTTATTTTTAATTTTTTAAAGTTTTAAAAGACAGGGGTCTTTTATTTAATTATTTTTTATTTTTATTAAACCAAAACCTATAAAAAACCCAATATTCTATCATAACCATGACAAGTAAAATTAGCAATTGTCGGCATCATTAGAAAAGATTTCTTTAGCTTTGCTAATATTTTTATACCATTTTTACCTAAATTAAATAATGGTGGTTGTAGTTTAATGGCAGAACATATGGTTGTGGTCCGTAAGATGAGGGTTCGATTCCCTCCTTCCACCCTTTCAAAGAGGATGAAATGAAATTAGAAACAAAGAGACTTATCTTAAGGAAACCTAAAATTTCGGATTGGAAAGATGTCTTAGAGGGGGCCGGGAATTTAGATGTATCTAAAAACACCAAAAGAATTCCTTATCCTTATAATAAAAAAGATGCCATAAATTGGATAAAAAAATCTATAGAACAATGGGATTCTGAAAAAAGTTATAATCTCTTTATAGAATTGAAATCGGAAAAAAAGATGATTGGATGTATTAGTTTATCTTCTATAGATAAATTCAATGGAACTGCAACAACAGGTTCTTGGATAAATAAAAAATATTGGAGAAAAAGGTATATTACAGAGGCTAAAATAGCTGCAAATGAATTCGCATTTAATAAATTAAAATTAAGGAGATTAAATAGTGAAGTGTTTATAAAAAATAAACCATCAAATAAAACACAAAAAAGGATGGGTTATAGATTAGAAGGTATGAAAAGAAAAAGTTCTAAATCTTTAGCAGTAAATAAGATAAACGATACTTATTTCTATGGTCTCCTTAAAGAAGATTGGAAAAAGAATATAAAAAAAATAAAAAGGAGACTAACTAAAAAATTAAAATGAAAACAGATACAGTAAAAGGATTTAATGATTATCTTGGAGAAGATGCAAGAAAAAGAGCAAAGATAGTTGATATTATGCAAAAACAATTTGAGCTTTATAGTTTTGA
>JAFCCD010000020.1 GCA_017610405.1 Nanobdellota archaeon | reverse complement strand
GCTTAATTATTGGTTTATTTTTATTAATACTTATAACAACTTCTGTTGTTTCAGCGTATGCTCGTCAGAATGTGGCTTATAGGTCAGGCATGGTTTCGTATGTAGGGAGTAATAAGTTTCCTTTGTTCGACAGATCTCTTTGTGGAGCTGGACAGGATTTTATTATGCAAATTTCTCCGATGGGATGTATTCCTTCTGTTGTGAGAAGTGATTTACTTGAAGATCAAAATGTTCCTGTTTTTTGTCCAATAATGGCTACGCAGCTTAATCCCTTAATAGATATTGAAGCGATAAAAACAATGAATATACGTCTTAGTAGTCCTTCACCTTATATTCAAGGAATTTCTTATTTGCCGGCAAGAGCTGCATTAGGAGAGTATAGGCCCCAGATTAATACACCTATTTTGAATAATCTTGGCTATGCTATTATAGTTTTAAAAAAACAGAAGAATCAAACTAAGATTCCTGATTTTGTTTCAGGAAATCTAACTGCGAGAGTAAAATATGATATTAAAAATGCATTTGGGGTAGGGCAAGCTAATTTTTATCTTCCTGAATTAAGTGATGATGATTGGGAAAACACTTTTACCCAATATGGTTTTTGGGAGGGGCGTGGATATTTGAGAGCAGAAGGAATTAGTGAAGACAGTGCATCTATATCAATTTATTCAGATAGGGAAGCATACATGTCTGGAAAGTCAGGTGAAAAAAGAAAGCTTTCAAGTATCATTTTAGAAGTAGGAAAAGAATCCCCTGAAATGCCTATGCCGGGATTTGATTATTGTATGGGAAGTATGAAATTAAAATTAAATGGTCTTGAATCTCCAGATACCAGGGTAAAACTTAGTATTAATGGAGATTTTGTTGAGGTTAAGAAAAATGAGAAATTCTTAGAAAATAAATGCAGGGTGACAAGTATAGACAAACAAGGAATTGTTCAAAAGATAATGGTAATGTGCGATACAGATGATGGAAGAAAAAAGTTTCCTTTAACAATAAGCCCAAAGATAAAATTAAATATTAGCGGAACATTAAGGGAATATGGGGTTGGTGAAAGACTTCCTTTTAGTAATGACCCAAATAAAAATGTATATGTTGGTTATATAAGTACAAAGAAAGATACAGGTGAAGAAGAAGATTTGTATGCTAGGTTTGTGCAATCTTCTTTAAAAGCAGAAAGTCTTACTCAAAGTATTCTTTCAGATGTGGCAAGATTTGATAATTCTGATAGAAAAGATAGTACTGGCTC
This sequence comes from Nanobdellota archaeon, assembly GCA_017610405.1. GTDB lineage: Archaea > Nanobdellota > Nanobdellia > Pacearchaeales > GW2011-AR1 > ASMP01. The sequence goes on along the minus strand of JAFCCD010000020.1, from coordinate 919 downwards.
ACTTGTGAGAAAAGTTCTTGATTTCATTATTGAAGTAGGAGAAGATGTTGTTAAAGGGGTGGTAAGAGTTGCAATATATGTTGTTAATGGTAATAGGGTTAGTGGTATTATAGGCTTTGAAGAAATAAAAGAGGTTTATGGAACAAAAATTTCAATTTTAGGATTTGCAGAACCAAGAAATGCAGAACTTTCTGGAGAAGTTAAAGATTATTATGAAAAAGCAATAGAAAATTATGATGATGTTATAGATAGTTTTTTTTCAGAAAAATATCCTTTTGATGATGTAAAAACTCTTGGAGAAAAAGCTTTGGTTAAGAAAATTGAACTGGCAGATAGGGCAAATCAAAAAAGAACAGTTGTTGAATCGTGCGAGCAGTTTAGGGAAAATTTTCCAAATTCCATAATTCCTTCTCTTTGTAATGAACTTTCTAAACTTTCAAATTCAAAAACTACTGTTCAGGATGTTCAAATTAATGGAAGAATTAAGAGAATTTCTTTTGAGAAAATAAGAGAGCCAAACTCTGATGAATATGGAGTAGAAATAATTATTAATAATGCAGGAAAATGTAGTGGTAAATGGATTCTTGGAAAAGAAAGAGAAACATGTTTTTCTGATTCTGAATCTATTAAATTAATAAAAATAGATAAGGAATATGCAGAATTTGATGTTAGTTCTGTAAAGGAAGCTACTGGCAAAGAAATTTTCTGGAAAACAAATAAATTGAGACTTAAATTAGGAGAATCATACACTTTAGGAAAAAATAATTATCAAGTAACAGTAAATAAAATCAACATTAAAAAACTTGCAAAAGTGTCTGTTATTCCAAATGTGAAATATGCAGAAACCACAGCTGACTTTTCTTTTAAATTAGGAATTGAAAAACGAGGAATTCAGTTGTCTCCTGAAAAAACATCAGAG
>JAFCCD010000004.1 GCA_017610405.1 Nanobdellota archaeon | reverse complement strand
AACATACTTTTTAATGATTTCTGAAACTTCTTTTCCAGAAATTTTTCCCTGAAATTCTTTCATAATTAATCCCATATAAGCATTTACCGAAAGTCCTGGTTTTTCTTTTATCAACTTCATAATTTCTCCCTCTTTTCCATATAAATCTTCTTTCTTTATTTTAAGAGCTTTTTGATAATCCTCTCCTTTTGCAATGTTTTCAAGAACATGTTTAATCTGGTTCTCAGAAATTTTTCCTTTTTTCAGGTTCTCTAAAACATAAACTAAAACATCCTTACTAAAAATTTTATCTATTTTATTCAAAGGAATTTTTTTATGCTTTGCAATTTCTTTTGGAAAAATTAAAAGAGTTTTCGCGATAACCATTGGTTTTGAAATAACATTTGATAATTCTTTAAATTCTTCAATTTTATTTTGCTTTAACAATAGGGAAATCATTTCTTTGTTAAGTCCTTGTTCTTTAAGATCTCTTTCAATATCTTTACTCATTTTAGGAAGAGTTTTTTTAGCTTGATCAATCATTTGTCGTGAAATTCTAAGTAAAGGTAAATCTGTCTCAGGATACATTCGCGCAGAACCAGGTAAAGGACGCATATATTTTGTAGTACCATCTTTTTGAGCATTACGAACTTCCATTTTAGTAGGTGTTTTTTTATCTGACAATTTTTTTTGCCTCAAAATTTCATTTTCAATAACTTTCACAAAAATTTTCATATCTTGCATTCCCTTAATCTCAACCCGTTTTTCTTCACGAATAGAAATATTAACATCTTGCCTAATTGTTCCAATTCCTCTTCGAACTTTGCAAGCTCTTAGAATTTTCCCTATATGTAAAGCCACTTCTTTTGCTTGTTCAGGAGTTTTAACATCAGGAGCAGTTACAATCTCAACCAAAGGAATACCTAATCTATCTAATTTATAAATATCTTTTTTCTCTCCTTTTTCAACAATTCTTGCAGCATCTTCTTCTAAATAAAGATAATCAATCTCAACCTTACCAAAACTAGTTTCAATATATCCATTTTGCGCAATTAAAACAGTTCTTTGAAAACCAGATGTATTTGAACCATCAATAACAGTTTTCCTCATAATTTGTGTAATAGGAACTGGTTTCATATTCATTAAAAGAGCAATATGTAAGGAAATCCCCAGTGCTTCTTTATTAATCTCATGAGCTGGCTCTTCATCTAATTCAACTAAACAAGTTGTATCATAACCCTGATAAACAAATTCTTTTTTAAGTTTTGCTTGATGTTGGGCAGCAATATCAATTTCCCCAGATTCTCCTGCAATTGCATGAAGCTTTCGCATAACTTCAAAATCAGACTCATCTTTCCTCAAAACACTTGGGCAATTACAAAAAAGTTTTTTAGTGTTTAGCTGCTGATGAATTTCCAAACCAGCTTTAAAACCCAATCCTTCATAATCTAATTCCATAATCAAAAAAAGAAACAAGAGTTTATTAAATTTATTCAAAACTTATTCCAAGCATAATTAATTCAAGAATTTCTTTCTTAAATCTTGGTGTTGAATTTATAGATACTATTCATTTTCAACTTTTGTTTGAAATCATCATAATTTTCTTCATAAAATTCTATTAAATCTCTTATTCTATCTATATGTGGATCCACATTGAATTCAGAAGATCCTTTGAAATATTGAATAGCCCTTTCTAACCTCTTCAAATCTTCAATATTATCTATTTCATTTATCGAATACCTAATTGACCTTGGTACTACTGTACTTGTTAAGAATTCCTTACCATTACAAATTTTATTAAAAGTTTTTCTTAACTTTTTTACTTTACCTTTATAAAAATCTATATTAATTCCCTCAGTTTGATAATCTTGAATAGCACATTCTAGCCTCTTCAAATCTCCAACATTGTCTATATTTCCTAATAAAATATCAAGTGTTTTTTTTGCTATTTTTTCTTTTTCCATTTTCATTATTCTACTAAAGTTTATACTAAATATTTTTCAAGGCTTCCCTGCATCTTCAAAAGATTTGCAAGAGTAACTTGATCTGGATCAGCGCCAAAATAATTCGCTGTTTCATACAGTAGATTAAGATAATTCTGGGAATAATTCATAGATTTGATTTCTGGTAAATATGTTTGTCTTCCTTGTCTATTAAGTTCTCCTAATTTTAATCTTATAGGATTTAAATCTATATTATCTGCAGTTATTATTTTATTTGTTTCAAATACTTTTGCCCTTTTTTGATTTATCATTTTTTTAAAACTATGATTTCTATTATTATTTTTTGGTTGTTCCCCTATCCCTAAAATTTTATATTTAATTTTTTTTTCTAAAGACTTTCCTTTTTTTTCACTAAGTTTATGTAGAATTTTATAAAATTCCTTATAACCCTTAGTTGCAGAAGATCCTGAAATTACCTCATCTACACAAATTATTGACATTGGAGTCCCTATATAATTATCCTCTAAAAAATTGGAAAACCATTTATCAATTATTTCTCCCCTATTAATAAATCTGCTAGAGTTCGGAGGATATTCTACAGTTTCCAAAGGAAAATGTCTATCAATTATTGATAATATATCTATCAAAGGAATAGAACCTATTATTGGAGCAAAAATAAAATCAGGCTTTTTGCTATGTAAATAATCAGAAGCCTTTTTCATAGATTTCATAAAACAATCAAATTCTTCAGATGTATATTGTTTCATGGAAAAAAGATCACTTTTTACTTTATAAATCTTCTCATTGTAACTCCTTTAAAGTTAATAAAAATAGGTATATTTCATTCTTCTAACCTATCATTTAGTTCATGTGCCATATTAGTTAACATAAATTTTTTTACTTCTTCTTTATTTGTGGTTTTAGCCAATACATAACCAAGCTTGACTAAAGCTGTTTCAGCCAACATATCTTTGAGATAAATAACCCCTGTTTCCATAATCTCTCTTCCATTAGAATAAACTAAAGGATCTAATCTTCCATAAATAGTTTGTGCAGCTGCACAAACAACAATTCCTTTTTTTTGTATTTCTTTTAATTTAGATGTCCATGGTTTTCTGGCTCTTTTAGTTGGAACATGTCCTAATCCACTCATCTCTAAAACAAGTCCTTTGTATTTTTTCCTTACATAATAATCTAAAACATCTGGATCTTGCCCAGGATAAATTTTAACAAGTGCAACTTTTTCTTCAAATTTAATATCTATTTTAACTTTTCCTTTTTTTCTAGAATTATAATCAGAAATTTTTTCAATTCTATCAGGATATATTTTTGCAAAAGGTTTTCCATTTACAACCTTAAAAGCATTTCTTCTAGAACTATGAAGTTTCCTAACTTTTGCTCCAGGCATTGCATAGCAATAATCATCGTTCATTGTTGCATGTCCAACAAGCATAACCTCTGCGATATCTGAAATTGCTGCCAAAGCACTGCACTGAAGATTTAAATTAGCATCAGAGGAAGCTCTATCAATGCTTCTCTGACTATATGTTAAAACAACAGGTTTATTCAAATCCCTCAAGAAAAAACTCAAAGCAGCAGAAGTATAATGCAAAAAATCAGTTCCATGTGTTATTATAACCCCTTTAATATTTACATCATTTAATAATTCTTTAGCAGTACGTGCAATCTTCTGCCAATCTTTAAAATCCATATCTTCAGATGCTTTCATAAAAGGAACTTCAATCTTCGAAACATTAACTTTTTCAAAAAGTTCAGGATAAAACTTAAACAAACTCTCAGGGCTTGTTAGCCAATCAACACCTCCTTTACGAGGATTTAAACGCGCAGCAATTGTTCCTCCTGTAATAATCATTCCTATATTTGGTTTTTCTTTATCTTTCTTAAGTTCAATTTCTTCTTCTTTTTCTAAAGATTTTTTTAAAACTTTAATTTCTAAAATATCTTTTTTATTAAATCCTATATTATAACCAGTATCTAATTTTATTAAAACAATTCCTTTGCTTGATTCTGGAGATTCTAATAAAAATCCTTTATAATTCTTCTTCATCAAAAAAACTTCAACATAATCTCCTGGTTCTGCTTTAGTTTTTACCATATAAAATTAAAAAGATTAGAATATAAAAATCTATTTGATAAAATTATGATAACTGCAAAAAGATTCCTGCTAAAAATATCAAACTTAATATTGCCACAATAAACCAATTAATAGGAATAGAATATTCTGGCTTTCTTTCTGTTTTTTTCTTAGCTTTAATATTCATAAGAAGGATTAGAATTCCTGTAATGCCCCCTGAAATTGCCCCTCCTATTCCCAAAATATTCACAAATCCTGCAAGATTAAAGAAATGGATAAAAAGATATAATATTAGTGGGATAATCGAAACAAAAAAAACTAAAATATTTTTCTTCTTCAAATCAAATATAAAATAATCTTTAAGAGCAAAACTAAGTGCAAAAAAACTTGTCATCATAGTAAATATTCCAAGTAATACCAATATGTTCCCTAATACTCCTCCAAAAGAAAGAGTTGCAACTTCCAATACATTTTTTCCTAAAACACCTACAAAAACAAAACTAAATATCAAATACAAAACAATTGGAATCGAAGCTCCAAGAAGAATTGATTTTTTTAATAATTTTTTATCTCGTCCCACCTCTCTTCTTAATTCAGGTATAGAACTAAAACCAAGCAAAGCAAAAAGAACAATTCCATAGGGAAGGAACATTTTTGGTAAATCTACATTTGTGATATTATTCAATCTTACTTGAGGTAAAAGTAAAAAGAAAACAAGGAAAATTATAACTGTAATTGCAATAACCCCCCAATATCCTACATTTTTTAACCTCTTTAAACCGCCCTGTAAAAGAACAGTCATAATAATCCAAAAACCAAGACCAAACAAGAGAGAATATTCAATTCCTCCTGTAAAAAGTTTTGAAAGGCTTTGTCCTTCTCCTATAAGATATGCCAAAAGAGCAGTATAAATTCCAAAGATAACTGCAAGGAACATTATTCTTTTCCCCCACAAACCTAAATATTTTTCCGCATATCCTGGTAACTGATGGGTATCCTTTGTTCTTAATGTAATTTCTCCAACATAAAGATTTACTAAAATAACTATAATCCCTAAAAAGACAAGCCAAAATAAACCCATAAAAAAACCAGATTTTGCAAAAACATATGGAAGCCCCAATATTCCTGCACCAATAATCGCCCCTGTAAGTGTAAATGCTGTGGATAAAAATTTCTTTGTTTTATTCATCTTCTTTTTTATTTTTTATTCCAAATATGGATAAAAATAGGCCCGGAGGGATTCGAACCCCCATAAAACGGGCCGAAACCGTTTATGTTATCCATTACATCACAGGCCTATAAATTTAAGGGGGAAGTTAAGTTTTTATATTTTAATAATTTGCAATTTATATGTTAAAAAATATCAATGAAAAGATTTTTATGTATTGATATTTTAATAATATAAAATGGCATTAAAAAGGCATCATAAATGGTTAATTGGGAGTTTTACATCCTTAGTTTTAATTTTCATGATAACCATAAGTATATTCACCTATATGCTCTTTATAAGACAAGAGATTAATTATAGTTCTCTTAATAAAGAAATAACTTATTTTAAAATGGAAACCCAATCAAACATAAATTCTCTATCAGATAGTATAATAAATACCAGACATGAAATCGAAACTAAATTAGGAATTTTTCAAGAAGAATTTAGCTTATTACAGGCTTCATCAGGAGAAGATTTTTCAGGAATAATAGAAAATTCTGTCTTATCTATTGTAAACATCAGGACAGATATAAGTCAAGGAACAGGATTTATAATTGATAAAAAAGGATATGTTGTAACAAATTACCATGTTATGAAAAACGCCCAAACAGCAGTAATAATAACATCTGACGATAAAAACCATGAAGTGGGTTTAGTAGGATATGATTCTGAACTTGATATTGCCTTATTAAAAATTTCTGGAACTTATGAAGATCTCGAACTTGGAAATTCTAATCATGTTCAGGTGGGAGAGAGAGTAATTGCTATAGGAAATCCTTTAGGATTGCAATTTTCAGTTACACAAGGTATTATCTCAGGTGTTCACAGAACAGGTCTAAACAACCTCCCTTTTTATATTCAGACAGATGCTGCATTAAATCCAGGGAATTCAGGAGGCCCCTTAATTAACACTAATGGAGAAGTCATAGGAATAAACAATTTCAAAATTGGGGGTGATAGTGAAAGTCTTGGTTTTGCCCTTGAAGCAAAATATATAAAACAAGCTGTGAATACTATTTATCATCAGATTGAAGGAGAAGATTTAATTTAAAATAGAAAACAAAGTAAAAGAACAAAAAAATTTAACACTTCTTCCTACATGGAAATATTTATAAACATCTGTAAATTATTATAAACAGATGGAAACAAAATATAAAATATTAAAATCTTTTTTTGAAAATCCTAACGACAACTTTCAGATAAGAGAGCTTTCAAGGTTGTTAAAGATAAATCACACAACTATAAGGCAATATCTATTAAGATTAGTTAAAGAGAATTTAATTGAAGTAGAAAAAGGAAAGCCATACAATTATTTTAAAGCACAAATAAATAAAAAATTTCTAAATTTAAAGTTATTTTTTAATCTTGAAAAATTAAGAAAATCAAAAATAATAGAGCAAATTGAAAAAGATTATGATTATCCTGTGATTATTTTATTTGGAAGTTATGCTAATGCAACAGATGATTCAAATAGTGATATTGATTTATTTATTCTAACAGAAATAAAAAAGAATATTAATTATCCAGAATTTGAAAAAAAATTAAATAGAAAAATAACTTTTCATCTCTTTTCTCGAAAAAGATTTGATTTTGCAAAGAATAAAAATCCTAATTTGTTAAATAACATCATAAATGGAATTACCCTATCTGGAAAATTAGAGGTTTTTAAATGATTTTTAAAAATTTGATAAAAGCAGGATTTGTTAAGAAAGTACCAATAGATATAATCAGAGCCAAAAGTTTGATAAAATCGTCTGAACAAGCATTAAACACTGCAAAAATAATTCCTATTAAAGAAGAAACACTTAAAACTATTTTTCGGGAACTTTATGAATCTTTGAGACAATATTGTGAGGCATTAGGATACTCAAAAAGATACAAGTTTCTTAATCATGAATCAATTACTTCTTTTTTAAATGAGATTTTAGAGAAAAGAGAAATCTCTTTAAAGTTTGATAGATATAGAAAATTAAGAAATGGAATAAATTATTATGGAAATGATATTGAAATATCAACTGTAAAAGAAGCGCTAAGAGAAATTCCTTTACTTATAAATAAACTAAAAAAGATAAATAATAAAATATAAAAACATCTAAAAATAAAAATGCAAAAAAAAGAAAAAGAATCTAACCGAGGACTAACAGTAAATAAAGAAAAAAATTTCAGTGAATGGTATAGTCAAATTATTGAGAAAACAGAAATTTTAGACACAAGACTAGGAATTAAAGGATTTGTTGTTATAAGACCCTGGGGAACAAAATTAATTGAAAAGATGTATGAATTCTATGAAGAAGAACTTCAAAAAAAAGGTCATGAACCAACAATTATGCCCTCTGTTATTCCTGAAGCAAATCTAAAAAAAGAATCAGGCCACATCAAAGGATTTACACCAGAAGTTTTTTGGCTTGAAAAAGGAAAAGAAGAAGAAAAACTTGCCTTACGCCCTACAAGTGAAACACTTTACACACCTATGTTTAAATTATGGATAAGAAGCCACAGAGATCTTCCAATGAAATTGTATCAAAGAGGTTCTGTTTTTAGATATGATACAAAAGCAACAAGACCTTTAATCCGTGGCAGAGAATTTTATTGGATAGAAACTCATAATGCATTTGCAACGAAAAAAGAGGCAGAATCTCAAGTTCAAGAAGATATTCAAACTACAGAGAATATTATGCATCAAAAATTTTGCATACCTTTTCTCCCATTAAAAAGACCAGAGTGGGATAAATTTGCCGGTGCAGAATATACTATTGGTTCTGATGTTTTAATGCCTGATGGAAAAGTCATTCAACAACCATCTACCCATTTAATGGGTCAAAAATTCTCAAAAGCATTCAATGCAAAATTCAAAAACGAGAAAGGGCAAGAAAAATATTTATGGACAACTGCCTACGGTCCTGCAATGTCAAGAATTTTAGTATCAATAATCTCAACACATGGAGATAATCGTGGATTGGTTCTTCCTTTTTCAATTTCTCCTATTCAGATAATTATTATTCCAATATTTACAGCAAAGGATAAAAACAAAATTTTAAAATATTCTCAAGAAATTAAAGAAAAACTAAAAGACCTAAGAATTAAAATTGATGAAACTGAAAAAAGACCTGGAGAAAAATATTACAAATGGGAACTAAAAGGAGTTCCTTTTAGATTAGAAATTGGAAAAGAAGAGCTTAACAATAAAGAACTTACAATTTATATTAGGGATACTCATAAAAAACAAAAAATAAAATTTAATCAATTAAAGAACATTCCAAAACTTGGAAAAGAATTTGATAATAGATTGAAAAAAAATGCAGAGAATTTTCTTAAAAAAAACATTGTAATTTGCAAAACAAAAGAACAAATCAAAAAAACAATTAAGGAAAGAAAAATAGCAAAGACAAATTGGTGTTCATTAGATAAAAATGGATTAAAATGTGCAGAATATGTAGAAAAGGTAACCAATGCAGAAATTAGGGGAACTTTTGTAAACAAAAAAGAAAAGCCAACAGGAAAATGTGTTATTTGTAATAAACCTGCTACAGCAGTTGTATATATAGCTAAGAGCTATTAAATTTCTTTAGATTCTTTTTAAAAATCTCTAAATCTTCAATCTTAATTTGGCTTCCAGCAGCATTTTCATGACCTCCCCCAAAAGCATCATCAAAATCCTTAATTGATTTTAAAAGTAGGTCTCGGGATTTTGTCCCCCTCATAGAAATATTTACTTTTGCTCCTTTAATATAAGCCACAACCACAATCTTTTCAGGAAAAAAGTAACTTAATTTGTTTGCAAGATCTGAACTTATACTCAAATCTCCACCGTACTGAAAAAAAAGTATTTTTTCTTGTTTCTTTTCTATAGAAACTGCTTTTTGAAATAATTTCTGATATTTTGATTCTATCTGTCTAAATCTATGGTGTAAAGAATAATTTTTACTATTTTCTTCTAAAATTTCATAAGGGGTTCTAACCTTCATTAAAAATTTTATCATATTTATTACATTAGTTATCCTATCTTTCAGTGCAAAGCTAAAAATTTGCGCAATTTTTCCTATTTGGGATTTGTAATAAATATCAAGTGCTTGTTTTGATTCACCAGAAAGATCAGGATATTTTTTCATAAACTCATCATAAAACAAAGGAGTAAATTTATCAGAGATACATCCTATAACTGCCATCCACATATCTTCTTTCTTATTTGTTATTTGGTAACAAAGTGCTGTAACTGGTTCTGAGCTTTTTGATCTGTTTTTCAGGGGGTTATAATAATTAACAAAAGAAGGAACTGGTTTTTTATCATTAATATGATGGTCTATCCATACTACAGGAATATTTATTTTTTCTGCTTCTTTAAAAAATTCTTCAGAAACAAGAGGTTTATCCAAAATAAAAATATAATCTGCTTTAAGTTCATTAACTTTTCTAAAATAATCTTTAAGTAATTCTGGATAAGATTTTATTGGAACCCCCTTACCTCTTCCTAAATATCTCTGAAGCAAAAGAAATGAGCAAAGTCCATCTTGATCGTTATCAAAAAAGAATATAGGATTTTGAGCCTTATTCAAATGGACTTTAATTTCTTTTACTTGTTTTTTTGTTAGCATTATTTAAAATAAGAAATAAAGTATTTAAATTTTGATTAAATAATTTAGGAATCCACTAATTCTATATATTCCTCACAAAAATGTTTGTTAAATGGTCTAATATTAGAATAATTTCTACTAAACTTTAAATTAGGATGAATCATTTCTACCATTTTTTGAATTGATTGTTCATTTATCTGTTTGCATACAAATTTTGTTTCTAGTCCTAATTGTACGCAAGCCTCTAAATAAGGACAAAAATTATAAGAATCAATTCTTATTTTCTTCGGAGAAACCCTCTTAACTAAAGAATGTTCTGGATTAATTTTCATATGATCAAGAAAGATTATTCTATAAGCCATCTCTTCTAAAGACAATCCTTTATATTTGGATAAAATTTTAGGTAAATGTTCCCTGACCCAATTTACTCTCCTTTGAGTTATTATATTGGATAATTCTTGAGTCGATAATGTACCTTTTATAACTTCTGTTAATTGTCTTACTTTTTCTTGTATAGCTTTTTTTTTCGTTATTCATGGAATTTTAAATCATTAGAATAAATATAAAGATTATTGTATTATATCATAATCTTCAAAATCAAATTTTTTTACCCATGAGTATTTTTTCTTTTAACTTTTTTATTTCATCCAAAAGAGAATCAATAAAACCCTCATTTTTAAAAAGCGGTTTTAAGGATTCCTTATCAAGATTAAATATATCATCAAGAGTTTTGAAATTTTTGGAAAGAATTTTTATGTCTTTTGGAAGTAGATTTGTCTTATTTAAAATTCTTGTACCTTTAGAAGATATAGAATTATCATGAAGTTCTCCAAAAAGCACCCTCAACACATTTGAAGTTTCAATAAGAAAATCAAAATTCATGCTTCTCAAAATCTCATCTATTTTTGAATACTTTTGATTAAAATAATCTTTAAGAATACTCTCTCTTTCCTTATTCAAACCTTTAGTAAGTTCCTTTAGTCTCATACTTACAATAATCCCTCCTTTTCCAAGCTCAACTAAATCTTTTTTAACATTCTCTGAGATTCTTCTTATTATTTCAAGAGTTTGTAAAACATTACAAACATCATCCATAGTTGTAAGATTTGTTATTTCAAGAACATTCAAATGAGAAAAAAGATCATCGAAAACATCTTTCTGCTTTTCTAAAATTTGCAGGGTCTCTGACGCTCTTCTTAAAATTTCAGATGTTTCTTCTAAAAAATGATTTTCATTCTTAAAATATAGCATAATTTTATTTTTTCTTTCAGAGACGGCAATAACAATTGTTCCTATTTGCTTTGCTGTTCGTTCTGCCGCTTTATGCCGTGTACCTGTTTCTTTAGTTTGTATCTTTGTGTCTGGAGTTAACAAAATATTTGCATATAAAATTTTTCTTAAATCTTCTGAAAGAATTATTGCGCCATCCATTTTTGCTAATTCCACTAATTTTTGTGAAGTAAACTTGCAATTAATCTTAAAACCACCTTCAATAACATTCAAAAGTCCTTCTTTCTCCACGGCAATTAAGGCACCCATTTTCGTCCTAAGAATATCATTAAGAGCTGTTCTTATTGCTGTTCCAGGAGAAAGAATTTTCAAAACATCTAATATTTTTTTATTTTCAAATTTTTCTTTAATTTCTTTTTTTTTCTTTAAATCAGATCTGTTCTGAGAAATTTCTTTTGTCTTTTGTTCTATATTTTGTATCGGATTTTGCTCATTCATAAAAATAAAAAATATCAAATCTATATAAACTTTTATCTAAAAAATAATGAAAATTAGGATTTAACACCTGCCCAGAGCAACGGAAGAGCAATTGTTGCGTCACAAAAAACATCTATATAATCTTCTTCTTTTTTTGCTTCTTGCTTCATCTTTCCCCAAGAAATTCCTTCTTCAAGAGGGGCCCCAGAACTTCCCCCAGGTTCAGGCCTGTCAGTAGTTATTTGAATACCATAAGTTGCTCCTTTGGAAAATTGTAAACTTTGTTGGATAAAATTTTTTGGAAACCCGCCACCAATGTAAATAACTCCACTTTTTTTTGAACTCCACGCAATATCAATAATTTCCTTCATATCATCAAAAACATCTATCTGAATTTTCTTCCCAGCAATAGTTCTCCCCCAAACCATAAGTCCGATTCCAGAATCAGAAATTCCGGGACAAAATAAAGGAATTTTTTTCTCATAACAAGTTCTTAAAATGCTATTACTTCCTTCTGGAAGAGATTTTCCTATTTTTTCTAAAAAATCCCTTATATTTTTTGAATTTTGAAATTTTTCCCAATTTTCTTCAAAAAATTCTTCAAGTTTTTCATAGACTTCATTCTTCATAAAAACATTATGAATTCGATCAAATCCTTTTTTAGAAAAATCAACATCATTCCAAACATCACAAGAATAATGTGCTCCTCCTAATGCCTCTATTAAATCATGAGTTAAATTTGCCCCAGTAGTCACAAAAATAGAGATTTTTTCCTGTTTTAACATATCTATAATAATTTCCTTCATTCCTGCAGGCACCATTGCTCCTGCAAGACCTAAAAAAACCTTACATTGGTCATCAGACAACATTTTTTTCATTATTTTAAGAGCACCCCCTATTTTCCTAGCACCAAAACCAGCCATACTCATCTCTTCAAGTAGCTCAGAAACTTTCATTTCCTTTTTTATTTTTATAGGTTTTATTTTTTTCATTTTTATATTAAATTTGTTTGAAATTAATAGTAAAAAACTTAAAATTTAATTTGGTCTAAACTAGAAGGATTGATAAATAGGAATAGCCAAACTTTCAAGAAACCCTATATTTGAATCCATAGGAAAATAAAAAAGAATTAACTTATAAAGTTATCTAAAAAAACAAATATTGCATCACAAAAATCTTTTTAAATGAAAAACTTATTATAAAATCATGAATAAATGGCTTGAACTAATCTTGGGATTGATTCTTCTTATAGGAATAATTTTGGTAGGATGGGCTTCATCCACATACTCTTGGATGTTGTTTGGAAAAGATTTTAATTTTCTACATGCGGCATGGATTCTTCTTAAAGGAGGAATTTTCTGGGCAGGTATTATGATTGCTTTTTTGTTAATTATCTTGGGCATGAATGATTTGAAAGCATAAAATCTTATCCAGAAAACAGATACTAGATTATATAAAAAACCTATCACAAAAGATAGATGAGAATTCCTTCTATAATTGCTGCAATCAATAAAAGAGGAAATACTACAAAAAGAAATATTCGAAGAGAGTTGTTAAGCTTAAAAATAAAATCTTCAAACTGATATTTTCTCAATTTTTTATTAAATATAAGAGTAAATATTATAGAAAAAGGTAAAAGCAATATCCCTGTCAATAGAGCAAGAGTATTTTTTCTTTTCCAATAATATTTAAAATATTTGGAAATAAAAGATATACCTAATCTTAAACCAAGTCCTGCTGAAAGAAATAATGCAGGTAATTCAAAAATTCCATGGGGAAAAAGTTTCAACAAAACAAAAATTCCTCTTTCAGAAACTACCCTTGAAGAAACAAATCCCAAAAGATATCCATTCAAAGAGGAGGTTATTATTGAAAAAATTCCAAAAACAATTCCAAATATCATTCCAAAAAAACTACTCTGGATGTTATTTAAAAAAATAAAGCTAATTAATTCTCCACTAGACATTCCAGAAGTCATTTCTAACAATTTCTGAATATATTCTAAAATTTTCTTCTCAAGAAGTTCTGGAGCAGGAACAAAAGCCCCTATGAGAACAAATAAGAAGAAAATAACCAAAATAGAGTAGATAAAATTTTTAGATTCTTTAATATATTCCCAACTTTTTCTATAATTCTCAGTAAAAAAATTTTCTGTTTTTTTGTTTTGCATTTTTAAAACAAATTTTTAATTTCTAACTAAAATATTTACTAATATATTTTGTTTTTTTCTTATATTTCTTTTTTAGGTATAATCCATATGCTAACCCTGCGATAAGTCCACCAAAATGAGCTGTATTCCCTATTGGAATATTTCCTGCAATTGAAATAAACCATAAAACAATCAAAATTCCTGGACCAGCGTATTTCATTTTTATTGGAATTGGGATAAACATTAGAAAAACAGGAAGATTAGGAGTTAAAAGAACTAGCAAACCAATCAATCCAAATAAGGCTCCTGACGCTCCCACAGCAAAAGTATTGAAATCAGCAGGGAAAAATAAGGAGAAAAAAACAAAAAACACTCCTGCAAGAAGACCAGCTAGCATATAAAAAGAAAAAAATCTTTTCTTCCCAAGAATTTTTTCAACTAATGAACCAACAAAGAAAAGTGAAAACATATTTGCAAAAATATGGAAAAATGAGCCATGCATAAACATGCTTGTAACAAATGTCCATAGATATTTCCCTTGGGTAATATTCAAAGGTTTAATAGCAATATAATCTAAAGGAACCTTCAATCCTATCAAAATCGTGAAGAGTATAAAAGCAAAAATATTAATCAAGATGATAATAAATGTTAAACTAAGTGAACCAAATAAATTCTTTTTTCTTTTTGGAGAAATATTATAAATTTTTTTCATTTCTAAGATTATTTTTTAGATTTCTTTTTTGTTATTTTTTTCTTAATAGGTTTTTTCTTAACTAATTTTTTCTTTATTGGTTTCTTTTTTATTTTAACAGTTTTCTTAAGAGACTTTTTTTTAACAGGTTTCTTTATTAGTTTTTTCTTTATTGATTTCTTTGTTGGTTTTTTAATAGATTTTTTTACTTTGACAATCTTTTTTTTGCCTGATTTTTTTTGAGTTTTTGCTTTTTCTTTTTTTATTTCTTTTAATTTAATTTTCTCAACTTTTTCAGTCTCCTTTATTATTTCTTCTTCTAAAAATTCCAATTCTTTCTTTAATTTTTCAAAATTCTTTTTCATATCTCTTATAAGTTTAACATTATCTTTCAAAGAAAGAATATCTCCACATTCATTACAGGTAAAATTACAAATTAAAGCATGTTCTTCTGTAATTTCTATGGCACACCTATCACACACATAAAATCTCTTAGTTTCTCTACTCTTTATTTTATGTTTCAATTGGCCTATTTTTTTAATTAAAACATTCTTCATAAATTTAAGAGATTTCAAAACTTCAATTTTCCAAAAATAAGTATACCAACCCTTCTTTTTATCCTTCTTTCTTATGTAAGAAACAAGGCCATGATCAGAAATTTTATATAAAATATTTCTTGTTTGATTAATTGTAAGATCTAATTTTTTAGCTAAAAGAAATTCATTTACATGCTTTTTTGTATCTAACAAATCAACTATCTCTTCTGCTTGTTTTCCAACAACAAGTGTAATAACTTCTCTAAGAATTTTTTTTAAAGTATTATCTTGATTATTAGAAGGAAGACTAGATTTTTCATTTTCAGTTTTTTCCTTTATTTTTGTTTTTTGAATAGTCATGAAATTTATCCTGAATTCTAAAACAAAACGAAAGAGATTAAATAACTTTCGATTAATTTACAACTTTTATAAAAAAATAAAAGTTTTTAAACCTGAGGGGTATTTTATATATATTAGAAAATCTATATTCAAATGATAAAATGAGTTTATTTAATAAAAAGAAAAGTGTAAAAAAAGAAGTTTCTTCATTACCCCCCCTTCCAAAACTCCCTGAACTTTCAGAATTACCAGATGAACCAAACCAAATACATAAATTACCTAGTTTTCCTTCTAATTCTTTAGGAACAAAATTTTCTAATGACACAATAAAAGATGCTGTTGCTGGGGAAAAAGAGAATGGGTCTTTTGCAAATGATTTTTTGGATAAGGATGAAATAAGAATGATGCAAGGGCCAGCAAGAAAACCTCTTATTAAAGAAATAAAAGAAACAAGATTTGGACAAGGAAAGAATATTGCAGAACCAATATTCATAAGAATTGATCGATTTGAAGAAGCATTAAAAATATTCAATGAAACAAAAAAGAAAATGTCTCACATTGAAAGAATTTTAGAAGATGTCAAAGAAATAAAAGAAAAGGAAGAAAGTGAATTAAAAACTTGGGAAAATGAAGTAAGGTCTATGAAAGAACAAATAGAAAAAGTAGATAGAGATATTTTTTCTAAGATATAAAATGACTAATGAAAACCCTATACATGTAAGGCTTAAATATCAAGAAGCTTTTCAAACAAAAAGAGAGATTCTATCATTACAAATGACCCTGTTAAAAATTGCCAAAACTATGAAGGGGTATGGTTTTTATCGGTCTCAAGAACTTGAATTAAAATCAAAACTTTACAAAGAATTAAAAGAACTAAAAATATTTTTAGGAAGATTACAAAAACTACTTCCAAAACCAAAAATTCCAGATATACTCCGGGAAGAATTTGGAGAAAAAACAAGATTCTCATCTAAGAAAACAAAACCTGTTGAAAAAAATCTAGAGGCACAGTTACAAGAAATTCAAAATAGACTTAACGATCTACAGCAAAGAGGAGTTTAATCAAACAATTTTTAAAACTCTGATTCTATCTTAAATAATGGAGAGGAAACAGCTTATTAAAAAATATCTAAAATTCTTTGAATCAAAAGGACATAAAATAATTCCAAATGCCTCGTTGATTCCAAAAGATGACCCAACTGTTCTTTTCACAACTGCTGGAATGCACCCATTAGTCCCATATTTGCTTGGTCAAAAACATCCTCTTGGAAAAAAACTTGTAAATATCCAAAAATGCATAAGAACCACAGATATTGAAGAAGTTGGAGATGCAACTCATCATACTTTTTTTGAAATGCTTGGAAACTGGTCTCTTGGAGATTATTGGAAAAAAGAAGCTATAGAAATGAGTTTTGAATTTTTAACTAAGAATCTTAATATCCCTAAAGAAAAAATAATTATAACTTGTTTTAAAGGAGATAAAAATGCTAAAAAAGATATTGAATCAGAAAAAATTTGGAAATCTCTTGGAATAAAAAAAATAAAATTTTTAGGGAAAAAAGATAATTGGTGGGGACCTGCAGGAGAAACAGGGCCTTGTGGGCCAGATTCAGAAATGTTTGTTAAAGGGTTTGAAATCTGGAACAATGTTTTTATGCAATATGATAAAGATTCAAAAGGTAATTATAATTCATTAAAACAAAAAAATGTGGACACAGGAATGGGGGTTGAAAGAACTCTTGCTATTCTAAATAATTTAGATGATAATTATCTCACAGAAGTTTGGAAACCAATACTTGACGAAATAGAACATTTATTTGGGATTTCATATAATTCTGAAAAAAATAAAAGAATTATGAGAATTATTGCAGATCACACCAAGGCTGCTGTTTTCATTGCAGCAGAAGGTATAATTCCTTCTAATAAAGAACAAGGGTATATTCTAAGAAAACTAATTAGAAGAGCATATACACACTTAAACAAGATTGGTCACTATAGAAATTTAATAGTACCATTAATAGGTACAATATTTGAAATATATCCTGACTATAAGCATTTACACTCACAAAAGGATAGTATTTACAAAATTATAAAAGAAGAAGAAAATAAATTCGAATTAACTTTAGATAAAGGATTGAGAATCTTTGAAAAATTAACAAAAAATAAAAAGCAACTTTCAGGAAAAAATTCATTTTTACTTTTTCAGTCATATGGTTTTCCTTTAGAGATAATTGAAGATCTTTGTAAGGAAAATAAAATCAGGTTCTCTGCAAAAGATTTCCAAAAAGAACAAGTTCAACATCAAAAACTTTCACAAACAGCGTCGGCAGGGAAATTCAAATCAGGATTGGCAGATCATTCTGAAAAAACAACAAAACTCCACACAGCCACACACTTATTAAATGAAGCCCTAAGAAGTGTTTTAAATAAAAACATCAACCAAAGAGGTTCAAACATAACTTCTGAAAGATTGAGATTTGATTTTAATTTTCCAAGAAAACTTACAGAACAAGAAATAAAAAAAGTTGAGAATTTAGTTAATAAAAAAATCTCAAATGCCCTTACTATCAAAAGAGAAGAAATGCCTTTGAAAAAAGCTCTAGCTTCAGGAATACAATCAGAATTCGGTTCAAAATATCCTAATAAAGTCAGTGTTTATAATATTGGAAATTTTTCAAGAGAAATCTGTACAGGCCCCCATGTAAAAAACACAAAAGAAATTGGAAAATTCAAAATTCTAAAAGAAGAATCCTCTGCTGCTGGCATAAGAAGAATCAAGGCTGTTATAGAATAATCACCCAACATGATATTCTTCAATCAAACCATATTTTGTTTGAAGTTTTTCTAGTTTTAAATTTGGGAACAAAACAAATTTCCCTTTTCGAAGTCGCTTCATTATTTTTGCATCATAATATTCATACAAATTTCTCCCAAGAGAATTTCCTTCAGAAAGGGGCATAACCCCTGGTTCTGAATTAAGGGTTATTCCTCCCACATATTCAATTGAATCATCGCTTAGTATTGCAGGACCTGTTGTTTCAACAAAACAATAACCAGTTCTATTAAAACTCTTACTAATAGGACATCCAATTCCTAATACTTCATGATTTTCTTGTGCATAATAAAAGAGAGAAAGTTTATAACCCATTTCTCTTAAAAGAAAAGCCAAAAGAGTTGTTTTTTCTCCACAAATTCCTTGTTCATCATATAACACCTCATAATTATATCTTGAATGATTTATTTCTTTTCCCATAAACAAACCAATTTTATTTGAAGAACCATAATCAATATTTTGGATAAGACTTATTGCAATTCTTGCCTGATCATTTTTATTTTCAGTAATTTCTTGTATTTTTATAAGTAAGGGTAGTAATAGTTCTCTCTGTTCTTCCTCATTCATATTTTTAAGTTTAAAATCAGCTCTAGAGGGAATTTCTCCATCAGAATAATAAATAGATCTTGGAACATTTGAAACATAATCATACGCTTTTTCATAAACAGTTAAAAAAATTTCTCCTTTTTCTCCTCGAAGAATATAGTCTAAAGATATATTCTTAGGATTTGTTTGATACTTTGAAATACATGACTCTTCGAATTTTGTAGTTATATTACTGCATTTGCAAAGAGAAGCCTTCTCTATTAAAATACCATTATCACAATAATAAGGCTTTATCAAAGAACAATCCTCATAAAAAGTCCCATCATTACATACCTTAATTTCTACAGATTTATAGACAACATAAATTATAACAAAAGTTAATAGAGCAACCACAAGAAATATTATCAAGGAATATCTTACCTTTTTTTTTATTTTCATTTTTATTCTAAATAAATTCCTGGTCTACCTTGCTTAACTTTTTTTGATTTGTTCTCAGGATCATATTTATTTTTATCACTTGCCGAATAGATCCTAATATTAAGATTTGTTCTTTTTTGAATTTTATCCAAATAATCTTCATAAATATCTTGTTCATTTGGAATTACATAAATTATTGCACTCTTAGGTTTTGTCTTGACAATTCTCAAAATATTATTGATGTCTTGTACTAAATTATCAACCTGTTCTTCTTGTTTCTCTAATTTTTCATCTATCTTTTTTTCATTAGTAATAGGCCATTTATGTAAACTTAAGAAACTTTTATTCCCAAGATTCTGCCAAAGTTCTTCTGTGAAATGAGGGCAGAATGGATGTAGTAATAACAAAAATTTTTCTAGAACTTCTTTAGAAGTTTTTTCTGGAATTCTATCAAATAAATTTCTAATTTTAATAATCGCTAGATTATATCTAAAATTGTTTATATCATCTGTAACCCCTTTAATTGTCTTATTAAGTTTACTCTCTATTCGTGCATCTGTTTTTCCTATTTTTATATTTCCAAAATGCTTCATAACTTTCTTAACAAACCTATAACTTCCTTCAATTCCTTTTGAACTCCATTGGATATCTGTATCAGGAGAAGCTATTGAAACTAAAAATAATCTAGCAGTATCAATTCCATATTTTTTAGAAACTTCTTCAGGAAGAACAACATTTCCCCTAGATTTTGACATAACATAACCGTCTTCTCCATGAAGCATCCCTTGATTAAATAATTTTGTAAATGGCTCATCAAATTTCAAAAATCCTAAATCCCGAAGAACTTTTGAAAAAAATCTTGCGTAAATTAAATGCATCGTAGCATGTTCTGCACCACCAATATATTGGTCAACAGGCATCCAGTAATCAATCTTTTTTTTGCCAAACGGTTTTTTATTGTTTAAGTTATCACAATATCTCAAATAATACCAAGAACTATCAAAGAAAGTATCCATAGTATCTGTTTCTCTCCTTGCTTTTCCATTACATTTTGGACATTTTGTATTTAGGAATTTTTCATTAGTTGTTAATGGATTTCCTTTTCCAAATTTAACATCTGCTGGTAATTTTATAGGTAAATCTTTTTCATCAACAGGTACAATGCCACATTTTTCACAATATATGATAGGAATAGGTGTCCCCCAATATCTCTGACGAGAAATCAGCCAATCTTTTAATTTATACTGAATTGTTTTCCTTCCTTGTTTTTTCCTTTCAAGGTATTTTGTTATTTTTTCCCTTGCTGTTTTGCTTTCAGTGCCATTAAATTCTTCTGAATTAACAAGAAATCCTTCTCCTGTATAAGCTTTAGCTAATTGTCCTTTTCTCTCATAAATCTCATAATCTTTTGGCTCAATAACAATTTTCATAGGAATACTATATTTTTCTGCAAATTCAAAATCACGTTGATCATGAGCAGGGACACCCATAACCATTCCAGAACCATAATCAGCAACGACAAAATTACCTACATAAACAGGAATTTTTTCTCCATTCACAGGATTAATTGCATAACTTCCTGTAAAAACTCCTTCTTTTTCTAAACCTTCTAAATTTTTCTTACCCACAGATTTTATTTTTTTTAGGAATTTTTCAACATCTTTTTCTTGATCAGCACTAACTAATTGATCTAAATCATAATGCTGGGTACTAACAACCATGAATGTAACCCCATAAATTGTATCAGGCCTAGTTGTAAAAATGGGCCAAACTTTTTTTGAAGGTTCGGGTGAACAACCTTCATGGGCAGGAGTCTCGATCTCAAAATTAATCTCTGTCCCATAACTCTTACCAATCCAATTTTTCTGCATGATTTTAATTCTCTCTGGCCAATCTAATTTATCAATATCTCTCAGAAGTTCATCTGCATATTCTGTAGTTTTAATAAACCATTGATCTAGCTGCTTCACTTCAACCCCTACATTTTCATGTCTCCAGCATTTTCCTTGGTGAACTTGTTCATTAGCTAAAACAGTATTACATTTAGAACACCAATTAACAGATGCTTTTTTTCTATAAACAAGTCCTTTTTCTAAAAATTTCAAAAAGAAAAACTGATTCCATTTATAATACTCAGGAGTATGTGTTCTAAGAATTCTTAACCAATCATAACTCAACCCCAGTTCTTTTTGTTGTTTTATGAAATTTTGAATTACTTCTTCTGTAAATTTTTTCGGATGTTTGTTTTTCTGAATTGCCGCATTTTCTGCTGGTAATCCAAAAGAATCAAATCCCATCGGATACAAGACGTTAAATCCCTGCATTCTCTTAAATCTAGCATAAATGTCTCCTATTGAATAATTAAAAGCATGACCTATATGCAATCCAGAACCAGAAGGATAAGGATACATTTCAAGAACATAAAATTTCTTTTTTTTATTTTCTTTTACCTGAAAAATCTTTGAAGTTTCCCATTTCTTCTGCCATTTTTTTTCAATCTTTTCAAAATCATATTTTGATTCTATCTTATTCTTAATACTCTTTTTAACCATGATATTAAAGAACAGTTCAGCAACTTTTAAATATTGTTCTTAGTTCTAAAAAGAATGAATAAAATTTCATCTTATATTATCGGAGAAAATATCTCAAGTAATTCCATAGAAGCATTTTCTCTTTACAAAAAAAGTTCTTTTGGGGAACCTATTGGAGAAAAAATCCAATATTCATTATCAGAAGCTCTTTTTTTATCTGAAAAAGGAAAAATAAATATTTTTTATGGAAAGAAAAAAATTTCCGGAAAAGATCTTATGAAAAAGGCACAGAGAGCAGATAAAAGAATCAATGTTAAATATCCTGTATTCAAGGATTTAAGAGAAAAAGGATACATTGTAAAAACAGCCCTTAAATTCGGTGCAGATTTCAGAGTTTATGAAAAAGGCACAAAACCAGGGAAAAAACATGCTAAATGGATAGTTTTTACAGATCACGAATCAAAAAAAATAACATGGCAAGAGTTTTCTGCAAAAAATCGTGTAGCTCATAGCACAAAAAAAAATTTGCTTTTAGCTATCCTCGATGAAGAAGGAGATGTAAGTTATTATGAAATAAAATGGATTAAACCATGAAAATCATAAAAATCTTTATAACCTATAAGTATTTCTTTAAATTATGCCAATAAAAGATACTTCTGAAATAAAAGAAAAAATAATCTCTTTTTTAAGGAGGAATGGACCATGCCTTCCAGTTCATATTGCAAAAGAAATAGAATTTAGTATACTTTTCACTTCAGCTTTTCTTTCTGAACTTGCTTCTGAAAAAAGAATAAGAATAAGTAATATAAAAATTGGTAATTCTCCATTATATTATTTACCAGAGCAAAAACCCCTTCTTGAAAAATCTTCATTTCATTTAAAGAGTAAAGAAAAAGATGCGTTTATGATTTTAAAAGAAAAGAAATTTTTAAGAGATCACGAACAAGATCCTGCAATTCGTGTAGCGTTAAGAGAGATAAAAGATTTTGCAATACCTTTTAAAAAAGACAATAAAATAATCTGGAGATTCTTCTCTGTTCCTGAAGAAGAATTTGGAATTGATAAAAAAGAGGAAAAACCAATTATCAAAAAAGAAGAAAAAATAGAAGAAGGACTTAATATTTTTGACAAACCAAAAAAAATTAAGATAAAGAAAATTTCAAAAAAAAGAGGGGTTCAAAAAGAAAATAAATTTTTTGAAGAGATTAAAAAATTTTTACTAGAAAAATCCTTAAAAATAGTTGATATAATCAGCTTTAATAAAAAGGAGATTCTATTAAAAATAAAACAAAACGAAAAAGAAAAGATTCTAATTGCTTATGATAAAAAAAGAATAGGGGAAAATGAGATAATTAAAGCTTCAAAAAAAGCTTCACAATTTGGAAGTCCTTACATAATCTTAAGCAGAGGAGAACCTATGAAAAAAATTCAGGATTTACTTAGAGCCCTAAATAATCTTTCGTTTATGGGAAAAATAAAATAAACAAATTTAAAAACTTACAAATAAGTAAAATAAAAGTGGAAAGTATAAAAAAGACAAAATGGGAAAAATAAAATCAAAACTAGTAAGAAGAACATCTAATGAATTGATAAAAAAAGGTATAAAATTCAACGAAAGCTTTGAACAAAATAAAAAAATTTTGGGAAAAACTATGCCAAGCAAGAAAATAAGAAATCAAACAGCTGGTTTTTTAGCAAGGCTAAAAAAGGATAAATAAAGAACTCTCTTTTTCTTATAGGACCAACCTCAAAACTTTTAAACAGTTTATATTTTATAATTTTGGCTGCATAGTTCAGTGGCAGAACGCTTGTCTCATGAGCAAGAGGTCCTGGGTTCAACTCCCAGTGCAGCCATTTCTAATACAATAATTCTTTTAAATAAACCACCAATCAAATAATCATGATAGATTTACTTAAAAATAATAGAAAATTATCTGTTATCTTCTTACTAATAATAGCAATAGAAATTTTTTTAGTTTCTTCTCTTCCAGGAGAGGATTTAACCTCAAAAGGAATTAATTTATCTTCAGTATATCACATGATTGCATTTTTCCTATTTAATTTCTTCTTATTAATTTTTTTAAACAAAAACAAAAAAATAAACGTCAAAACAATTTTAATAGCATTAACAATCTCAATCCTTTATGCAATCCTTGATGAAATACACCAATCCTTTGTTCCATTAAGAAATCCTAGTTTAAATGATATTTTAATAGATAGCATAGGGATATTTACATCTACCTTAATTTATATTTATTCTTCTAAAAGAAAGAATCACTTTTCCACCGAATAAATTAAATTATTTTAAATTTTAATAAAAAATTAAAAAATAAAACTCAAAAGAAACTACCTTTTCTTTCTCTTTTTTGCGGCTGCTTTCTTCTTCACTGGTTTTCTTTTAGCTACTTTCTTTTTCACAGGTTTCCTTTTCACTACTTTTCTCTTCACTGGTTTCTTCTTCTTCACTACTTTCTTCTTCTTCACTGGTTTCTTCTTCTTCACTACTTTCTTCTTCTTCACTGGTTTTCTTTTAGCTACTTTCTTTTTTGTTGTCTTTTTTTTCTTTGGCATATTAAACACCCCTCTTTTAATTAATCATATTAAGAATTAATTGTTTATAAACTTTTTTATGAAAAAAATTTAATTTTTACCGTCGATAAAAAATTCTAAGAAAATTTCTTACCTGCTTCATTAAAATTTATTTCTTTTTCTATTAATTTTTTTAAAATATTTTTTAATTCTGAAATTTTTATACGAATTTGTTTTGTCGTATCTCTCCACCTTACAGTAACATCTTTATTTTTCAAAGAATCCTTATCAATTGTTATACAAAAAGGAGTTCCAATCTCATCATTCCTTGCATATCTCCTTCCAATACTTCCACTTTTATCATAAATAACATTCCATTCTTTTTTTAACTCATTAAAAACTTCTTTTGCTATTTTTTCAAATCTAGGCTTCTTAACAATTGGAAAAATAGCGACTTTTATTGGTGCAAGTTTTGAAGGAAGTTTTAAAACAACTTCATTTTTCTGGTTTTGGGAATAAGCTTTTGTTAATATTGCTAAAAAAATTCTTTCCATTCCAAATGTTGGCTCAATAACTTTTGGAATAACTTTTTTTCCAGTCTTCTCATCAAAAATTTCTATTTTTTCCTTACTTTCTTTTATATGTTGGGTTAAATCATATTGTCCCCTATTAGCATTTCCCGCCACTTCTTCACTTCCAAAAGAATAATCATAATCAATATCAAAAGTTGCAGAAGAATAAAATGCCCTTTCACTAGCCATATGCTCCCTGATTTTAATTTCATTTAATCCCAAAGAATAAAACCATAAAATTTGCTCTGCCAACCAATATGCCTGCCACTCATCAAATTTCTTCTCATTTAACATTTTATTAATAGTTGTCTCTTTCAATTCTTTTTTAGCTTTCTTTTGAGTTTCAGCATCTAACAACTTTAATTTAAGCAGAAGGTGTTTTTTTGTTAATAAATTACATTTTTTTTCTTCAGGATGAATAAAAAACTCAAATTCTGCAATATGGAATTCCCTTGATCTAAATAAAAAATCTCTAGGAGAAATCTCATTTCTAAAACAACGGCCAATCTGAGCAATACCAAAAGGAAGATGTATTCTAGAAGTTTTTTGCACTAATTTGAAATCCATAAACATTGCTTGGGCTGTTTCTCCTCTAAGATAAGCTTCTTCTTTATCTAATGCACCAACATTTGTTTTAAATAACATATCAAAAATACCTGTTTTTTCAAATTCTCCTCCACAATCACATTTTATTTTTCCAAATTCATTTAATTCAAGTTTTGTAGATTTTTTACATTTTTTACAAACAACAGCGACGTCTTTAAATCCAGTAATGTGTCCAGAGGCTTTCCAAGTTCTTGGATGAGAAATAATGCTAGCATCTATTCCTACCATATTCTCTTTTTGTTGCACAAAATAACTCCACCAATCTTTCTTAATATTATTAAATAATTCAGTTCCTAAAGGCCCAAAATCCCAAAAACCAGCAAAACCCCTATAAATATCGGAACTCCTAAAAACAAATCCTTTTTCCTTGCAAAAATTAGTTAATTCTTCTATTGAAATCTTTTTTTGCTCTATTTTAACTTTTTTGGCCGGAATTTTCCCTTCTTTCTCTAGTTTTCCTGTCTTTAGAATTTCTTTTGCCTTCTTTTCAGCATCTTTCTTTATCTTTCCAAGATAAGCAATTGTTTTAGTTTTTACTTTTCCATCTACTCTTTTATTTTCATTAAGATAATAATACTCTTTACCATGAATCTCTTTTTTTACTATAAATGCACACATTTTATTTTAAATACTAGTTTGAATCTAAGAACTTTTTGAAAGTTCTTATTAGGCACTACATATAAATATTTAAATCTTTTGGTAGGCACTACTTTTAGCTGTTTATATTATACATAAATAATAAGTATTTTTAATAAAAATACATATATTTTTAAGGAATAATACATAAATAATAAGTAATGGGAAGGACTCGAGAAGCGAAAGCCATAATAGTTGAACTCAAAAAAAGTATAGAGATTGCTGAACACAGAAAAAAATATTTTGAAGAGTATTTGCACAAGCTTTGGAATAATTATCAAAAAGGTCTAGTTTCCCGCGATTTTTATGTTGAAACAGCACATAGGCATTTTGATGGCAAAACTCTAAAAGAATGGATTGATTATTATAAACATTATATAAAGGAATGTGAAAAACATTTAGGAAAGCACAAGAGAAATCTTGTTGGAGAGTATTTGTCTGTTTTTTTCTTTTCTGCCCTGATTATTTTCGTTGTGTTCATGGCATCTATTTATATTCGACCAGAACTTACAGGATTTCTTGTTCAGGAAGCTCCTGGAGTTATAACATATGCAAATGCAACAATAATCACAACGCAGCAACAAGCTATTCTTGGTCAGCCTGTTAAATGGACAAAAACAATATCTTTAGACCAACCAGCAACAGCAAGAATAAGATTGCCAAGAGAAGCTACAAACATCTTTGTGACTAAAATCAAAGAATCATATTCAGAAGAAACAGAAGAGGTTCTTCCAAAAGAAGATTCGAGTCCTTCCCAAGAAGAGCCTTCTTCTTCTGAAACAAGCTTTAGTATAACAGGAGCTATGATTTCTTCTGCAGAAGGCGAAGGATTTTTATCAAGATTCTTTAGAAATCTTGGAAAAATAACAGGAAGAGCAATAGATGCTGGAGCAGAACTTCAGGAAATTGAAATTGATAATACTGCGACAGAATATGAAGTTGAATATGAAACACCTGCACCTTACGCTATTGAAGAAGATATAGAGAAGGGAAAAAGAGTTAAAATCATCGGACCAGGAGACACCCATTATCAAAATGTTCTTGCATTCACAGAACTTAACGAAAACCTAAACATAAAAAATCCTTCTCGTGTTAAAATTTATTGGGTAGAAGATAATAGTTATATTCCTATAGAAAATATTGCTGACTTAGACAACAACGGCATCTATGATTACATAGAATGGGTTGCCCCTCGTTTAAGCAACCAAACTTTTGAAATAATTGTGATTACAAAAGCAGAACATTTGAATTCTGAAAGAAATTTTATTTCAAATATTTATGATGAAGTTAAAGAATTAGATGATGTCTGGTCAGAAACTATTTCAGATGATGAATATGTTCGTGTAACCTTTGAAATACCTTTGGATCCTTCAAGAGACATAACTATTTATCCAAGAATCACAAGTGGAACTCCAAAAATAGAAGTTTATGAAATTGACAGTAATGAATTAATTGCAGAATTTACAACTATAAATGATAATCAGTATAATAAAGTTTTCTTAACAGGGTTAAATGGAACACAAGACACCTTTGATTTAAAAATTATTAATGGAGAGATAGAATTAGATCATGTTATTGACCCTTCTTCATTTTATGAAACAGGAGTTGTAGAAGTAAATGGATGGACTATTGTTGATTTAAAAAGTTCATATGATGTTCCAGTAGTAGTTGCATATAGAAGAGAAGGTGCTGAAATTGATGCTGCACAAGAATTAATAACAGCAATTATTGAAAATGTATCTTCAGACAGTTTTAAAATAAACTTTTATGATGATTATGCTAATGAAGTTTCTGGAAATGCAAGTTATATTGTTGTTGAAAATGGAAGTCATGTATTAGATAATGGAATGTTATTACAAGCAGGATTAGTTGAGGATGTAAATGTATATGATTGTGCAGGTGGTTCTGGAACTGCAGCTAGAACAGTAACATTTCACACAGCATATAGCTCAGCTCCAAGTGTTATTGCAAATGTGCAGAACAACACTGAAAGTGATTGGATTGCTGCAAGATATGATAGTGTAAGTACTACGCAAGTTATTCTTTCAATGGAAAGAGATGAGTTAGAGGGATCTACTCCTCTAACAGCTTCTTCAAATTATAATATTGGTTGGATAACAATGAATCAAACAAGTGCAACTGATATGGAAGGAGGCATTGATCCAACTGTTACTGCTGACCCTACTGATACAAATTGGGAAACGCAATCATTTAGTAATACATATACCACTGCCTTATTTTTTGCTTTAGTACAACAAGGGAGTGGAACAGACCCAACAACAGGGGGAACTAGAAATTTAGGAACAAGCAGTGTTGACTTAAGAATGACTGAATCAAGAACAGATGGAGAGCAAACTCATGCTGATGAACCTATTATGTGGATGGTTTTTGAATCTGATTTAGGAAATAATCCTCCAACAACTCCAACAAACATAACTTGTGATGGCTCAAATAATTGCAATGTCTCAGTTAATCAAAGGGATATTATTAATTTAACAGGAACTGGTTCAAATGACCCAGATGGAGATGATTTTGATTATACTATTGAAGCTTCTTTATTAAACACAACAATTTCAAATGACCAAGAATCAGGAACAAGCCAAGCAATAAGTATGGGAGAGGGTGTAATTCTTGGAGAACAAGGAGAATTAAATGTATCTGGTGCTGAATGGCATCTAATAGCTTTTGATAATACATACACATCTACACCAATTGTTATAGCAACACCAGCCACCTCTAATGAACCAAGTAATCAAGACTACAGTCCACTTGTACCAGCAATAAGTTTAGTAAATACAACTCACTTTAACATAACTCTTTGTATGGATAATGCTACACAATATTGTACTGGCACAACAAATGAAGAAACAATACATTATTTTGTTTTTGATGTTGATAAAGTTGAAGAATATGATTGGATTGACGCAGGTACAATCAGTGCTGCAAGCCAAGTTGATGCTAAATCTGCAGATATAAGTTTTAGCATAACTTTTTCAGACATTCCTTATTTATTTACAACTGCACAAACTTATAATCAAGGCGGAAATATTTCTCAGCACCAATGGGTAGTTGGCACTACAACTTCAGAAACTGATTTGTATGCTTGTACACACCAGGCTCCTGCCCTTGGTAAACATGTAGATGATTGTGATTCAGGATTGCCAGCAGAATCAGTTGGTTGGGTTGCAATAGATCCAACAAACCATCAAATTGACAGTCTTCAAATAGGAACAGAAAGTATAGACGATAGTTTATGGACCGGAGTTAGTTTCAGTCCTACATACACAGACCCAATGATTATGGTTACTCAGAACAGTGAAAGTGGAGGACAAGACCCTCAATATCCTATGGCAAGACTAGTTACTTCCTCTGGCGCAGACATAAAATATTGTGAAGCTGATACGGTAGATATGTGTAATTCTCATAATGCTGAAGATGTGAGATGGTTTGCTATTGAAAAAGGAGATACTACAGTTGGCGAAGAAACTACTGATATAGAAGCAATAAAAAATTGGACAACCTATAATAATGTTTTCTCATCTGATTGGAAAAATCTAACAAGTCTTAATGTAAATGTAAGTGTTTCTGTTTATAATAATTCTGGTTCTTTAAACAATAACAATAATAATCCTGACTTGCAATTACAAATGTATAATGGTTCTGATTTTGTAGAAATAGGAAATTTCTCAGTTGACCAAACAGGAAATTTTAATTTAACAGTAACAGATTCAACAGTTCTAACAGGCTGGCAAACTGCAGATAATACAAACTTAAAAATTAGGGGAGTTAATTTTGATTATAACAGTTCAAATAATATTGATGAAATAAATTGGACAGAAGTTTGGATTAATATTAATGGCACAATATGGACAGTAATAGGAAATCATACAAATGGGACAGGACAAACTTTTGAATGGAATACGACTGATGTTGATGCTCAAACATGTATTGATTTAAGAGTAAGGGCAAAAGACCTACTTGGAAGTAATTCTTTTTCAGATTATTTTACAAAAAATGCTTGTTTAAATATAACTACAGTAGGAGATGATACAACCCCACCCTATTTCACAACACTTGTTAACCAAACTTCTTATGATAATGAAAATTTAAACTATGATATAAATGCCACAGATGATGGGGTTGGTTTAGACAGTTTTTCGATAGATGATACAACTAATTTTTCAATCAATCCATCAACAGGAGTTATTACAAACATCACCACACTTGTTGAATATTATTATGTTGTGAATGTAAGTATTAATGATACTGTTGGAAATCTAAACTGGAGTTTATGGAGTTTAAATGTTACAGAAGTTTCAAATGTCGCACCAACAATAGAATGGGTTCAGACAATATCTGCACAAGATCCTTCTATTGGAACCACAAAATCCATAATATTCAACTTTACTGCAACAGATATAAATGGAATAAATGATATTGACAACAGCACAGCAGCAGCCTATTTCCAAAGGGCTGGAGAGATAACAAGAAGCAATAATTCATGTCTTCCAAGAAATGCCAGCACAAACAGCATTACCTTTACATGTACAATAGATATGTGGTATTGGGATGAAAACGGTGCATGGACAATAAATGCCACAATTCAAGATAATTCAGCAGAATATGCTAAAAATTCCTCTGAGACATTCACTTATAATATTCTAACTGCAATGGTAATATCTCCTACAGAAATAAACTGGCCAGAGATAAATCTTCCTGATACAGATACTGGTTCAAACGACGATCCAATAACAATCAATAATTCTGGAAACGCTGAACCCCTAAATATCAACATAACAGCATATAATCTTCAGGGAGAGGAAACAACCACCCAATACATTTATGCAAATAACTTCACAGTTGGTGATACAGACCAAGGATGCAGTGGAACAGCTATGGTAAATGCAACCTCAACAAATGTCACTTCAGTTGTTCTACACAAAGGAAACCATTCTCTGAATTATAACAATGCAACATCAGGACAAGAGCAGATATATTTCTGTCTGAAAGGAGTTCCTCAAGATATCTCTTCGCAGTCATATTCATCCACAGCGTATGGTGCCTGGGAAATAAAAATTCTTCTGGTTGCAGTAATATATGCAGGAAGGAGAAAGAAGAAGAGGAAGAAGAAAAAAGGCTTATTACTAAGAGCTGCAGAGATACTTGCAGAAGACATAAGAGAAAGATATTCTGAAGAAAAAGAAAAAATACTTCAAATTCTAATTAAAGAATTAAGAAAAGAACACAAATTAGGCAAGAAAGAGATAGACAAATTAGAAATAAAGAAAGAAATAGAAATACCAATTACAATCTTTTCAGAAAAACTCGGGGTTCTTGAAGCATTAGTCAAGTATACGAAAGAAAATCTAAACAGAAATTATTCCAGAATTGCTAAATTATTCAACAGGGATCAGAGAACTATTTGGACAGCATATTTCAAAGCAACTGAAAAAGAAAAGAAAAAAATGAGAATTAAGAAAACAGATGTCTTGCTGCCTGTTTCAATATTTAGAAACAGAAGATTAACAGCCCTCGCATCAGTTATAATGTATCTAAAAAAGAAGTCTATGAAATTCAGTGAAATAGCAGAACTTCTCAACAGAGACCAAAGGAACATATGGGCAATTTATTCGCGGGCTGTTAATCAAAAACTCCAACATCCCCAGATAAAATCAGTTAAAAAAGAAAAGAGAAAAATGGTTCCAGTAGAAAATAGTAAAATTATGCGGGTATTAAAATTAGTTTCAGCAGAATTAAAGAAAGGATACTCAAAAGAAAAAGAAATAGCAAGTACCCTCTTAATCAGAGTTATTAGAAAAGAATATAGAACTTCAAAAAAAGAGGTTTTGAAGTTAATCAGAGAAAAAGAGAACAACATCCCAATCACAATTTTCTCAAATAAACCTGGAGCATTAGAATCCCTTGTCAAGTATATGAAAGAAAATCTGAATATGAATTACAAAGAAATTGCGGAAAAATTAGGAAGAAATGAAAGAACAGTGTGGACATCTTATTCTAAAGCCACAAAGAAAATGAAAGAGCCAATAAAAATCAAAAAAACAGAGGCATCTATCCCCCTTTCTAAATTAAGGAATAAAAACCTAACAATTTTAGAATCATTAATTAAATATCTAAAAGAAAAAGGGATGAAATACAGCGAAATTGCAAAATTACTTGAAAGAGACCAGAGAAATATTTGGACAATTTATTCAAGAGCAAAGAAGAAATTAGACAGACCTAATAAAAGAGAATAATCTTTAAAAACTCCTATAAACTAATATCTAAAGAATGAAAAGAGGAAAATTATTACTAATTGTTAGCGTGATGGTAATTTTATCAGTATCTTTAACATCTGCAGGGTTCTTCTCTAATTTCTATGATAAGATTACAGGAAAAGCAACATCTGATACTACTGCTTTAAATATTACAGTTGGAAACTCTGTACCGACAATAACTATAGTTGATCCAATTGCTGCAACAGACCCTTCTATTGGGACCACAAAATCAATAACATTCTACTTTAATGTAACAGATACTGATGGTTATGCAAATATCGACATAGATACTGCTAAAGCATATTTCACAAAAGCAGGAGAATCTACCAGAAGTAATACATCATGTATAAGTACGTTTACTCCTAATTCTGGAAATAGTATGAACTTTACATGTACAATAGATATGTGGTATTGGGATGAAAACGGTGCATGGACAATAAACGTAACAATAGAAGATATAAACAGTGCAGTAGGATATAATGAATCTGAAACTTTCACTTACAATTTACAGACAGCAATGACCATGTCTCCTACATCATTAGGGTGGCCTACAATTGGCTTGACAGATACAGACACTGGCTCAGATGAAGACCCTATAACAGCAAATAATTCTGGAAACGATGTGAATTTAAATATAAATGTAACAGCACTTGATTTGCAGGGAGAGGAAACAACCACCCAATACATTTATGCAAATAACTTTACAGTTGAAGATGCTACAGAAGGATGTTCAGGAACAGTAATGGTTAATGCAACTTCGACAAATGTAACTTCTGCAATATTACAAAGAGGAAATAATTCTTTGAATTATAACAATGCAACATCAGGGCAAGAACAGATATTTTTCTGTCTAAAAGGAGTTCCACAAGATATCAGTGCACAATCATATTCATCATCTGCTTATGGTCCATGGACAGTTGAAATTGTAACATAAAAATTAAAAATGAAAAAAAGATATAATAAGATGGGAAAAAAGGTCATAGTAGTTACACTTTTATCTTTGTTTATTATTCCATTAATTTCATCAGTAGGAGTTGCGAATTCATACTGGGATGATAATCCTTTAAAATTAGCTCCAGGAGAATCTGCAACAATTTCATTAAGACTGCAGAACGAAGAAAAAGAACAAATTACAATGATGACCTCTATTAATAGTCAAATAGCATCATTAGCTGGTGGCAATGAATATGATGTTCCTCCTGATAGAGTAAGTGTGCCTGTATACATAGATGTTGAAATACCAAAAGATGTTGAAATAGGAACAGAATATATAATTTTAGTTTCTTTTAAACAAGTATCATCTAAAGAAGGAGGAATGCTTCAATTATCTCAGGGGATTACAGGCAAAGTTCCTGTCGAAATAGTTGGAGAAGAAGAAAGTGAATTGTATGGAACATCTGAAGAGGTAAATCCTCTTTTATATTTAATTCTCGGAGTAATTGTGTTGGGAATAATATTTTTCATTATAAAAAGAAAAACTCCTTCCAAAAAATAAAACTCTTCTCAACAAATTTTAAATAATCTCTATGACATCTCTATATATGAAAAAGAAAGTGGTGGGGATTATAGCAGTATTAATTTTGATCGTGTTGGTTGCTTTTATAGCATATTCAAACTACACAAAAGAGAAAATAACAGGAGAAGCAGTTACAGGAGAAGCGACAGGAGAGAGCCTAGCTATTTCTGTTTCTGTAATGGTTAGTGCCCCAAGTTTAACAATAATCTCCCCAGAAAATGAAACCTACATAAGGGGTGAAAATCTTCAGCTTGATTATTCTGCAACTAACGTATATAGTATATGGTATAATCTAGATAACACTGCAAATACCACAATAACAGGAAATACAACATTTGATGTTTCTGAAGGAATCCATACTCTTTACATCTACGCTAATAACACTAATGGGAACATAACTTCAGATAATATAACTTTTATAGTAGACTCCAGTAAATTCAGAGTTTATTATGATAAATACAAAAATCAGGGCAACTCTACAAATTTCGACAGCTCTTCTTATGAAAACCTGCATAATTTAGAAGAAATAATTCTCGAAATTCCTAATCAAGGAAAAATAGAATTCAGTGGAGCAATTAATTTAACAGAGAATAGTAATTATGATAATGAATGTGATCTTGACTCTTATACAAATATTTCTTCAAATTATATTGAAATAAACTCGACTGCTCTTCCGAATTTCAACACTTCAGCAACCCTTTACCTTTATAATTTAACATTTTTAAATCCAAGAATATTAAGAGACAGCTCTGTCTGTTCTGACACAGTATGCACAGAAATAAGCTATTCTGAAGGAACTTTAATATTCAGCGTCCCTCATTTTACAACCTATTCTACAGAGGAAACTCCTTCAACACCCACACAACAGACCAATGGTGGTGGGGGCAGTGGAACAGCAATTATATCTACTATTCCCTTAAGTATAAGCCCAGAATTCATAGGAATTAAAATAAACCAAGGAGAAAAAATCACTAAAAATATTATTATTATAAATGAAGGAAAACAAAATTTAAAAGTAAATATAGAAAATCCTAAATTAAAAGATTTCATAAAGATATCTGAAACAAATTTCACACTTGTTGTTGGAGAAACAAAAGTAGTTGCTTTAGATATTACTGCTAATGAAAGTTATGCTTCTGCATTGTATATGGGAAATTTAATAATTAGTGCAAAAGGATTAAAAAAAGAGATTTTTGTCTTAGTAGAAGTTGAGTCAAAATCTCCTTTGTTTGATGTTAATCTGAAAATTCCAAAAAAATCCTTATATGTGTCTCCTGGAAAAGAAGTTTCTGCAGAAATAAACCTTTACAATCTAGCAGGTACAAAAAAAGTTGATGTTCTCGTAGAATATTCTATCTTAAACAAAAACGCAGATGAAATATTTCGTGAGCAGGAAACAATTGCAGTTGAAACTTCTAAAAGCTTTGTCAAATCATTTAGGATTCCTAAAGATGCACACACTGGAAAATATTTCCTTTATATAAGAACAACTTATGATGGACTGGTAGCAAGCGCTTCCTCGCAGTTTAATGTGGGTGCTGCTCCTCTAACCTGGACAGAACAGATTTTGTTTATGATTATAGGAATACTCATTGTCCTAGTGTTTATAATCTTAATAATTATATTATATAAATTCAAGAAAAAGAAGAAAATAAGAAAAGAAGGAAAGAAAATCAAGGAAAGTTTCAAATATTATAAAAAAAGATTAAAAGAAAAAATAGAAAAACATAAAAAGTAAAAGAGTACTTAATAGTATGAAAAAAAGAAAAGAAGTGAAAAGCAATCGTTTAAAAAAATTAGAGGAAAAACTTAAAGTAACTGAAAAATCTAAAAATTATATTGAAGGAGAACTTTCTAAAATCAAAGATAAAGAAAAAAAACTAAGAGAAAAAATAAGAAAAGAAAAAGAAGCAATTTCTTTTGTGAACAGAGCAAAAAGATTGCGTTCTTCAAGAAAGAAAAAATAATTATTAAGACTTATTAGGTTTACTTAGAACTTTTACCTTAAGACTATTAATTACATCTCTCATTGTTTTTCCAGTTTTTCTCATTCTTCTAGCAAAGATGAATACAAACACAAGAGCTAATAGAACAATGATAAAGGCAATTATTCCTCCTGCGCCAACACCTTCAAAGATAGTAAATCCTCCAATAGGTGCTCTTTTATCATCTTCAACCTCCCCTTCACCAGTAACAGAAACTTCCACATTAAAATCCTTTACAACATTAGTTTCAGCACATTTAATAGAAACACTAAGAAGATAAGAACCTTCTACTGTTTCTTCTGGAACAGTAACACTGAAAGCAAAAACACCTACTTCTCCAGCATTAATATCTAATACATCTTCTGATGCACCAATCCAGGAGGCATAATCTCCTAATGATTTAACAGAACATACACTTACAACATTTTTTCCTGTATTAAGTATAGACCACATAATATTTTGAGAATCTCCAGAATCTAATGAAATACCAGAAATATCTTCAGCCTCTAATCTAAATGAAGGAATAACAGTAACCTGTGTAGAACTTGCAGAGGAATCACTAGAATCATCAACACTAATTACTTCTGCGTCTGCATTACAAATATCATTATACCAATAACCACCACCATCACCTACACAATCGGTTTCATCTAAACATAAAGTTAAATCATTACTACAAGAAGGTTCTACTTCTGCATTACAAATATCATTATACCAATAACCACCACCATCACTAACACAATTTGCTTCAACACACAAAGTTAAATCATTACTACAAGAAGGTTCTACTTCTGCATTACAAGTTGAATTACCATCTTCATTAGCATCATACCAATAACCACCACCTATTTCTGCATCAGTACAATTTACCTCATCTAAACATAAGGTTAAATCATTACTACAAGAAGGTTCTACTTCTGCATTACAAGTTGAATTACCATCTTCATTAGCATCATACCAGTATCCCCCCCCAATATTAACATCTGTACAATTTGTTTCATCTAAACATAAAGTTAAATCATTACTACAAGAAGGTTCTACTTCTGCATTACAAATATCATTATACCAATATCCTCCACCAATATTAACATCTGTACAATTTGTTTCATCTAAACATAATTCCAAAAAATCAGCACCACAAACAGGTTGCCCATCATAACAAATTTCATCATACCAAACATATCCTTCAACTTCTCCACAAGCTGTCTGATTTAAATCTCCTTCAACTTCAACAACATACCCAGTCATTTTTGGACCTGAAGAATACAACAAAACTAAGATTGCTGCAACCAAAACCAGCATAATTATATAAGATGTCTCTTTTCTCATTAAATTAATTTATGTTTTTTTAGTTTAAAAACTTTTTCAAAATAGAGTATATACTTTCCTATTTTATTTCATTATAATTTTAATTATTTATTTTAGAAATTTTAAAATTTCTGGTATTTTTCCGACAGTATTAAAATGATTCAAACCTTTTTTAAGGATAATTTTAGCTCCAAGATCTTCTTTAAATTTTTTAGCTTCATCTAGATGAACATATGGATCGTTATCTGAAAAGATTGCTAAAAAATTATTACAATGATCAAGAACCCTTTCAAAATGTATTTTAGAATCTACCCATGGGTGTGCAATAATAAGTTCTTCTGGTTCTAAATTAATAATATCAAACCAACCAGCCACAAAAACACAACCACCAATTTTTTTATGTTTGTGTAATTTTTCCAAAAATCTAATTATTGTCTGACAACCAATACTATGTCCTACAAAATAAGTTTCTTCATCAACATCTTTAATATTATCTCTAAGATACCCTACCCATTCTTCAATTTTAGGCTCATCCGTATTAGGCATATCAAACGCTTCTACCTCATATCCTTTAGATTTAAGTTCTGACTTTAACCAATCAAACCATCCTCCTTCAGAACTTCCACCCCATCCATGAATAAGATATACTTTTTTCATTTCAAACTTAAAATTGAAAAACCATATTTATTTATATCATCCTCCTTCAAAAAACCACATTCTTTAGTTCTCAATATAAAAGTAATTTCTTTTCTTAACTCTCTTCCTGTAAATTTATTATCTTCAAATTCCTTTAAAATTAGAATATCACCTTCATTAAATTTACAATCATCTTCTATTCTGACTTCAAATTTCTTTTTGCCAGAGTTAATTACATCAAACATCTCTTTATTTATTTTTTTGATAATCTTCATTTTATAAAAAGCGGGGACTGGGGTTCGAACCCAGGAATATCCGGGTTGCAGCCGAACGCGTTAACCACTTCGCCATCCCCGCAATGCCCCCGACAGGATTTGAACCTGCGACCTACTGCTTGCTTCGGATTCCGAAACATCTCTGTTCCCTAATGGAAACACTCCCTAGAAGGCAGTCGCTCTATCCAGGCTGAGCTACAGGGGCATATAATTTTGAAGAAAAAGTTATATTTAAAATCTTTCTGTTTTAGATTATAGATTAATAACATCCAAATCATTTGCTAAAAAAGAATTCTTAAATATTTTCTTTGCCTCTGTGAGAATCTTTTTCAATTTTCCTGAATATCTCTGACTTATATGCATTAAAAAAAGCTTTTTTACTTTTGATTTATTCGCTATTTCTGCCACTTTTTTTGCAGTCATATGGTACTTTTCTTTTGCCTTATCCTTAAGTTCATGAGAAAAACTTGATTCACAAATAAAAATATCTGAATTTCTAACAAAAGGACTTATCTTATTATTAAAGGATGTATCTAAAACAAAAGAAATTTTCTTCTCTTCTTCAGAATAAGTTAATAATTTAGAAAAATACTTTTTCCCCTTATAACTAATATTTTTTCCTTGTTTTAATCTTTGTAAATGTGGTCCAGAAGGAATTTTTAACTTTTGCAATTTCTTTTTATCAATTCTTAAATTTCCTTTTTTAACAAAAGAATATGCATTACAATCCACTGTATGAGTCATTTTTTCAGCAGCAAGGTAAAAATCACTTGTCTCAAAAAACTTTCCATTTACTTCTTCTATTTTTATTGGATATTCTTCTCTAACTGCAAATACTTTCAAAAGATTTTTAATTAATAATTTAGTTCCTTTTGGTCCATAAATATAAAGTGTTTTCTTATAACCACTAAGAGCAAGGGTTTTCAATAAACCAGGCAAACCTAAAATATGGTCTGCGTGCCAATGAGTAATTAAAATCCTGGTTATCTTACAGGGATTTAACTTTGCTTTTCTAATTTGTCTCTGGGTCCCCTCACCACAATCAAAAAGGATATTTTCTCCATTATATGTTAAAAGCATTGCTGGATGGTTTCTACTAGCACTAGGAACAGAATCAGAAGTTCCAAGAAAAGTAATTTTTATTTTTGCTGGCATAAAAAATATAAGTAAAGATGATTTAATAATTTAACTTAACAACAAAAAAATTAAACAATTATTCTTTCTTCAAGGCTGTTGAAGCAGGAGAAATAAAGATAATAGTATCTCCTCTTAAGAAAGTCAAACCAAGGTTTCTTTTTACCTCATTTTTTTCTATTTCTTTTATATTATCAAGAACAAGATTTATATGAATATCAAAAGCTAGCAGGGTTCCTACAAATTGCTTATCTCCTTTTAAATGTACTAAGATAATTATTCAAAAGATCGAGTGGCCTTTCAATTCCGTTAACCATTTTATATTATATTTATTTCCTGTTGAATTTGTTTATAAATATTTCGCTATTATCTTAAATATAATTAAACAAAACTTTCTATATATTTAAGAGAATTTTTTAGCAACACTCAATCAAGTTAAATCGAAATTAAGTTGATTCATCTTTAAAGTATGGCTGGGAATCTTAGAAAAAATTATATGCTTTTAAAATTAATTATAATAGAACCTAATGATTTAAAAAAGTTTTGCGTGCCTTTGGCACTTATCTCAAAAAAACCACCCTACCACTAGAGCTCGAGTTCGCAAGATAGTCGTCGCCAGCGTACAAATCAAGGCCACTGAACAGACACAACCTGGACAAACCTTTATCTTTAGCATACCAATTTCTGTTTCCTTTTTTATTAAATAAAGGTAGGCCTAATTCATCCACTTCTGAAAAACTATCTCCATTGTGTCCAATAAGTCTACTATCTTGAGTTACTTTAAAATCAGATTGGGGGAGAATTTTTAATCCATAACCAATTTTATCATTTTCATCTGGAACAAAAGTAAATCCTTCAATCATAAAACCATTTTTAACTTTTCCTTCTTTTTGCTCTGCTAACTCATAAATTTGTTTGAGTAAAGAGTCATTTTTAGGATAATCAGGGTCTGTATTTGACCTTATAATTAAATTTCTTGAATCAATATAAAATTTGTTCTTTGCAATCTCTATAACTTCTGGTCTAGACAAATCTCTTAAATTAGGGGTTCTTGCTCCATACTTTTGTGCTTCAACATCTAAAACAACAGAAGCTAAAGGTGTAGAACCAATAACTGATTTAGAAACTTCATTATATTTTAAACCAACTCTTGCTTGCTCTGGAAGTATATCATACATCTTTTTTGCATCTTTTCCAATAAGTAAAGTAGGAGTCAATTCTCGCACTTGCCACTCAAGATTTAATGTTTTAACCATTTTATTTTTCTTTTAAAATTCTTTTTTCTTCTTGATAATTTTTATTCATTTTTTCAATTTGAGCATCTCTTTGAGCGTTAAGGTTTGTTAATTTCTGTGCTAAAAAATCTTGCGAACCGCTTTTATCAATTGAGGTAAGAACCACCCTGCCATATGAGTCAGAGTCAGCCAAGTTGACCCAATCGGAGTCCAAATCAAGATCCCAGTCCAGGAGCAACCTCGAAAGACCTAGGTCACTTGTATAAAGAAACCTATTTCCTAAACTAGAAAATTTTTTTGGTAGTCCTGTTTTTTCATCAATATCTTCTGAATTAAATTTTCCATCTCTATTTAATATAGGAGCAGATATTAATTCAGCATCATCCTTTAATTTAAATGCTAAACCATATGAAGAATTTGAATCTTTTTCAAGTTTTAATCCTTTTAAAGGGATCATAACAGGCATTCTTTTCTTTCCTCTTTCTTTAATCTGCTTCATTAAATAATCAGCTAAATAAATATTAGGATTACCACCATTTCTTAAAACAAGACCAGTATCTTCATAAGTTCCTTTAAAATCCATTGACCCGATTCTCATAGCTGTTTCTAAATTTGCTTGTGTTGAAAGGTTAACCCCTGAAGGAAGTCTACTTTGAACAGCAACAGCATAAAAAGGATTAGAATTTTTAACAAGATTATCAAAATAATTCCCCATATGTAAAACTTTATTATCAGGATAATCTTTTTTTATAGAATTATTTATTTCTTTTCCTCCTTCCCCCCCTAAGAAACCAATTATTGGAATATCTAAAGGAATCTTTAAGGGATTTGCTTTATTTACAGGGAATGTGCTTTTTATCATGTATTTTTCACAAATTTAAAGTTTATAAAACCTTCCATGTTGTTACCACTAAATAATTAACCTTCTTATCTACTTTTTGATTATTGCACAAATATAACATAATTAAACAGAAAGGTATTTAAATAAAAATCAAATTTTCCTTATTATGAAACAAGGTAAAAAAATAACAGGGGGTAGATACAAAAAGTCAAAAAAGAAAAAACTTTTTGGATTGCCAGGACAAATAAGAAGAATTAAACTTGGTGAAGAAAAAAGAAAAACAATTAGAATAAGGGGCGGAAATAAAAAAACTTTTTTATTAAAAAGTAAAACAATCAATGTAAAATTTGGAGATAGTATGAAAAAATCTGAAATAAAAAATGTTGTCGAAACTCCTTCAAATCGATTTCTAGCAAGACAAAATATTCTAACAAAAGGAACTATTGTGGAAACAGATCTTGGAAAAGTCAAAATAACAAATCGACCAAGTCAAGATGGAATAGTTAACGGAATTCTTATAGAAAAAGCCATTATTAAATAGAAAGGTTTATAAAAGTCGAAAGGTTTATAAAGCTTATGGGTCGAAACCTTTTAAAACTTATTGTTCAACCGAAAAGTAATAAAATTAT
Organism: Nanobdellota archaeon; assembly: GCA_017610405.1. Classification (GTDB taxonomy): domain Archaea; phylum Nanobdellota; class Nanobdellia; order Pacearchaeales; family GW2011-AR1; genus ASMP01. The sequence goes on along the minus strand of JAFCCD010000004.1, from coordinate 1,626 downwards.
ATCCTTAATTTTTTAAAATGCCATTTATAAAGAAATGCCCTGAATGCAACAGTATACATCTTACTTATGACTCTCATTTAGGTGAAATTATCTGTAATGATTGTGGTCTTGTTGTAGAGGAAAAAATGGTTGACTCTGGAATAGATCTTTCTGGAAAATTTGACAAAAGAGGGAAAAAAGGAAGAGGGGGAGCACCTAGTAGTATTCAGAAATTCGACAAGGGTCTTACAACTAATGTTGGAGAAATTTCAGATATATATAGACTTGAGCCAAAACAAACCAGAAAATTCTTAAGATTAAAAAAATGGCAAGAAAGAGTTTCAACAAGCATTGAAAGAAATCTCAGGCTTGCTATGGCTGAATTAAGAGTTATAGCTTCTTACTTAAATCTTCCAAACGTTGTTAAAGATGATGCTGCAAGAATTTATAATTTTGTTCTGCAAAGAGGGCTTGTGCGTGGAAGAAGTATGGAATCTGTAATAGCTGCATGCCTTTATGCTGCTTGTAGATCTTATAATATACCAAGAACCCTTGACGAAATGGCTACTGCATCTGATATAGAAAGAAAAGAAATAGGAAGAACTTACAGATTTATAATAAGAAGACTTGGAATAAAAGTAAAACAGAGTGCTCCTAAAGATTATATTTCAAGATTTTCTTCTGTTCTAAAACTCTCTCCAAAAACGCAAAATGATGCTCTAAAAGTTTTAAAAAGAGCAGAAGAGGTTGAATTAACTTCAGGTAGAGGTCCTGCAGGAATTGCGGCTGCAGCACTTTATGTAGCAGCCTTGATAAATGATGAAAAGAAAACTCAAAGAGAAGTTGCAGATATTGCAGGAATAACAGAAGTAACAATTAGAAATCGTTATAAAGAATTAATAGAAAAACTTAATCTTGAAGAGAAGATAAAACAAAAAGAAGCAGAGATGAAAACCAAGAAGTAAATCTTTTTATATTGATTTTTCTCAGAATAATTATAGTTTAAGCGGAGATGCCGGAGTGGTCAAACGGGACAGGTTTAGGACCTGTTAGCTTAGTGCTTACCTAGGTTCGAATCCTAGTCTCCGCATAATTCAGGAAACAATTTTTCTATCTCATTTTTATGAGAAATAACATCTTCGACATAATTTATATTTCCTTTACTACAATTAGTATTCCATCCATTATAACTTCTTAAAGCACGAGCCCATCCTTGATAGGTTTTTCCATTGCAAATATACTCTTTAGATGTTAAAGAATATCCATTAATCAATAAATTAATCCCGTATTCTACATTTTCCTCAAAATTTTCAACATCTACATTTGGATGTTCTAATGTATTTATCTGCATTATTCCCAGACTATTACCACCATCTCCCCCTACAAGTTCATCTTTATTCTCATCACAATATAATGGATTTCCATTTGAATCTTTATATTGATCACAATGTCTTATGTCACTTTCTACAGCAGCGACCTGCAAAACCAAACATTCAAAAGATTTTGCTCCTGTATCTGCTTTAACATCCGCATCATTTATTGCTCCTTTTTTAGTTTTTACTAATTCAACTACTCTTTCTCCAAGATATTGCTGGCATTCTTTATTAGTTAAACAAATTTCTTCTGATGTTCCTCCAGATGTGTCTT
>JAFCCD010000017.1 GCA_017610405.1 Nanobdellota archaeon | reverse complement strand
ATGGAAAGAAGCTATATTAAAGATTTAAAAGTAGGTGAAAAAGTTTTGTTGAAAGGGTGGATTTTCGAACTTAGAGGGCTTTCTAAGATGAAATTCCTTCTTCTTAGAGATCTTACAGGTTTTATTCAATGTGTAATTAAAGATGAAAAGCTAATCAAGAAGATTACAAATCTTGGTCTTGAAAGTGTTGTTGAAATAAAAGGAGGAGTTAAGAAAGCAAATGTTAAGGCAGAACATGCAAGACATGATATTGAAATTGAGGTAGAAAATTTGGAAATTCTGGGCAAGGCAGAAGAACTCCCAATTCAAGTTAATGAGAAAGCAATAACTACTGGTTTGGATAAAAGACTTGATTATCGTTCTTTAGATGTAAGAAAGCCAAAAGTAAAAGCCATTTTTAAAATACAATCAGCAATAATAAATGGTTTTAGAGAGTTTTTTTATGAAAAAGGATTTATAGAAATACAGCCTCCTGGAATTATTGGAACATCAACTGAAGGAGGAACTGATTTGTTTGAAATTAAATATTTTGAAAGACAGGCATATCTTGCTCAAAGTCCCCAATTATACAAGCAACTCATGGCAATTTCTTTGGAAAAAGTTTTTTCTACAAATACAATTTGGAGGGCTGAAAAACATGATACTTCTAAACATATTAATGAGATAAGACAGATGGATATCGAATGTGCGTTTTATGATGATATTAAAATAATGAAATTATTGGAAAAAGTTATCCAATATATTGTAAAAAAAGTAATTAAAGATTGTTCTAAAGAATTAAAACTATTAGAACTTAAATTAAAAGTTCCAAAGGCAAAATATTTTACTTATAAAGAAGCTATTAATTTGCTTTCTAAAAAAGGAATTAAAATAAAACAAGGTGATGATTTTGAACCAGAAGCAGAAAGAAAGCTTTGCTCTTTATTTCCAGACACGATTATTTTCACATATGAATGGCCAATTGAATTAAAACCATTTTATATTTGGCCAAAAGGAAAAGGTGTTTCTGGAGGTTTTGATGCTATTTATGGAGGTGTTGAAATTAGTTCTGGTGGGCAAAGAGTTCATATTCCTGATCTTTTAATAAAACAATTAAAATCAAAAAAATTAAATCTAGAAAATTTTAAGTGGTATGTTGACGCTTTTAGATATGGTGCACCTATGCATGCTGGATGGAGTGTTGGGCTTGAACGATTAACTCAAGCAATGTTGTCTTTGAATAATATTCGGGAAGGAACTTTATTCCCAAGAGATAGGAAGAGATTAACACCTTAAAAAATGGTAAAAGAAAAATTCATTTCAATTAAAGAAGCTATGAAAAAAGGAAGTGGAAAAGTAGCTGTGCGTGGTTGGATTTATCGTGAGAGGGGAAGTAAGGAATTAATATTTATTGTTTTAAGAGATAGTAGCGAAATTATTCAATGTGTTTTTAAGAAAGATAAATTCAAAAAACAATGGAAAGATATTGATGCCTTACAAGTTGAAGCCTCAATTGAAGTGAAAGGAACTATTAGAAAAGATAAGAGAGCTCCAACAGATTATGAAATTGAAGCAGATAAGATTGAGATTATTGGAGAATCTCATGAATTCCCAATTCAGAAAGATTTGAATGAAGAACTTCTTGGAGATAGAAGGCATTTATGGTTGAGGAGTAGGAAGATGGTTGCCCTGATGAAGATTAGAAGCAGTTATATTCAGGCAAGAGATGAATTTTTTAAGAAAAAAGGATTTTATAGATTTGATGCACCTATTTTACAACCAACGCAATCTGAAGGAGGAAGTACTGTTTTTGAAGTAGATTATTATGGAAATAAAGTTTATCTTGCCCAGACCTGGCAGTTGTATGGAGAGGCTGCAGTATTTGCTTTAGAAAAAGTTTACAATATGGGTCCTACTTTTAGGGCGGAGAAATCAAAGACATCTAGACATTTGTCTGAATTTTGGATGGCTGAAACAGAAGTTGCTTGGTGGAAACTTGGTGAGATAACAGAATTTGCAAAAGAAGAGATTAAATATTGTATAGTGAAAACAGTAAAAGAATGTGCAAAAGAATTGAGATTTTTAGGCCAGAATACTCAAAAAATATTAGAGATTACTAAGAAGAAGTGGCCGACGATAAAATATAGAGACGCTTTGAAAATTTTGAAAGAAAAAGATAAGATTAATATTAAATTTGGAAAAGATCTAAGGACAATTGAAGAGCAAAAATTAATGCAGCATTTTGACACCCCGGTTGTAATAACTCATTATCCTAAAAAGATAATGGCTTTTTATAAGCCAAAAGACCCTAAGAAAACAGACGAAGCTCTTGGTTTTGATATGCTTGCTCCTGGTTGTGGTTTAGAAATTGTTGGTGGAAGTGAAAGAAGTTTAGATATAAAAGAAATGTCTGAAAATTTGAAAGAAGAAGGTGAAAAACCAGAAGATTATAAATTTTATTTTGATCTTAGAAAATATGGTTCTGTTCCTCATTCAGGATATGGTGTTGGGATAGAAAGGGTTTTACAATGGATTTGTGGAACAGATAGCATAAAAGATGTTATTCCTTTCCCAAGAACAATGATGAGATGGAAGCCTTGATGTATCTCTTTATTAGAGTAAGAAATCTTTAAAAACCCTAAATATTATCCAATATGAATCTTATTTAAAGGAGGTATTCAAATGGAAGAAGACAATAAAAACATGGAAGAAAACGAAGAAAAAAAAGAATTTAAAGACGAAGAAGAAAAGAAAGAATTTGAAGAAGGATCTGAAGAAGAATCTGAAGAAGGTAAAGAAGATTCTGAAGACAAAGAAGAAGAAGAAAAACCAGAAGATTCTGAAGAAAAAGAAGAAGAAGAAAAACCAGAAGATTCTGAAGAAAAAGAAGAAGAAGAAAAACCAGAAGATTCTGAAGAAATAACCAAAGATATTAAAGAAAGCGGAGTTCCTGAAGAAATAGCAAAAGAAGAGGAAAAACGCGATGAAAAAAGTTCTGAGAATGAAGACGAAAACAAAGAAGATTAATTAGGTGTCATATCTAAATTTTCTCTCTCATCTTTTTTAAAGAATCTGTAAAAATATCAAAATCCTTAAAAACTTAACAATTTTTTCTTAATCTATGAGAATTAAGGGTATTGAGCTTAGATGGTTAGGGCATGCAGGTTTTTTGATAAAAAATAACAAGGTAATCTATATAGATCCTTATAATATAAAGGGAGATTTAGAGCCGGCAGATATAATTCTAATAACTCACAGCCATTATGATCATTGTAGTTTTCCAGATATTGGAAAAATAATAAAAGAAGGAACTAAAATTGTAATTACTCCTGATTGCCAAAGTAAGATTGCTAAGTTTAATGTTCCTATCAAAATAGAATTAATTGAGCCAGGACAAGAACTTGATTTTGGAGAAGTAAAAGTTTTTGCAGTTCCTGCTTATAACATTGATAAACATTTTCATTCTAAAGATGAATCTTGGGTTGGTTATGTGATTAAAATAGATGATGTTATTATTTATCATGCAGGAGATTCAGATATTATTCCTGAAATGCAAAAACTTACAGGATATAAACAACCTAATAAAGAGTTTGTTATTTTACTTCCTGTTGGAGGAAGATTTACAATGAATGCAGAGGAAGCTGCAGAAGCTGCGAAACTGATAAAACCTAATTTAGCAATTCCAATGCATTGGGGAGAAATTATCGGCGATGAAAACGATGCAAAAGAATTTGTTGAATTGTGTAAGGAAGAAGGGATTAAGGCAGAAATTCTTGAAAAAGAGTGAGATTAGAGTTTTGAGAATCTTTATAAATTCTGTATCTTTTTTATTTTTATGAATGGAAGGCGACCTGTTAGACATAATCGTAAATTTCTATCACAACGAAATTATAAATATAACCAAATTTCTAAAGAGCCACCTAAAAAAAAGCAAGGTATAAAATTATCTTTGATTTTAGGAATAATTTTTATTATTGTTGTGGGAGGAGTGGTCTCATTATTTTTATTTTTCTCAGGAGAAGAAACAGAAGAAAGTCCTTTATCCAATACAGATCCAAGTATTCAACCATCTATTATTCTTTGTGAAAGTTGGGGTTGTTTTATAGATGCTTCAGAAAATTGTGATTTAGCGGATTATACTATTATATCTACCATAAATCTTTTTGGATTAGATATTACAACAACTACTTATTATGGGATAAGTGGGAAACAAGGAACTAATTGTATTTTTAAATTAAGAACAGAAGAACAACATGTAAATTATACTGATGAATTAATCCAACAATTGTTGGATGGGGGAGTGACTCAAGAAGAGATAGATCAACAAGAACAGGAAAGTAATATACTATCAGATTCCTTAGAAGGGAGAGAAGGAGTGTGTGAATTTATTCCCTCTAATCTAAAATCTCTCTTGGGAAATTGGGAAGTAGGTAACTTTTCAAGCTCAGATTGGGAACTTGCAGAGAGTTGTGAAGGAGAATATTTTAGTTCAGTATTGTAATCTTCTAAAAAAAGAATAAATATTAAATTTTTTTCAAGAAAAATATTTTTTTTTCATTTTTTGTAATTTTAAAACATTATACTCTAAAAACAAAATATTTTTAAAGAAGAAGGTACTTTATTTTCTATAATATTAATTTATTCAACTTGGCGGTGAGATAAATTATATTTTGAGGTGAATTCTTTATTAATAGTTGGAAATGGATTAACTATTTAAATCTTTCCAAAAAAGATTTGATAGAAGAATAATTCCAACATTAAAAAATGTAAGGAGGTTAAAAAATGGTATTAGATTTTACAAAAGAGGCAATACAAAACGCAGAGACACACAGTATTAACTTTGATGATTTGAAAGCTGGAAAGGCCAATATTAAAGTTATCGGTGTTGGTGGTATGGGTTGTAATGCAATAACTTGGCTTTTTAATAAAGGAATCAATGGCGCTACTGTTTATGCAACAAATACAGATGCATTGCATCTTAGTGTTTCAAAAGCAGATGAGAAACTTCTTCTTGGTAAAGAATTGACTAGGGGATTAGGTGCAGGAGGAAGACCTCAGACAGGAAGAGAAGCTGCAAAAGAAGCTCTTTCTGATTTGAAGAAAGCTGTTTCTGGAGCAGATATGGTATTTGTTCTTGCAGGAATGGGTGGTGGAACTGGAACAGGAGCAGCACCAGTTGTTGCCCAGCTTGCTAAAGAAACAGGCGCAGTTGTAATAGGTGTTGTCACAATGCCTTTTGAACCTGAAAGAGCAAGAATGGATAAGGCTGAATTTGGATTGCAGGAACTTAGAGAAGTTACAGATACATGCATTGTTCTTGATAACAACAGACTTGTTGATATTGCTGGACAATTACCTATTGAACAAGCCTTTGCTGTTGCTAATGAGCTAGTAAGTACAATGGTAAAAGGAATTGTAGAGACAATAACTCTACCAAGTTTAATTAATTTGGACTATGCCGATGTTTCAGCAATTATGAAAAATGGAGGTGTTGCTGTTATTGGTATAGGAGAAGATAATTCTTCTGAGCGTGTTAATCAAGCTGTCAAACAAGCCCTTACACATCCTCTACTTGATGTGGATTATAAGGGGGCGAATGGAGCATTGATACATGTTACCTGTGGTCCTGACTTGAAATTAGAAGAATTCGACCAGATTGGAAGAATTGTTTCAGACAACCTTAGTCCCGAAGCAAACGTGATAATTGGTGCTAGGATTAGTAAAGAGTTTACAGGAAGAGTTAGAGTTATTACTATTATGACAGGTGTTAAGTCGCCTTATTTACTTGGAAAGTCTGCAGAAGAATCTCATGAAGCTGTTTCAAAAGAATTATCTGATTTTGGAATAGAAGTCTGGAGATAAACTTAAATAAGTAAGGTTAGCCCAAATAAATAATTTTTATTCCCTGGAGTTATTTTTTTTCCAGGCTTTTTCTTTTTTTATAAAAAATAATAGAAATATCTTAAACATCCATGCTTTTTGGATTTTTCATCTTTTTTTGACCATATTCATTGAAGTAAAGTATGTTATCTAAATCTATTTTTGTTTTTCTCGTACGTTTTTTTTCATATTCAAATCCTATTGGGAAAATTGCCTCAACATTTATTTCTTTTGAAATTTTTAATGCCTTTTTAATTTGGCTTTCTACAAAGTAACCAACCCAACAAGTTGAAAGTCCTAATTCTGTTATTTTTAATAAAAAGTTTTGAATTCCTGCTCCTGCCTGTTGTCTTGTATAAGTTTCTCCTTGCTTTCCATAGGCATTTGTTGTTCTTGATGGATTTGAACATGCAACAACGACATAATGTGCTTGAGAAATAAAATCTTGTTGACATGCATCTTTAATTTTTTCTATTTTATCTGGTTCATTAACAAGAATAAATTTTAATGAATAATTTCCTCCTGCCATTGGAACATACCTTGCAGAATCAATGCATTCTATAATTTTTTTCCAATCTGGTTTCTTTGAATTGAATTTTCTTACGCTGCATCTTGATTGAATTGCTTTATTAAGTTCCATATTTTAAAGAATGAATAAGAGTATAAAAATATTATTAGTGTGTTAAAATCCAATAACCCCTCCACCTAAAACTTTTTTTCCAGAGTAAAGAACAATTGCTTGTCCTTCTGAAACTCCTGTTATTGGTTTTTTGAGAATTACTTTATAATGTTTTTTATTTTTGTTATATGATAGTTTGCAGGTTAGTAACTCACCGACTTGACGAATACGTGCCTTGAGAGTATGAATTTTATTTTTATTAGGTAATTTATTTATCCAGTGGGAATTTTTAATTAAAATTTCTTTTCTGTAAAGAAGAGGATGTTCTTCTGGTGCTGCAATAATTTCATTTTTTCTTAAATTTTTCCTTGCAACATACCATCGCTTTAGTTTTTTCCCTTTTCCACGCTCGATTTCAATTCCAAATCTTGGCCCAAGCCTCTGACCAATTGTATAATAATAAATTCCATCGTGTTCTCCTATTTGTTTTCCTTCTGAATTCAAAATTTTTCCTTTTTTGGGTTTTATTTTTTTCTGAAGAAAATCCTTGAGATTTATTTTTCCTACAAAGCAAATTCCCACTGTTCCTTTTCTATCAAAATTTAGAAATTTGTTTTTTTCTGCAATTTTTCTAACTTCCTTTTTTGTATAATTTCCTATAGGAAATAAACTATGAGATATGTCTTTTTGTGTTAAGCGATAAAGAAAATAAGATTGGTCTTTGGATTCATCTGTGCTTCTGAGCATTTCATAATTTTTCCCTATTTTTTTTATTCGTGCATAGTGTCCTGTAACAATATAATCTGCTCCTAGCTTTTTTGCAACCTTCCAAAGAAGAGGGAATTTTATCTTTTGATTACAATCTATATCTGGATTTGGAGTAATGCCTTTTTTATAAAGTTTGAACATTTTATCTATGACATATTTTTTGTATTCTTTTTCAAAATCAAGAGTAATTAATGGGATCTTAAGTTTTGAAGCAATTTTCATAGCCATTTTTCTATCTTCTTTCCAGGTACATTCTCCAAATTTGTCTTTTGTATCAGACCAGTTTTTCATAAAAGCACCAATAACTTCATACCCTTTTTGTTTCATTATTAGGGCTGCTACACTTGAATCAACTCCTCCAGACATCGCGATTAGAACTCTTTTTGACTTCATTTTTAGAAAAACGTCCCGGGTAGGACTCGAACCTACGACCTAACGGTTAACAGCCGTTCGCTCTGACCAACTGAGCTACCGGGACCTGATTTTATGAGAGAAAAATTGTATTTAAAACTTATTCTTTCAATCCCAAGTCAATAACCGGTTTTATTTGGTGTTTTTCAAGATGTTTATAGACATTTGAATGTTTTGAACCTTTTATTAGAAAAATAAGTGATTCTTGTGCATTTTTC
>JAFCCD010000003.1 GCA_017610405.1 Nanobdellota archaeon | reverse complement strand
CGCCCGAGCCAGGAATCGAACCTGGATATCTTTTCAGAAACGTGGGTTCGAGCCACGCGGACCACCATTGTCCAACTCAGGCAGGTGATTAAACAAGTTAATAATATACATATATAAAAATATTTAAATATATTCTAAAGAGTTTTAATAAAGTCAATTAAAATGAGAATGAATAATAAGATAGCAAAGAAGTTGAAAAAAGATTTTCCTATTTTTAAAAATAATAAAAATTTGATTTATTTAGATAATGCTGCGACATCCCAAAGGCCAAAGCAGGTTATAAAGGCAATAATAGATTTTTACGAAAAAGATAATGCAAATGTTGAGAGGGGATTTTATACTCTTGCTGAAAGAGCAATGATAAAATATAACAATGCTAGGGAGATAATTGCTAGTTTCATAAATTCTTCTCCAGAGGAAATTATATTTACAAAAAATACTACAGAATCTCTTAATTTATTATCTTATACACTTTCATCTGTTATTTCCAAGGAAAAAGATGAGATTGTTTTGACAGAGATGGAGCATCATTCTAATTTGGTTCCATGGCAACAATTTGCAAAGAAAAATAAAATGAAGTTAAAGATAATAAAAATAAAGGAAGATTTTACTCTTGATATGAAAGATGCTGAGCAGAAGATTACAAACAAGACAGCAATTCTTTCTTTTACTTCTGTTTCTAATGTGTTGGGAACTATAAATCCTATAAAAAAACTTGTTGAATTGGGAAAAAGCCATGGCGCAATAACTATTGTTGATGCTGCACAAAGTATTTCCAGCATAAAAACAGATGTTAAAAAACTAGACTGTGATTTTTTAGCATTTTCATCTCATAAAATGCTTGGGCCAACAGGAATGGGAATTCTTTATGGAAAAAAAGAGATTCTTGAAAAGATGCCTCCTTTTAATTTTGGTGGAGGAATGATAAAAAAAGTTAAATGGGGAAGTGCAGAATGGACAGAACTTCCTGAAAAGTTTGAGGCTGGTACACAGAACATAGCTGGGGCTATTGGATTGGGAGAAGCTATTAGGTATTTGGAAAAAATTGGTTTGAAAAATATTGCTGATTTGGAGAGAAATCTAACAACATATGCTTTAAAAAAACTTAGAGAAATCCCTGAAATGAATATTTATAATCCAGGTTCAGAAAAAAGCACAGGAATAATTTCTTTTAATCTTGGAAAAATTCATCCTCACGATGTTTCTTCTTTATTGAATGAAAAAGGAATTGCAGTAAGAGCAGGACATTGTTGTGCAATGCCTCTTATGAAAAAGCTTGGAATTCCCCAGGGTGTTACAAGAATAAGTTTTTCAATATTTAATACTTTTGAAGAAATAGATAAATTAACAGATGCTTTGAAAAAGATAAGGAATAAATTAGAATAAAAATGGAAAAATTAAATTATAAAGATATATATCCTAAGCATGTTATTGAATTATATAAAAATCCTTCTAATTTTGGATCTCTTGAAAACTCCAATTTTGAAGCAACAGAGCACAATTCTATATGTGGAGATGAGATAACTGTTCAAATTATTGTTAAGGATAGAAAAATAATCAATGCTAAATTTAGCGGAAGTGGATGTATTCTTAGCACAGTTGTTGCTTCTCTTCTTATTGAAAAAATCAAAGGAATGAAGATTAAAGATATAAAAAATTTAGATAAAGATGATATAAAGAAACTATTTGGAGCAAGAATAAATTCCACTAGAATTAAATGTGCTCTTCTTCCACTTGAAGCGATAAAAAAGGCATTAAAATGAAAAATAAAAATATGTACAACGAAAAAATTCTTGAATTGTGGAAAGATCCTAAAAATTTTGGGAAATTATTAAATCCTACTCATAAATGTTCTGAAATAAACACTATTTGTGGGGATGATATGTCAATTTATTTAAGAGTTGAAAATAATATTATAAGAGATGCTAAATTTTTCAGCACAGGATGTTTGATTTGTATTGTTTTTGCATCAAAACTTACTGAAAAAATCAAAGGAATGAAAGTTAAAGATATTTACAATCTAAAAAACAAAGATCTTTTGAAACTTTTAGATGTGGATGTAACTCCTTTAAAAATGCAATGTGCATGTCTTTCTCTCAATGCTGTTCAGAATTGTTTGAAGAAAGGGAAACTTTAATTTTTAATGATAATTTATTTAAATTTCCTTAACTTCCTGACTTAAACTGAGAAATTTTTCATAAATTTTATTTACATAAATTCCCTTATCTCTTCCATCAAAATTAGGATCATAAAAATCATGATTAAATTCTACATCTTTATTTGAAAATTTATATGGGCTAAAAAATGATGCAATAAATTCATCTTTTGTAGTTTTTTCTAAAATACTTAATCTTTCTTTTTGTTTTCCAGGATTTTTGTTAAAATAATTTCTGAAATTATGTGCAAGACTGGCAAATCCATCTGGATAAGAATGTTTATTGAGCGCGTTTATTAATGGTAAAAAATCATGGGGAAGATTTAAACTAAGATGTCTATTATGTCTCTTTAATTTACCGGCAGCAAAATAATTTGCCAAAATTTCATCAGGATTTTCTATGACTAACATTTCTATAGGGATTCCTAAATTATTTATTCCATAAAAAATATTTTCTAGAGTTCTATAGTTTCCTTCAAGCAAACCTTTTTTTGTTACTCCAAAAGCAACAGAAAGATTTGGTGTGATTTTATAAGGAAGAGATTCTTCAACCTCAAAAAGTGGATTATTGTTAATAGTAGATTCAGATTTAAATAGGGATTTTTGTTCTAACTCTCCTACCATATAATTCCAAAAAACACTCTTCTTTTAAACCTTTTGATAAGAAGTTCTATAATCTTTTTTTGTTAAATAAACCAGCTTAGAAAGAACAATCCTACTGCTAAAATAATGGTTATTGTATAGACTTTTTTGTTCCACGCAAAAACTTTAGCACCATCAAAAGGCAGAACAGGAATCATATTAAATGCAGCAAGAAGAGAGTTTATTGTTAATCCAAATTCCAGAAATAATCTTAAAATTCCTTCTGAATTTAGAATTAAAAGAAAAATCAAAAACAGAAATCCAAGCACAAGGTTGGTTAAAGGGCCTGCTATAGAGATTTTCCCATTTTTTTCTTTGTTGATATTTCCACGAATATAAACTGCTCCTGGGGCAGCTAGAATAAAACCAAAAAATGAAAAAGCTATGGCCATCCATAACATTTTGTAATATGCACGAAACTCTGCAAATAACCCATAACTTTGAGCAACATATTTGTGCATTAATTCATGGAGTAAAAATCCTGTCCCTGCTGTAAAAAAAGCAATTACAAAAACAATGTAAAAATTTGAACTTAAAATTCCTCCTAATCCACCAGACAGAAGAATAGCAAAAGCTAAAGATATCATAATACCTGCAAAAAATAAATCTTTTTTCTCTTTAAAACTGAATTTCATAATATTTTAAAAGAAAATTTTATTCGTTTTTTTAACACTGGGCTGTTGTTGAAGTTCCTGTTCCTTCCCATCCAAAGTAAGGTGAAGGTGTTTCTGAAGACAATTTAGTAGCACACTCTTCAGGTGTTTCTGTAAAGGCCTGGCAAATTATGCTTAAATAAGAAGCAGGATCCCTCGAGCTTGAAACTTTTTTTCCGTTAATAATAAGTGTTGGGCTTCCTTCTATTTCATATTGTTTGTTTAGTTTGGCATCTATATCAAATAAGGGATAATGTCCACTTAACCAAGAATCTTTATCTTCTAAGTTTTCTTTAATAGAGAACTCCTTATTTGCTTTAGCCATATAAATCTCTAAAGCACTTTTATCAATGTTAGCCTTAGTTAAACAATAATCCACGTCATTTCCTTCAGAAATGTATCCATCAGATTCAACTCCATTTCCTTCTAAGAAACAATTCATATAATCTAACAGTTTTTCAGGAGCTATTTTTTGAATACAATATTCTCTCAGATTTTCATCAGCTTCTTTTTCACCATGCATTAGATAATAAACAAATCTTAGTTTGAAGTCAATCTTATCTCCCAGAGTTTGAATAGCAGGGATAATTCCTTTTTCAGCCTGAGTTCCGTAAGGGCAATAGCTCATAACAAATAATTCAACAAGTGGCTTATCGGATTTTATAATTTCTGTTTGTTGGTTAGCACTTGGTTCAGTTTCTTCTTCAGGAATAATCGAAATCAGGGAATTTCCTATAATATAGCCGTCTTTAGTGATATAAAAAGGAACTTCTCGTCCTTCATAGTTGGTTTTTATCAGATACATTGTGCCAAAACTTTGAACACCTAAAACTTCAAGTCCATCATAACCTATAGATGAGAAATAATTTATTAAATTTTCTCCAACTTCTTCTCCAGAAATGGTTTTTCCTGTAATTTCAAAATTCGAAAAATTTAGAAAAAGCAAGATAATTACAATAATTAAAAGCAAAAATGTTGAATATTTCCATAAATCTGATTTCTTTATTTTTATTGACAATGTTTTTTTTTCTTTATCCATTTTATTTTATTCCATAATTTATAGAAAAACCTTTATTAATGTTTTGTTTTTATAATAGGCCTTGTTCTAAAATTTCATCCCAGGAAATTTCTCCTAATGCAACTTCAGCCTCTCTACTTGTTAAAATTGGTTTTGGATAATTTGCAAAATCGTTAAGTGCAATTCTCGGGCATGCAAGTTCTATGAAAACATCTATCTTATAAAAATTCATAATTTTTTCAGGAGTTAATTCATTCATTGTGATAATTGTAACATTTTTTTCTTTTTCTTCTAATTTTTCTATTAATTTTTCAGGAGAGCCGAATTTTTGTCCACATTTTGTTCCAATTATAATCCCAATATTTTTCGCGTCTTTTAATTTTTCAATAGCGACTATCCTTTGTTTTAAGATTTCATCTTTTACCCCCTCCATTGTTTTTATTTCATCATTATAAACATCAATAAGGAAAACTGGTTTTTTTACAGCAAGGGTTGCGCCGATTGAATGAAATCTATTCCCAATAATTACAAAACATTCAACTTGGTTTTGAATTTCTTTTAAACCTTGATAATTACAGCCAGTTATATGCCCTTCATAAGCATTTGTTCCTTTTTTCTTTGATAAAATAATTTTCTTGGCTTTTTCTTCATAGAATTTTATTACTTTATCAATATCATGGCGATGTTGAATAGAATAAGATAATCCGAGGGTTTTGTAATCTTTGAAAAATTCTAAAGATTTTTCGAGAAGAGAATTCAAGTCAAGTATGTCTTTAACTTCTACATAAATTACTGGAAAAGATGTTTCGATGAATTGGGCATGTCCAAAATGAACTATTAAATCTGCTCCGACAGATTTTGCTTCATCTATAGCAATATCACAAGCACCCCAGGAAGTTTCTCCTGAAAATATTACTTTAATTCCAAGCTCTTCAATTTCTTTTTTAATTTCTCCAGAATTTTGCTTGATTCCTTCTGCAAGCTGGACAAGAACTTTTTTGGGTTTTCTTTTTTTTAGTTCTTCAACCAGTTTTTCTTTTTCAAAATCTAGTGCCATTTTTCAAAAACAAGAGAGAGATTTATAAATATTCCTTTAAATAAAAAGATTTAAAATACTAACTATCCATTATTTATGTGTATGAATATTGGTAAGAAAGACCTGCTTAGAATTAATCATGGATTTGAAGGTAATCTTAGAAGTGGTTCTAGTTTAGACTTTGCTTTTTTAAGAATAGAGAACGAGAAATTAGGTATGTATAAAAAATTAGCCTATCTGTGGAGAGCAATATTAGTGGATTATCCATTTTCAGACGGAAATAAAAGAACAGCAGCATTTGTTGCCTATGCTTTTGCAAATAAATATGATAAACAAATAAATGAAGAATTATTAACCCATCATCTTATTTCAATAGCAAAACAAAATATTAATGATATAAGGAAAATTGAGAGGAGGCTAAAAAATGCAATTAAATGAAATTAAAAAAATATTGAAAAAACATAAAAAAACCTTTGAAGCTCTTGAAAATTATGATAAGACAGGAGAACTTGGGTTTCAGCGAAAAAGAATAGATATAACTCTTTCAGTAGATACTATAAACAAGCTCAAGAAGTTAAAGGAAAAAACAGGAAAACCTATTTCTAGAATAATTGAGGAAAAGGTTTTGGTTGAATAATCAAGGTGTAAAAATCCTATTCTTTTTTATATATTCATACACTGTAAGCAGCTGCTAAACCAGCACCCGCAGCATCTAGAATTACAAAATCATAATTCTTATCTTTTTTCATTTTTCTAAAGTAAGAAAACAGAAGGATTTTATAAAAGTTTAGAAATCCCCATAATCTGGAGAAATTTTTTCTTTACCTTGCTTTAAACCTGTTCCTAAAGACTCTTTACCTGTTGAAGAAATAATATCATCTATTCTTAAAATCATAATTGAGACCTCGCTAGCTGAATTTAGAGCCTGACTTTTTGTCTTTAAAGGTTCTATAATTCTTGCTTCAAGAACATTTTCAATTTTGTTGGTAAATAAATTAAGACCTGCATTTTTCTCTCCTGAATCATGCCTTGATTTAAGTTCAGTTATTATGTCAATAGGGTCTAATCCTGCATTTTCTGCAAGACTACTTGGAATAAACTCAAGAGCAGAAGCAAATTCTTCAACAGCCAGTTGTTCTCTTCCGCTTAAACCTTGTGAAAATTCACGAAGCCTTTTTGCAAGTTCTATTTCTATAGCACCTCCTCCAGACACAATTAATCCTGATTGTAGAGTACATGCAACATCTCCTAAACCATCTTTTATTGCTCTTTTTATTTCATCAATAACATGTTCTGAACCCCCATGAATAAGAATTGTTAATGCTTTTGGATTTTGACATTCTTTAATATAAGTAAAAGTGTTTTCTCCCTGCTTTACTTCTTCAACATTTCCAGCATTTCCCAATTCAAAAGGAGTTAGTTCGTTGAGATTGCTGACAATTTTTCCTCCTGTAGCTTTTGCTATTTTTTCCATATCACTTTTAGCAACTCTACGACAAGCATATATCTTTTCTTTGGCAAGAAGATACTGGGCAAAATCATCAATTCCTTTTTGACAGAAAATTACACTTGCTCCTGATAATTTTATTTTCTCTACCATGGATTTAATTTCTAGTTCTTCTTGTATTACAAAATCATGAAGTTGTTCTGGAGAAGTGATTGAAATCTTTGTATCAATTTCTGGATTTTTAATTTCAAGAGTAAAGTCAATAAGAGCAATTTTAGCATCTTTTACAATTTTTGGCATGTCGTAAGATACTTTTTCTTTGTCAAGAACTATTCCTTGAATAAGCTCTGTATCTTTTATTCCATCTCTTTTTGATTTTTCTATTTTTATATCATTTAAATCAACTTTTCCGTTGTTTTCCACCTGTTTTATTGCTTTAACAATAATCCTTGCAAATTTTTCCCTTGAATCTTCTGCACCTTTTCCAGTCATTGCAGTTTTAGCAATTTCTTTTAAAATATCGTCATCTTCTGCAGTTATTTTAAGAGCAAGATCTAAAAGAATTTCTTGAGATTTATCTGCAGCAATTCTATATCCTTTTGTAATAACAGTTGGATGAATTTTTTTATCAAGAAGTTTTTCTGCATTTTCTAAAAGTTTTCCAGCAATCATTACTGCTGTTGTTGTCCCATCACCAACTTCTTCTTCCTGTGTCCTCGCAATTTCAACCATCATTTTTGCAGCAGGATGTTCTATTTGCATTTCTTCAAGAATTGTAACTCCGTCATTTGTAATTATTATGTCATTTGTTGGAGAAACAAGCATTTTATCCATGCCTCTTGGTCCGAGAGTTGTTTTAACAATCTCTGCAACCATTTTCGCAGCCATTATGTTATTTTTTTGAGCGTCTTTTCCGAGAATTCTTTGGACATCTTCAGGCATAAGAACCATTGGTTTTTCTGTCATAATTATATTCTTCTTAGAATTTATTTAAATATTGTTGTAATAGAAAACAATCTCATAAAGTTTATAAGCAAAAAACATATTAATAAGATAATGAAAGATATATTAGTTGCAGATGTGATGACTCGTGAACCTATAACTGTTGGACCTAATGACGATCTTTTGAAATGTGCTAAGAAGATGGTTAAGAAAAGAATAGGAAGTATTCTTATTGTTGATAAAAAAAAGCTTATTGGATTTATTAATGAAAAGGATATTTTGTGGGCACTTGTAAAGAAATCAAGAAAAGATCTTGCAAATATAAAAGCTATAGATATTTCTCCTAAAAAAATTATCACAGTTAGACCTTTTGCAACTATTAGGGAAGCAATGAGCAAGATGAAAAAACTGAAATTTAAAAGACTTCCTGTAATTAATAATAACCAGCTTGTTGGAATAGTAACTGTAAAAGATATTTTGAACTTTAACCCAGAATTTTATCCAGAACTTGAGGAATTTGCAAAAATTAGGGAAGAAGTGAGAAAATTAAAAAGGATAAAGAAAGCGAAAGAGAAAACTTCTATGGAAGGGATATGTGAGGAATGCGGAGGAATAGATTTCCTTTATAGAGTTAATGGAATGTTAATTTGTGAATCATGTAAAAATTCAATATAGTTATTCTAAAAGAGGTTTAGTTAACTATTTAAATTATATTTTTCTTTATAAAATAATGGCAGAAAAAGAAACAGTATTTTCAAGCACTATTAAATCTGTTGGGATTTTTTCATTTTCAGAATTTTATAAGTTTTGTTATGAATGGATTACTGAAGAGATAGGATTAGATCTCTCTGAAACAAAATATGAGGAAAAGTTAAAAGGAGATGAAAAAGAAATTACTGTTGAATGGGAGGGGGGAAAAGAACTTACAGATTATTTTAGGTTTGATATGAAAGTTAGATTTGATGTGAAAGGTCTTAAAAATGTGGAAATTACACAGGGTGGAAAAAAGATAAAGACAAATAAAGCTTCTATAAAACTCGCTACTAAAGGGATTATTGTGAGAGATTATAAGGGAAAATTTGAGATGAGTGCTTTTAACAAATTTCTTCGGGCAATTTATGAAAAATGGGTAATTCCTTCTAGGGTAGACGAATACAAAGGCAAAATTGCTGGTGATTGTGATGAACTTCTGAGCCAAGCAAAAGCTTATCTTGATCTTGAAGGAAAAAAATAATAAATTTTGGTCATAGGATTATCACCGAAATCCTTAAATAGAATTCCTCTTTGTTTTTTTTATGAAAAAAATTATTTTAATCTCTTTACTAATACTTTTAATTATTCCTACAATTCTTGCTATAAATTTAGAAATTGAAAAAAAGAGCACTGGTGAAGTTTTGATTGCAGAGTTGAATAATCGAATTGTTTTTGATTTAGAAATAACTAATTTAGGTATTTCAAGTGATTTTGAATTTTTTAATTTTTTAGGATTTCTTCTATCTCCTGAAAAAGTTCATATAAAAAAGGGAGAAACAAAAGAAATTCCTCTTGAAATTATCCCTTTAAATTCAATTAGCGAAAGAGGGTTTTATACTATAACTTATTACATTAAAGCAAGTGATTCTTCTGAAATTGCTGAAACTCTTACATTTAAGATAATTGATTTACAAGATGCTCTTTTAATTGGTTCTCAGAATATTGACCCCGAATTAAATTCTATTAATATATTTATCAAGAACAGAGAAAATTTTGATTTTGGAAAAATTGATATAAATTTTTCTTCTCCTTTTTTTAACATTGAAAAAAGTTTTTCTTTAGGACCTGAAGAGACGAAAGAATTTCCTATCCAACTTAATTCAAAGGATTTTAAAGAATTAGTGGCAGGATTTTATACCTTGACAGCAAAGATGAATATTGGGGGGAAAGAAGTAGAAGTTGAAGGAACGATAAACTTTGTTGAAAAAAATATACTTACTACAACAAAAAAAGATTTTGGTTTTTTAATAACAACGAAAATAATTGAGAAGAAAAATACAGGAAACACTATTGAGCAATCTGAAACAGTAATAAAGAAAAATATTATCTCCCGGCTTTTTACAAGTTTTAATCCTGAACCAGGGATTGTGGAAAGAGATGGTACTACTATTTATTATACATGGGATGAGAAAATAATGCCAGGAGAAACTTTGGAAATAGTTGTAAAAACAAATTGGTTGTTTCCATTTTTAATTATTTTGTTTGTAATTTTTATTGTTGTTTTAACTAAAAAATACAATGAAACAACTCTTGTTCTAAAGAAAAAAGTTTCCTTTGTAAAATCCAAGGGCGGAGAATTCGCACTAAAAGTTTCTGTTTTAGTCAATGCAAAGAAATATGTTGAAAGAGTTAATGTCGTGGACAAACTTCCTCCTTTGGTTGAAATTTATGAAAGATTTGGAGGAGACCACCCATCAAAAATAGACAAGAAAAACAGAAGAATGGAATGGAATTTTGAAAAACTTGAACCAGGAGAAATGAGGGTCTTATCATATATAATTTATTCTAAGATAGGTGTTATTGGGAAGTTTGCACTTCCTACAGCAACTGCTATATATGAAAAAGAAGGCGAAATTCATGAGTCTGAATCAAACCGCGCATTTTTTATAGCAGAGCAGAGAAAGAAAGATATTGAAGAATAAGAACTTTTAAAAGTCAGTATTTATTTCTTAAAATACCCTTCGTAGCTTAGTGGTTAAAGCGCCTGGCTGTAGTTTTTAACTAAGGTGGAGATTCAATCATGATTACTATGAAACCCCAAAAGCCGGTTTTCGGGTAAAGCAGTACCCGGGAGATCCCCAGTTCGAATCTGGGCGGAGGGATTTTTAATCCTGGTTTCAGAATTCGAACCCAGATATAACCTTGTAATGCAATAATTTTTATAAAACTAAAATAAAAGACCAATTAAGGTAACAATGCAAGTTTTCTGTTAAAAGCCAAGATAGAGCGGTTATTTTAGTTTTTCTTCTTAGTTATTTTATCTTCTTTTTTACTTTTTATACTAATATCTTTCTCAATTTGTTTTGAAACTTCTTTTAAACCTTCTTCAAAATCTTCTTTTTTTATTATTAATTTTTCTTTTTTCTTTGATTGATAAACTCTTTTTATGGCACTCATTCCAGCATTTCTACAAATTGCTTCTATATCTGCCCCAGTCCAACCATCTGTTTTTTTAGCATAATCTAAAATTTTAATAGATTTATCTAAGGGCATATTTCTAGTATGAACTTTAAAAATTTCTTCTCTCGTTTTTTTGTCAGGTATTCCAAGTTCAACAATGGAGTCAATTGCAATAACTACTACTTTTTCAAGTTCTTCAACACCATCTAATTCTGTTAGTAATTGATTTACAACTTTTTCTGTAGAATCATTTAATGAAGAACCTCTATGTTTTGATATACTATCAAATTCATCAAAAAAGATTATACATGGAGCAACTTGTCTGGCTTTCTTAAAAATCTCTCTTACATGCTTTTCAGACTCGCCAACCCACTTGCTAATTAATTCTGGTCCTTTTACAGATATAAAATTGGAAGTGGCCTCTGTTGCTACAGCTTTAGCTAAAAGAGTTTTACCTGTTCCAGGGGGTCCTGTTAATAACACCCCTTTTGAAGGATTTATTCCAGCTTCTTTAAATAAATCCGGTCTTAAAAGAGGCAGTTCAACTAATTCCCTTAATTTTTCTTTTGCTTTTTCCAATCCCCCAATATCACTCCATCTAACATGAGGTTTATTAATCAAAACTTCCCTCATGGCAGAGGGCTCAACAACTTTCATAGCATCAATAAAATCTTGTCTTCTAACTTTTATTTTTTCCAATATTTGAGTGGGAACTTTTTCTTGTAAATTTTTTAGTTCAGAAAAATAAGGTTTTATAGATTTTAATCCAGCTTCCTTACAAAGAATTTCTAGATCTGCTCCAGTGTATCCCATTGTTTTTATTGCAATTTCATTAAAATTAACATCTTTAGAAAGAGGCATTCCCCTAGTATGAATCCTTAAAATTTCTTTCCTTCCTCCTTCATTAGGAGGATTAATTTTTAATTCTCTATCAAATCTTCCAGGTCTTCTTAGAGCTGAATCAATATCCTCAGGTCTATTTGTTGCTGCCATTACAACAACTTGTCCTCTAGATTTTAAACCATCCATGAGGGTAAGAATTTGGGCTACAACTCTTTTTTCTGTTTGATCAATGCCCTCTCCTCTTTTTGGAGCTATAGAATCAATTTCGTCTATAAAAATTATGGAGGGAGAATTTTTTTCTGCTTTCTCAAAAATATCTCTAATATGTTTTTCTGATTCACCATAATATTTTGACATAATTTCAGGACCTGCAATATAAAAAAAAGAGGAGTCTGTTTCATTTGCAACAGCTTTAGCTAAAAGAGTTTTACCTGTTCCAGGAGGCCCTGTTAGTAAAACTCCCTTTGGAGCTCCAACCCCCAGTTTTTGAAATACTTCTGGATGATTCATCGGTAGTTCCACCATTTCCCTAATCAATTCAACTTCGTTTTTTAATCCTCCAACATCTTCATAAGTAATTCCAGTTGATTTAAGATCTCCAGAGTAAGGTTCATCAGAAACAACAATCTTTGTAGAAGGAGTAACAATAAAATGACCTTTAGGATTAGATTTTAATACAACATATTCAAGCCTATTTCCAAAAACATCTATAACTGTTTTTTGACCTGTAGAAAGAGGTTTATGTAAAAGTTTAGAATGAAAATATTCTGTAGGATCGTTACTAAACTTTACTTCATGTAAAGGAGCTAATTTAATTAATTTGGCTCCAATAATTTTTATTGGAGTGGCCTTAATTTCATCTCCAATTGATGCCCCAATATTAGATCTTATTGTCCCATCAAGCCTAATAGTTTTATAATTTTCAGCTTCATTAATAGTTCTCATAGCTTTTACAACTGTGGAGGTTTTTGCTTTAATTTCTATAATATCTCCTGAAACTAGCTTAAAAGAATCCATTATTTTTGAAGGGATTCTAGCTATTCCCTTATCTATATCTTCTTGTAACGATTCTGCAACTTCTAAATTAAAATATTTTTCTTTACTCATTTTTTGATGAACACTATTTCTAAAATACCATTTTTTATGGTGTGCTTAAAATTTTTTGTTTTTATAAAATTAGGCAAACTTTTTTTGATAAAAAGTCCTTCATTAAGTTTTTGTATTAAATAGTTTTGAACTTCCTCCATCTTTCTTTTTTTAGCAATAATTTCAAGTTCCCTACCTTTAATTGAAATTGAAATATCTTTCTCATCATATCCTAGAAGCTCAAAAATAAGGTAGATATAATTCTCATCCTGAATAAAATCTATAACTCTCTCTTCTTTTTCACTTTCTATAATTTCTTCATAATTATCTCTCCCAATTCTAGAAACCTTACCCCCAAAAAGTTCTCTTACAATGCTTTCAAATTGATCATTATCTTCAAAAAAGGTCATTTTATTTATTTTATTAAATTTTTAGTCTATATTAAATAAATTAGAAGATTTATAAAATTACTTCTTTTGTTGAACTATTTTATTGAAGATTAGTAATGTAATCAAAAATTATATAAAGAGCCATTCATTTTATCCCTCATAATAAAAAAACACACCCATTGATTAGATAAAATGGATTCTGCTCGGCGTGGGCATTGCAATCCCTTTAAAAAAGGAACTTAAAATTTGGTTACAGGAGGGGGGATTTTTTATTCTCCAAAACATTTATTTTGAATTTTGTTCTTGTGATAGGTTTGTTAATTTCAATCTCCTTTTTATTTGGCTTTTCTCTTTTTGAGATATTGAAAAATTTCCTCTTTTGAAAATAATTTTAACCCCCCACTCTGCTGGTTGAGGTGTGTAACTTAAAGTTAGATTTATTAATTAAGAATCCTTAATCATATTAAAGAGGGAAAAATGAAAATTACTTTTATGCCAAAAACACAATTGGGTAAATGGTCAGTTGGATTAATTCTAGGTTTTTTTATCTTTTTCGCATTCTTCTTTATATTGGTTGAGTTAGGAGAAAGAGGAGGGGCAACAATTTTCAGTAATCTTAAACTTCTAATTCCTTATTCTCTTGCAGTTTTTTCAGCAATAGCTTCTTTTTTAACAGGAATTATAAGTGTTCCTAAAAAGAAAGAAAAATCTGTCCTTGTTTTTTTATCTATTATTCTAGGTTTTTTAATCTTGTTATGGGTTCTTGCAGAGCTTCTATTTCCACATTGAATTAATCTTACGATTTGGGCTTTCAACTCCTTAATAGGTAGTTAACTATATCATTCCCAAAACTACTATCGGCGGAAGGATTATACCTTTCAGTCCAAAAGAAAAGATTTTATCTCAATAATCGTTCAAAGTAAACTTATTTTTTCTCCCAAGTATCTAATGGAAAACCTATAATTTCTTTTCCTGATTTATCTATAACTATAGGATATATTTCTATTTTTATAATAGGGGGTATTATGTCTTCCCCAGTTAGATTAAAGTCATAATTTTTTGTTTCAAAGATGTCTGGAACACCCACATTTCTGGTTACAGAACCAGATTCACCATAAAATTTAATTTTTAGAAGACTAAAAATATGTTCAGATTTATATTTTTTTATAATTCGGTCAGCTATTGTTTCATAAATATCTATTAATTCCTCTATGTTATCTGTATAGAAACTCTGCCCATCACCGCAATCTGTTGCTATTGCTTCCATTGTTGATTTATCAACTTCTTCTCCTAGGCCAACAGTATAAATTGTAAGATTGGAAAGACTATTGTATGCATCACGGGCTGCATTTATCGCATCTTGTTTTGCATCACCTGTTCCTTGTTCTGAACACTCTCTGTTTGCTTCGCCATCGCTCATAACAATAATTGTTTTCATTTTGTCTTCTAGAGAGCCCTCTTCTAATTTGTTTATTGCTTCGTTTATACCACAACAAATACAAGTATATGTTTCTGCTTCCCACGAATCAATTATATCTCTTAATGATTTATTATCATTTGTTAAATCTGAAGAAAAACCCATTATTATATCATTACTATATGCTACTAAACCCAGTTGATTATCACCTTCTTTTTCAAAAAGATTATTGACTAATTGTTTATTTGAGTCTTGTGTTGATGTTAATCCATCAACCAATGTTCCACCACATTGTGTGGTGCAATTAGGTATTTTATCTGAAAGTATCCCATAACAAATACCTTCACTATAGATATTACCATCTAATGTACCATAACAACAAGACCATGATACATCATTACATGCACGCATACTTCCAGAAAGATCTGCCACCGAAATAATATCTACTTCTAATGGAACAGATGTGATTATTTCCGTACCTTCTAAAGTTATTTTTCCTGTTAATTTTTGAAGACTAATAATAAGGCTTAATTCGTCACTAGGATCAAATTGGATTTTTTTAATATCAACACGTTCATAAAATAATCTAGCCTTTGCTTCTGATATTTCTGCTTCTTTAGAAAGAATATTTTTTAAGACCACCCATACAACAACAATAACCACAATGGTTAAGAGCATAATAATTAGAACAGTTATGACTTGAGATAATCCTTTTTTATCCATTAATAAATAAAGAAATTCTATGATATAAATATTTTTTGTTATAATTCTAAAACATTTTTCCAAAACTAATTAATTAAAAAAATATAATCAATATAGCACAAAAACAATTTGAAAATTATTTAAGGAAAATAAATAAATCTAAAAAATAATAAAAGAGAACTTGAAAGAGAAATTGATGAAAGATTAAATAAGATAAAATAATTTTTTAATATAATAATATTCAAACCGAAAAATTAACAATGATATTCCCCTATAGAAATATTTAAAAGCATATTATATCTTAAAAAAGCAATAAAAATGGGGTTGATTCAAAATGGCTAATGAATTTTTGGTCTCTGAAAAGCTTGATGACGAGGATGAGTTTGATGAGAACATAGATGACCTAGAGCTTGATTAGGTTTAAAGTGTTTTTTATTTCTTTATTTTTTTATTTCTAACATAATTTTATTATTATTTTTATTTAATTCTTCAGAGTTATATTTTATGAAGAGTTCTAGTTTTTGAATATTTCTTCGTAAAACAAAAATCTTGGAGAGGGTAATCATTTTTCCACTACCTATTGATATTGGTTCAATTCCAAATTCCTTTATGGATTTATTATTAGCATAAATAATAAGAGTGGAATTTTCAGAATCCTTTAAACCATGATTTTTTACAGTAAGATTAATATCAAGATATCCTCCTTTCATTGATGCAGAAGCATTTTCTAAAGATAAATCTGAAAGAGTTGGAAATGAGTAAAGCCATTCTATATTTTTAATAAGGTCATCTCCAATAGTCTGTTTACAATTTATTGTGGGATACATTATATTGTTTGGATTTTCAGAATGATCAAATCCTAATGTATGTAGAAGTTCGTGAGTACCTACAAGTGGATCAGGACATTTACTCTCTCTTATTAGAATAACCATTCCATTGAGAATAACATTGAAGTTTTCTGTTATAACAACATTAGTTACTCCCCCTTCACCTGCAATAAATAATCCTTCCTCACCCTTTGCAGAATTCTCGCACGTCACACTTATTTCTTCATTTTCTTCTACTTCATAAAAATTCAATATTGTATGATTTTTTAAAAAAGAAAAAGCTCTTCTCATTTCATCTTCTCTTGCTAAAGCACATCTGTTAATTTTGTAAGAGATTTCTGAAGATTTATATCTCATATTTTCATAAAATTGCATGCTTGTGTTAAAAGAATTGTTTAAACTAAAATTAGAACTTCCCCCTGAAACCCTGAATTCAATTAACTCTCCAATCGGTAAAATCCAGTAAAATACTAATAATATGACTACCAACATAAAAAAAACAATGCTAAGAACTATTTTCAACCCCATAATCTAAAATTACAAAAGAGATATATAAATCTGTTGAAATTAAAAAAAAGAAAAATAAAATTTAAAATTTAAAATTATTGAGAAGTTCCTTCTTCAGGTTTTACTTCTTCAGTTTTTGCTTCTTGTCCTTCTTCAGAAGCTTGTGGTTGTTCTGGAAGTTCTGGAACACCCTCTGTTGCCGGTGTTGGTTCCACTGTTCCTGTTTGAACAGGTTCTTGTGGTGCTGCTTGAACAGGTTCTTGTGGAGTTGACTGAACAGGTTGTTCTTGTACAGCTGGTTCTTGTGGTGCTGCTTGAATAGGTTGTTCTTGTACAGCTGGTTCTTGTACAGGTTGTTCAGTTACAGGACTTTGAGTTTCTTCCTGAACTTCTTTATTTTTTTGTTCTTGTTCTTCCATTTTGAATTATACAAAATTTAATTACTAAAATATCAAGAAAAAACTTCTTTTAAAGGTTTGGATTATAAATTAATCTATCAAAACTTGAATAATTTTAATACCTTTATAATTAAAAAAAGGTATATTATAGAAGCAATTCCAAAAGAGATAATAAATACAGGAATAATACCTAAAATATCTTTGAATAGGAAGTAAATACCTCCGAATACTAAAATTGAGATAAGGAATACAAATAAAATTTTGACAATTAAAAGGAGAATTAATCTTGATTTGTGCTCTATGTGATATTTTATATTCTTCTTGGAAAGTTTATTCTTTTTTCTCATATGTAATTTAAGAAAAATGTCTTTTTAGAGTTTTCTGAAATTCAAATAACTTCAACATTTAATTTAGACAGTTCTTGTTTTAATACATCAATTGGTTCTTCTTTACCTATTTTTAATTTCTCCTGCCTTTTTTCTTCTTTTACTTTTTCTATATCTAATTCTTCAATTTCCCTACTTATCTTTGTTTTTTCTGAGTTTAAGTTTTGTATTTCATTTCTAATAATTTTTTGCTTATTTTCTTTTAATTTCTCTTTTTTAGTCTTAATATATTCTGTTTTTTCTGAGATTTTATTGTTGTTTAATTTAGAATTTTCTAATAAATTCAAAATTTTCAATCCATTGTCTTTTCTAAAAGACATTTCAAAATTTTCTTTATGTTCTTTTATCGTAATCATCTCATTTTCAAAAATATGATAAAAATTAGCCAATGCTTTAAAATCAATAAGTTGTCTTAAATTTTGAATCTCTGTTCTAATTTCTTCTTCAAGAAGTTTGATTTTTTCTTGAGTATCTAAATAATCCAAATAATTAGGGCTTTTTTTAACTTCTTCAATTTCTTCAAGAAATTTTCTTTCTTTCTTTCTTTCATCAATCATTTTTTTTCTTAGAAATTCTATTTTTTGTTTAATCTCTTCAAGAATTTGATTAATTTGATTAATTTGATTAATTTTTAATTTAATAAAAACAAGTGATTTTGATAAATCCACAATATTTTTATTTTTATCAAAAATTCTTATCAATTCTTTTGAAAAAATCTTTAAACTGTCTTTTATACTTCCTGCTTCTTTCCCAATTAAAATAGTTGTTCTTTCATAATGCATACGTGATTTTTTATTAAAATCTAAAAAAATATTGTTTACATAAGAAATAAATTCTTCAAGATTTTCTTTTTCTATCTTATTCAAATTTATCATAAAATTTTCTAAAGATTCAGTGTATTTTTTCCTACCTTCATTTACAATAGATTTTAATTCATCTTGTGTTTTTTTTGATTCAACATTAAAGTTTTCCAAAACAGTTATTTTCCCCTTAAGTTCTTCATTAAATGAACCAATCTTTTTTTTAACAGAATCAATGATTTCTTTTTCTTTAAGTTCATTTTCTTTTATTTTATCTTTAATATAATCTTCAATTTCAGAAAAAGAAAGTTTTTTAGTAATAGGTTCTTTAACTTTGCTTTGCTTAATTAATTTTTTGAACAAATCAAACATACCCATATTTTCTTTTTAGAAATCTGTATATTTAAATTAAATGATGTTGTGATGAGAATAGATGCGCCCCAACAGGGAATCGAACTTAAATCTTTTTCATGATTTCTTCCATTCTTTTGATTGTAAGTTTGGATTCTCTACCTTTTTCAAATTCTTTTTTATAGGCTTTATAACGTCTTTTGATTTCTTTTATTGCTGCATCCCGACAGATTTTATCATCAATGACTCCTTTTTTTGCTAGATTTACCCCCATATCTGTAGGGGATTTATATCCAAAAGGGAATTTTTTCTTTGTTATTTTTTTGCTTATTTCCTGGAGAATCAAGAAGTTTTTTATATCCCTGTTATAATTCACTGCTTTTTTATTATGGGCTTTTTTGTGAAAAGGATCAATCATAGTTATGTCTTGTAAATCTGCTGTTGCTGCTTCATATGCAAGGTTGATTGGGTGGTTTAGAGAAAGATTCCAGAAAGGAAATGTTTCAAATTTCGCAAAACCTGATTTAATTTTCTTCTTTTTTTCATGATAGATTTGACTTAAAGCAACAGCCATTTTTCCTGAGCCCCCTGCAGGACCTGATATAATTATCAAATTGCTTTTTATTGGTATATATGGTTGTTTTTTGTACCCATTTAATGTTTTAGTTATACTTTTGCCATAACCCTCAATCTCTTTATGGAGATAAACATCCTTCCCTATTGTTTCTAATTTCTTTGAGAATTTCTTTGCTTTTTCTTCGCCATTAAATCTCGTTATTACAATTATATGATTTTTAAGACCAAATTTATTAATATCTCTTAAATCTTTTAATGATTGTTTTTGGTAGGATCTTTCTTTTAAACCCAAGACTTTTTTTGATTGTAAGTCTTTTGCATTGATACAATAAATTATTTCCGGATTTCTTAATTTTTTTAGAAGCTCTACCTTTGTTGTTTTTTTATAGCCAGGAAGAACTCGTGAAGCATGACCATCATAGATTAGTTTTCCTCCAAATTCAAGATAAAGCCTCTTAAACTTCTTCACTCGCTTTAAAATCTTTGCAGTTTGGGCTTTAAAATATAACGAAGAATCAAAACCTTTTTCCATTAATAAGATATAAATTGAATGGATTTAAAGGTTACGCCCCAACCGGGAAAGTGGAGGGAGTTTAGGAGTTTAAAGTATTTACTATCTAAAAGGATTTTTGAAATTTTCCATTAATCTTTCCATATTCTCTTTTTTTTCTTTAATATCTAATTTAATTCTTTTTTCTAACAAACCATATTTTTTTTCAAAATTATATCTCTTCATATACAGAAAAATATCCTGGAGATGGAAATCAGGTATTTTTTTATTCATTGCATCTCTTGCACCTAATTCTTGAAGATTTCTATAGCTAAAAAACATATACTTAAGAATACTTTAGGATTTAAAAGGGTTATTGAAAATCATAAACACTCTAACCAGGAGAGTAAGGGGATTAAACACTAGAAATTATAATATCTGTTTAGAGATTTATAAAAAGAGGGCAGAGTATTTCTTATAGCGCTTCTTATTCTCATTATTTTATAGAAAACTTTTTCTTCAAAAGTCATACAAGAAATATCTTCTTGTTTTGGAATTTCTAAGACAGGCACAATTTCTCTGTTTAACCATTGAACCTTATCTTGAAGATTTTTTGTCATAAAGCCCTTAATTCTTTAAGATACTTAAATATTATTGTATAAAATTTTCTAAATCACCCCAACTGGGCAGAATCAATTAAACCAATCTAATTTTTCATTTTTAGGCAGTCTTTTAATTGCATATTCATATTTGCATGCATTAGATTTACTTTTACAAGGTTTTGCTCGAAGAAGTTTCTTAAAACCTTTTTTGTAGACATATTTACTTCCTTTCCCTTCGGCATGTGCTTTCATTCTAGCATCAATATTATTTGTTACACCAGTGTAAAAAGAACCATCTGCACATTCAAGAATATAAACATACCATGGCTTTTCCATATTATCCATTAGACTAATACTCTTATAAACCCCTAATTTCATTTAATATGATTATATTGTTAAAGTCTTGGAGCTTGCTCATAAAGACTTGCTCAAGAATATTTCTTGATTGTATGATAAATAATTGAATATGAAGACATTTAAAGAACTCGGACTAAGCCGAGAATTTGTAACAGTGCTTGAAAAAGCGGGAATTACAACTCCTTTAGAAATACAGGAGAAAGCAATCCCATTAGTGTTAGCTGGCAAAGATGTAATAGGTGGTTCTGCAACAGGTTCTGGAAAAACTTTAGCATTTGCTTCAACTATTATTGAAAATTTGAAGAAAAGTGAAGATGTTCAAGCTTTAATTTTAACACCTACGCGAGAACTTGCTGAACAAGTTTCAATGGCAATTTCAGAATTTTCAAAACATAAAAATTTGAAAGTTTTGCCTGTTTATGGTGGAGTTTCTATTCAAGATCAAATTAGGCATTTAGGAGATACTGATGTTGTTGTGGGAACTCCTGGAAGAATATTAGATCATTTAGGTAGAGGAACTTTAGATTTAAGCCAGGTTAAATTTCTTGTTTTAGATGAAGTAGATAGAATGTTAGATATGGGTTTTCAATTTGATGTTCACAAAATTTTAGAACAATGCCCAGAAAAAAGACAAACAATGCTTTTTTCAGCAACAATATCTGTAGACATAGATTATTTAGCAAAAAAATATACTAAAAACGCAAAAGAAGTTTCAGTTGAATCTTATGTAGGTCCTACAAAACTAAAACAAGTTTATTATGATGTTCAAGATAATTTAAAATTTTCTTTATTAGTTCATTTATTGAAAAAAGAAAGAGCAAAGTTAGTTATGGTTTTTTGTGGAACTAGAAGAAATGTTGATTTTATAACTAAAAATTTGAATAATCTTGGGATATATGCAAAACCAATTCATGGGGGATTAAGCCAAAACCAAAGAAATAGGGTTATGGAAGAATTTAACAGTAACCGAGGAACAACCATTTTAGTTTGCACAGATGTTGCTGCAAGAGGGCTTGATATTCCAGGAGTAAGTCATGTTTACAATTACGACTTGCCAAAAACAAGTGTAGATTATATTCATAGAATTGGCAGAACAGCACGTGCAGGAAAAGAAGGAATTGCAATTAGTCTATTATGTAGTAGAGATTATGCAAATTTTAGCAATGTTTCTCGAGATGAAGAGTTAAAAATTGCTCCTATAAAAGTTCCATATATAAAAAGAGTTCAAATAATTTTGAATAAAAGGCCTGTTAGAAGAAGTTATAGCAGAGATAGTACTAACTGGAGCAGAAGGATTCCTCAAAGAAGTAGTAATAGGGGTTTTAGTGGAAAAAGTAGCGGTCCAAAGGATAGAAGACCTAGTAGGGGAAGAAGCGACAGCAGAACTTCCAATAGAGGAAGAAGTAGCAATTCAAGATATAACAAAAGGCCTAGTCGAGGAAGAGGTAATCAAAGAAGAAGTGGTTCTAGAAGATATTGAAAACACCCAACTGGAAGAGTAGGGGGAATTAAAATAAAAAGAAAGAAAAGGAACATGGGGTTCCTGTTAAATTTATGATTTTGGTTTTGCCATTTTGTTATTACAGATACGCCCTCTTGAATGGTCTTGCGAAAAGGACTATAACTGCTGCTAAGAACCATCCCCAGTGAATCGAGCGCACCAAATCCATCACTGCAGGCCAGATAGTTATAATGAATAAGATAAGGGCCATCGAACCGAATTTTATCAAACCTGTATCCCAATGATCAAGTCTCTTCTGAGCTTTTTTCCAAATTTTTATCATTTTTCACCTCCTCTTTATAATCTAAAGAAAATAATGTATAAAAGGTTTACGCCCCAACCGGGAATCGAACCCGGGTCTCCAGCGCGACAGGCTAGCGTCATAGCCATTAGACCATTGAGGCTTTTAAAACAAAATATTATGTTAGGATTAATTTTTAAATCTTATTATTTGAAGTTTTTCTTATTTTTTAGAAAAATATTTAAATAGTTATTGAACATAGTTGTATTAATTATACTAAAGGTGAATGAGATGGATGATATAAAAAAAGTTATTGGAACACTTTCTCTAGCTGTTCTTATGTCTTTATTCGCTAGGAATGGTTATGCCCAAGAATCCCATAAGATATTAGAACCAACTGTTAAAGCAAAGCAAGTTAAAAAGCTGACAAAAGAGCAATTGGAAAGCCTGGGAAAAAATTTTAGCAATTTTAATGCCAAAATAAAGAAAGAAATTTCTATGCAAGACAATATAAAGCAGAATCATAATCGTATTCAATCTCATCAGTTATATAACCCCCAAGATATTAAACTTCTCTATACAAAAACTTCTAATTTTGGAGAAGATGAAAAGAAAGATGTTAAATGGTATGTTGGCGGAGAGTTAACAAGAGAAAGAGATATTAAAAACATTCAGCTGGGCGGGGAAATAGGTAATTTTAGTGTTAGGGGTTTTATTGATCCTATAAAGAATAAAACGGCTTTCAATTTTAGAGCTAGTAAAAATAAGAATTCAATTGAAGTTATTGTCGGAAACAATAATTTAATTAAGGGAAAAATAGAAACAGCTTTTATAAAAGTAGCAAAGCTCGATATGTTTTATGATTTTAATAATAAGCAATTTAATTACTCAATTTCAAAGAGTTATAAAGGAGTAGATTTTAATGTTGCACAGCAGTTTAGAGATAATGTGATGATTACTTCTGCAAATCTTGATTATGCACTTGACAGAATTGGTTTTCCTGGCAAACTCAGAATTAATTATGTTTTGAAGAATTGTAAAAATCAACAAAAGAATGATAAACTGAGTATTATTCTTCAAGAAAAAATAGGAATCTTAAATCTTGAAAGCAAACTTAATAAGACCCCCTTTGGAGTAATTCCTTCAATTACAGGAAGTATAAATTACTCATGGGATTAAAGATATAGAAATAAAAATAGTTCTCTTAATTTAATAAATATATTAAACAGCAACTTTTAGTGTTTCTGCGATTTTTCTTAGATATTCGCCTTTTTCTTTAATATCTTTTCTTTCTTTTAATTCGCTAGATTTGATTGGTTTTCCAATATTTAGTATAACCCTTTTTCCCTCTTTGTTCCATAATTCTTTTAATGAGAAAATATTTCTTAGTTTTTCTGTTTTTTTAAATTTTGAAAAGAAATTATATGCTTTTGCATGGTTAGGTCCTGAAAACCACATTGGAACTATATTAGAAGAATGTGTAATAAGGTTCTTTAAACCATTTTTCCAAGGATATTCTTTAAGTCCTGCATTTGATATTCTTCCAGAAGGATATATTGCTAGATCTCCACCATCATCAAGATATTTTAAATAACTTCTAATAGAACTTAAATTTGTTTTTTCCCCTTTTGAAGGCACAAAATAAACTTCTTTTTCAATTTCTTTAATAAATTCAAAATGGTCTTTTACAATTACTTTTAATTTTCTTTCTTTTTTATTAAGAACATAACCAAGGCCACCAAATAATATAGCGCCATCTAAAATACCATAAGGATGATTACAAACATATAGTGTTCCTCCATTCACAGGAATATTTTCTATACCTTTTAATGTATAATCTACTTCCATTTCCTTTAAAGCTTCTTGACATGCATAGTTCCAGTTTTTTTCTTCTGCTCTTTTTTCAACTTTAAAGAGCATTTCATGTGTTTTACTAATTTTTAACAAATTATCCAATCTTGGATTATTTTTTGCAATATTAATCATGTTTTCCAGAATTTTTCCTGTGTTTTTGTCTTGTTTAAAATATTGAAGACATGATTTTATTTCTGGAACGTATTTTTTTAATCTCCATAATTCTCCGAAAAAGCCCCAAGCATTTTTTAGTGGTTTTACCATTTTCAAAATTAAAGATTATAATTTAAAAAGATATATGTAAAGAATTATATCCTCAGTTCTTCTTGATTATTTTCTGATTATTCATATATTTTTGAAGTGCTTTTGGAATTTTAATTGAGCCTTCTTTTTGTTGGTTGTTTTCCATAATGGCTATTAATGCTCTTGGTGTTGCAATGACAGTATTATTTAATGTATGGGCAAAATAGGATTTATCTCCTCCTTGTATTTTAATATCTAATCTTCTTGCTTGGGCTTCTTCCATATTTGTTAAAGAACCAACTTCATAATACTTTTCTTGTTTAGGACTCCATGCTTCTATATCACAAGATTTTGCCTTTAAATCTGCTAAATCTCCTGATGCCATCTCTAAAACTCTTACAGGAATATTTAATGCTTTATATATATCAAGGGCATATTGTAACATTTTATCATACCATTTGTAAGATTCAGAAGGTTCACAAACAACTACCATTTCTTGTTTATTAAATTGATGGACTCTAAAAAATCCTTTTTCTTCTATACCATGTGCACCTACTTCTTTTCTAAAGCAGGAAGAATAACCTGTAATTTTAATAGGTAAATCTTTTTTTCTAATTTTTTTATCCATAAACATACCTATTAATGGATGTTCAGAAGTTGCAATAGGATATAGGTCTTCCCCATCAACTTTATACATCATTGCTTCAATTTCTCCAAAACTCATTACCCCCTGAACAACTTTTTTTCTAATCATTAAGGGAGGCTCTACATATTCAAATCCTTTTTTAACCATATAATCTCTAGAAAAATTAATTATAGCTGCACTTAAAAGAGCTAGATCCCCTTTTAAGAAATAAAATCCTTTTCCAGACATTTTCCTTGCAGAATCAAAATCAGCCCCTCCTAACTTTTCAGCTAGCTCTGCATGATTGAAAATTTTGTATTTTGGTTTTTTTGGTTTTCCTACTTTTTTTATTTCAACATTAGATTTACTATCTTTTCCTATAGGAACAGATTTATGAATTATATTTGGAATCTTTAACATTATCTCCTTAATTTCCACTTCTAATTTTTTCCCTTTTTCTTCAAGTTTCTTTAATTTTTTTGGAATTTCTTTAGCTTTCTTTATCAAGGCTTTTGAATCTTTCTTTTGTTTTTTCGCTTGATTTATTTCTTGAGAAATATTATTACGTTTTGATCTTAAAGAGTCTCCTGTGTATTTCAGTTTTCTCCATTCTTCGTCGAGTTTTCTAACTTTATCTACTAGGGGAAGTTTTTCATCCTGAAATTTCTTTTTTAGATTATCTTTGACTAATTTAGGATTTTCTCTCACCAATTTTATATCAATCATATTTGGATCAAAGAAGGATTATATTTAAATTTATTGAAAGATTTAAAAATAACGAAAGCTAAATTTACTTATGAGTATAGGTGATTTTTTTTCTAAATTTGTTCAGGAATATGGAAATTTTATATCCGCACTCCCACCTTTACTTCAGAATTTTCTTAGTCTTTTTTTACTTGTTTTAATGATAGTTATTTATTCTATTTTTATTTGGAAATTTTATAAATTTATAGGAACGAAAAATATTTTTAAGTTTAATCTTAATAAATATAATAAGGCGGCTAATCCTTTTTGGACAAAAGTAATTGCAGCTGGATTTTATCTAATAGAATATATCCTTCTAATACCTTTCATAATTTTCTTTTGGTATGCTATATTTACTTTTTTCCTGATTTTATTTGTAGAAGAAGCTGTAGCAACGAATACAGTAAACCATATTCTCTTTATATCTGCAGTTGCAATTGCAGCTATTAGAATGTGTTCTTATATTCCAAAATATGGTGAAAACCTTGCAAAAGAACTTGCAAAAATTCTCCCATTTTCTTTTTTAGCAGTTTCTGTTTTAAATCCAACTCTTTTCACTAATATTATGGGTAGAGTATCATCGAGATTCAGCGAGATATCCTCTTTCTTTGAAGGAATAATAGCATATCTATTGTTTATAATTCTCCTTGAAATTATTTTAAGATTCTTTGAATTTATATTTAATATATTTGAAATTGCAGAAATTGAAACTCCTAAAGAAACTGAAGAGAAATAAATTTTAGTTCTTTTTGACTTCTGGATGTTCTTGACCTTTATCAAATCTCTGAGTAAGCATTTTTATGTGCTTTTCACGTTCTTTTTTATATCCTTCTCCGTCTGTTTTTATTTCTTTTAACATCTTTGCTAAATATTCTCCCCCCAGAAAATGAGGAGTTAAAACATAATCAGCTCCTTTTTTATATAACTCCATAGAATCATTTATTGTATGTGCTCTTACAATAACTATTGCTTTTGGATTTTCTGCTTTTATTGTTTCAATAAGAAGTTCGTTAGTATCAAAATCAGGAATTGTTGATATTGCGAGTTTTAATTTTTTTAATGGCAGTTCTCTTAAAAGACGATCGTCATCAATATCCCCATACACACTTGGGATTCCTAATTTTTTTAAATCAGCAATCACATCAGGATTAAAATCTACAACAAGATACTTCTTTTTTATCTTTTTCAATGAACTAAGAATTCCAAATCCTATTCTATTATAACCAAATAAAACAGCTTCTATATTTTTATCTATTTTTCTCTTTTCACTAATCTTTTTTCTTTCAAATATTGAAAGGTATTTTTCCAATAAATGATATATTTTATTTGAATAAAGTACAAGATAAGTGCAAACCCCGATTGTGATAACGCTTACTAATGTTATTAATGAAAGAATTTCATTTGATATATGTCCTACTTTTGCACCAAGCGCAACAACAATTAAAGAGAATTCTCCTATTTGTGCAATAGTAAGTCCTGCAAGAAAACCTGTTTTTTTAGTGAAACCCTCCATTCCCATTAAAATCATTATGATTAAAGGGTTTCCTATAATGATTAGTAAGGATAATATAAGGGCAGGAACAATCATTGATCCAATATTAATTATTGCTATCTGTGCTCCTAAAAGTAAGAAGAATGAAATTATAAAGAAATCTCTTAAAGGTTTGAGTTTTGAACTCATTTCAAGATGATATGGTGATATGGATAATAAAACACCTGCAATAAGAGCTCCAATTTCAATAGATAATCCTATAAAATAAAATAGTGAAGCTATTCCAAGTCCCCAGGCCATAGAAAATACAAATAAAAATTCTTGAGATTTTGCAAAGAATCTCTGAAATTTAGGAAGGCAAAAAATGCTTATTAGAATTAAAATAAAAAGTAATCCAGCCCCTTTTAAGAGCGTAAAACCAACTGAACTGAGAAAGTTTTGTCCTGTTGAAAGAGAAGAAATAATAATAAGAGCTAGTATAGCAACAAAATCCTGGACTAATAAAAAACCAATTGAAATTTTTCCATAGAGGTTATCTAAATCTCCCTTATCAGAAAGAAGCTTAAGTATGATAATTGTAGATGAGAATGTAAGTGCGCATGCAATATAAATCGAAGTTATAACATTAAATCCTAATAAATTAGCTATTAAATAACCAATTATTGCTGTGAAGAATATTTGTCCTAGCCCTGTAATAAGAGAAATTTTACCTACTTCTTTTATTACTTTAGGAGTTAAATGAAGACCAACGATAAAAAGTAAAAGAGCTATTCCAATTTCTGAGAACGTATGGATTGCATCAATTCCGGGTAAAATACCTAAAAAATAAGGGCCAACAATAACTCCTGAAATAATATAGCCGACAATTAGGGGCTGTTTTAGTAATCTCATTATGAATGAGACCACGAGAACAATAAGAATCATAAAACTGATTTGTATAAATACTTCTGTCATTTTCCTCTTTTATTGAATATATAATAATAAAAAGTTTAGTATAAAAAGGTTTTTGACAAATTAGGGAGATAATAATTAACAAATTTAAAAGATAACATTTAAAAATAAATATTAAATCTTATTATAAGGTTAATAAAAATGCCAAAAGTTCGAATAAAGCTTAATAGCATAGATATAGAAATGATTAATAATATTTGTAATTCTATTAGAGATATAGCAAAAAAATCAGGAATAACAATTTCAGGACCAATTCCCTTGCCAACAAAAAAACTCAAGATAACAACTAGGAAATCTCCATGTGGTGATGGCACTGCAACATTTGATAATTTTGAAATGAGAATTCATAAGAGAATTATAGATCTACCTGCAAATGAAAAAGTTCTTCACCATATTATGAGAATGCAGATTCCAAAAAACGTGAATATAAAGATTGAGATGAAAGACTGATTTAATCAGTTTTTGCTATAAATTAAAATTTACAGAAAGAATAAGTTAATTTTATATATTTCTCTTTTTGAATTATTTCTATAGGCCCTGATCGCATAGTGGTATTGCACACGACTGGAAATCGTGGTCCTTTGGACTCCCAGGTTCGATTCCTGGTCAGGGCGTGTATAATAAGTAATACAATTAGAATTTTCTCAATGCATTCTGAAGAAAGAAACAATAATTATGAGGGTTTTATGTTTATTATAGCTAAAAAATAAGAGAATTTAAAAAGATTTATTATATATCATAAAAATGGTAAAAAAAGATTGGTTGTGGGGAAGATCAACAAATGTAGATTTGCATGATTGTAATAACAAACTTTTAAGAGATCCCAAAATCATAAAGCGATTTATTAAAGAACTAGCTGAAGTTCTAAAGATGAAGAGACATGGTCCTACAAGAATAGATCAATTTGGAAGTGGAAAATTAAAAGGATGGTCTGCTATGCAATTTATAGAGACTTCATCAATAGTAATTCATTGTGATGATAAAGGTAATAGGGCTTTTATTGATGTTTTTAGTTGTAAAAAATATAATTCTAAAATCCTTGTAAAATTCTGTAAGAAATTTTTTGGGGCAAAAAATGTCTCTGTTTATAGTAAGGAAAGAATTTAACCCCCAACCATATTAGAAAAGTAGTTTATTAAGGAAATAAAAACATTAATTCCTCCACTCTCCTGGTCAAGGCGTTTAGCATTTCAAAACTTTTAAAAGCTAAATTCTTCTATCTTAAATTAAGGTCCATTAGTCTAATGGTAGAACACTTCGTTTACACCGAAGAGGCACAGGTCCGATTCCTGTATGGACCATAAATTTTCTTAGCCAATTCCTTATTATGCATATCTGCTCAAAACGGAACATTTAAATACTTTTATGATTATATATTCATAATTAAATTAGCCTTTAAAGGGCAAGGAGAAAATAAAATGCCACAAGGAGATGGAACAGGTCCAAATGGACAAGGATCAATGACTGGAAGAGGAATGGGATATTGTGCAGGTTTTAACACGCCTGGTTTTGTAAACCAAGGTTACGGTCGAGGAATGGGTAGAGGATTCGGTAGAGGAAGAGGATTTGGATGGAGAGTAAAAGCTATCCAACCAATGCCAATACAACAAATGCAACCACAAGTAATTACAGAAAAACAAGAAAAACAATATCTCAAAGAAGAATTAGAAACCTTGAAACAAGACATGGAAGAAATACAAAAAAGGTTAAAAGAATTGAAAGAGTAATAAGAAAATGGTAAGACCCAGAAGAATCAGAAGAATCTCTTTTCAACCAGATGTAACTTATTTTAAACCAGTAGGGATTCCTATGTCTAATTTAAAAGAAACTATTTTGAGTTTTGATGAATTAGAAGCAATAAGACTAATAGATTTTGAAGGAATGGAACAAGGCAAAGCTGGAAAAAAGATGAAAATATCTCAGTCTACATTATCAAGATTACTTAGAATAGGAAGAAAAAAATTAGCAGATGCTATAATTAATGGTCAAGCAATTAAAATTAAAGGAGGTGATTTTGAAATGGTAAGACCAAGAGGTGGACGTTTTAGAGCGCCAGCTGGTGGAGGCAAAGGAAGAATGGGTGGACCTGTTGCAGGTGGACCTGGAGGAGTTTGTGTTTGCCCAAAATGTGGAGCAAAAGTTCCTCATTCAGTTGGAGTTCCTTGCACACAGCAAAAATGTCCTAAATGTGGAAGTTCTATGACAAAAAGATAAAATAAAGATAAAATAAAGAGAAAATAAAATGAAATTATTGTTAGCAATAGATGAGAATATGGGACTTAATTCTAAACTTAGTAAACATTTCAGATATTGTCCTTATTTTGGAATTTATGACACAAACATAAAGAATTTAGAAATTTACAAAACAGTGAAAGAAGTTATTGAAAACATAGATAATCTTAAAGAATTAGATTTTGGATGTAGTCATTAAAATGAAACATAATAAAATTTATTTATTTAGACATGGTGAAACAAAAAATAATGAGAAAGGAATTTTTACAGGACAAAGTGAATCAAAATTAACTCTAAAAGGAATAAATGATGCGAAAAAAGTTGCTAAAAAGTTAAAGAATAAAAAATTTGAAGTTGCAATTCATACATCTTTACCCCGATCAAAAAATACACTAAAACAAGTCCTAAAATTTCATCCAGAATGTAAAAAGATTATTGAAGATGATAGGATGATTGAAAGAAGTTATGGAGATTTAGAAGGAATAAGCCATAAGAGTTTTATTGAAAAAATAGGAAAGAAAAGTTATGACCTTAGAATTTATGGAGATGCTATTGAAAATTTGAATCCAAAACAAAAAAAAGAAGTTGAAAAGTTTTTAGGGAAAAAAGAATACAAAGCAATTCATAGAGGTTATAATGTTGCAGCTCCAAACGGAGAGAGCTTTGCAGAAGTTGAAAAAAGAGTTAAGAAGTTTATTTTTTGGTTAAAAAAATATATGAGAAGAAACAATGTTAATGTAGCAATATCTGCACACGGAAATTCAATAAGGATATTTAGAAAGATTATTGAAAAAGCTCCAAAAGAAAAAGCTATAAAATGGTTTATTCCTTATGAAAAAATTTTTATTTATGAAATTTAAAAAATTATCTAAAAAATCAAAATGAAACAATCAATAATAAAAGCAGGAAAAGGATTATGGAAAGCATTTCCTATGATCTTAGGAACCATTTTACTTATAAGCTTAATTTCTACTTTAATCCCAAAATCATTTTATACAAATATATTTAGTAAAAATATTATTTCAGATTCTTTTATTGGTAGTTTAGCGGGAAGCATATCTGCAGGAAATCCTGTAACAAGTTATATTTTTGGTGGAGAACTTTTAACTCAAGGAGTTAATCTTTTGGCTGTCACTGCTTTCTTAGTTGCTTGGGTTACGGTTGGATTAATACAATTACCTGCAGAATCAGCAATTTTAGGGAAAAAATTTGCTTTGTTAAGAAACATTACTGCATTTATTTTAGCAATAATCGTAGCTATAATCACAATATTAATTTTAGGAGTGTTATAAGATGAACATAAAAGATAAATTAAAACAAATTTCAGGAGCATGGTATTTTTTAATAGGTATGCTAATTATTTATCTTTTTTTATTTTTTATTAGACAAGACTTATTCTCCTTAAGTATAAACTTTTTTCATAATATTCTTTTAAAAATAATTCCTGTATTTATTCTTGTTTTTGTTTTAATGAGTTTAACTAATTATTTTATAACTCCAAGATTTATAATGAAACATCTTAAAGAAAAGGGGGTTAAAAAATGGTTTTTTGTAATTATTGGAGGAATTTTATCTACTGGCCCTATTTATATGTGGTATCCATTACTTGCAGATTTAAAAGCAAAGGGATTAAGCTATGGACTTGCCGCTTGTTTTTTATATAACAGAGCAATAAAGATTCCTTTATTACCTATTGCAATTCTTTATTTTGGATGGCAATATATAATAATTTTAAGTTTTGTTATGATTATTATATCTATTATTCAAGGTATATTAATAAATAAATTAATGGAGGTTAAAAAATGAAAATAGCTATAGCATCTGAAGGAAAAAATGAAGATTCAGAAATAAGTCAAAGAGGCGGAAGAGCCCCTTATTATCTTATTTTTGAAGATAAAAAATTAATAGAAACAATTAAAAATCCTTTTGCAACAGGTGGTGGCGGGGCTGGTTTTTCTGTGGCTTATATGTTAGCAGATAAAAAGGTTAATTTAGTTGTCGCAGGAAAGATTGGAGGAAATATGATTTCTGCCTTAAAAGAAAAAGGGATTGAATTTAGAGAAGAAAGTGGAAAAAAGATAAAAGAAATACTTTAAAAATAAATTTTAAGCTTAGAGATAAATCACATATAGATATTTTTTCTTTATCTTCAAATTGGATGACTTTTTGTATAACATAGACTTATTGTGCAAACCCATTACTACCAAAAAAGTTAAAAAAGATATAGTTTTTTTTATGTTGAGCAAACTTAGGTTTGATTCCTGTATGGATCATTAAAAGTAAAATGACAGCATCACAAATTTATATTTTCGTTGTATTTATAGCATTGTTATTAATCGGCGCTGCAATGTTTCTTTTTAAGAAGAAAAAGAAGAGAAAGAAAGCCACTTTTTTAATCACCTTATCTATGATATTTGTGGTTGTGGGAATTGTCCTTAATAATCAAACAATGGGATATATTTTTATAGGAATAGGAGTTTTGTTTGCGATAATTGATATTATTAAAAAAAGTAAAAAAAATTAGAATTATTTTCTTTGAAGGCGTGCGTAGTTAAGTGGCAGAATAGATCGTTGCCAACGATCAGACCGGAGTTCGATTCTCCGCGTGCGCATCCATCTTTAGAAAGTTTTAAAAACGATTTTTCCCATTTTTTCACTAATGGGAAAAGACAACAAGGTAGAAGAAAACATTCCTGGTATGGAAATTAATAAATATTCTACTAAAAAACCAATTACTCCTGAAAATTCTAAAAAAATACAAAAAGAGCTTGAAAAAACAAAAAAAGAGCTTGAAAAATTTAAAGGATTTATACTTAAAAAATATTCTTTTACTCAGGCAATAGGAATTCTACCTCCCCCATCAATAAAAGAATTTATCGAAGAAGAAATTGGAGATAATATTCCTGAAGAAGAATTTAAGAAAATACAAAAAAAAGTTCATCTTTATATTATAATTCCAGAAGATAAGTTAAAAGAAATACCTAAGATGAAGAAAGAGGTTGTTTCTGAAATTGAAAGAACAAAACAAAATGTGTGGGTTCATATAAAAACTCCTGTAGATATCTGGGAAGCAGGGCTTGATAGTAAATTTGAGTTTATGGCTGCAATAGGAATGTCTTTTCCCCTTTATGATAAAGGAATTCTTGGAGCTTTGAGAGTAGCAGAAATTCACAAATCTCTGGTTCTTCAGAAATTTGATAAATATGTTGTTTCTTATGTTTTAGGTGGAAGTTTGGTTAGGGGAGAAGCAGGTAAAAATTCTGATGTTGATGTTTTTGTTATTATTAATGATACTGATGTAAAAAGAATGCCAAGACTTGAGTTAAAAGAAAGGCTTAAAGGAATGATTCATCAATATGTTTCTGAAGCGACTGCTCTTGCAGGTGTTAAAAACAAACTTGAACCACAAATTTATTTATTAACTGATTTTTGGGATAGTGTTAAAGATGCCCATCCTGTTATGTTTACTTTTATTAGAGATGGAATTCCTATTTATGATAGAGGGACATTCCTTCCATGGAAAGCTCTTCTTAGGATGGGACGTTTGAAACCAAGTCCTGAAGCAATTGATATGTTTATGTCTATGGGGGATAAGGTTATCCCTTCAAGTAAAAGAACTTTATTATCTGATATTTTTGTGAATATATTTTGGGGAATTACAACTCCTGCACAAGCAATGTTAATGCTTTATGGGCTTCCACCACCAAATGCGAAAAAAGAATTAGTAAGAGAGTTCAAAAAAGAATTTTATAATACAAAAATGATTGAGAAAAAATATATTGATTTTTTAGAGAAAGTTGTAAATACCTGGAGAGATTATGAACATGAAAAGATAAAAGAGATTTCAGGTGCAGAAATTGATAAATTTCTAAAAGGTGGAGAAGAATTTATAAAAAGATTAAAGGAATTGAGAAAGCAGATAGAAAAAAGATCTCAAGAAAAAACAATAGACCAGATTCATAAAGATATATTTAGTC
This sequence comes from Nanobdellota archaeon, assembly GCA_017610405.1. GTDB lineage: Archaea > Nanobdellota > Nanobdellia > Pacearchaeales > GW2011-AR1 > ASMP01. Next base: position 1,531 of record JAFCCD010000003.1, on the reverse strand, counting down.
TTCTTGAAGCTATTTTTGGAAAAAAATCACCATCAGCTAGTATTCTTGAATTTGAAAAACTTGTAAAAAAAGGAAAGTTTACTCAGCAACACATTAGAATTTTAAAAGATGTTATTAAAGCAAAAACTGAATTTAAGAAAGGGAAATTAGATGCTCATAAAGTTGATAATGCAAGAAAAAATGCATCTATACTAATTAATGAGCTTATTGATTATTCTCAGAGAAGTGATTTAGTTGCTTTGGAAAAAGGAAGAATGAGGCTTCGATATAAAAAAGCTGGAAAAGATATGAATGCAGAACTTTTGCATTGTAATGGTGCGAGTTTTCTTTTTATTGAAGGAAGCGTGAAAAAAATAACAGATAAAGTTGAAGATTCGGATATGAAAGAAGTTTCAGTATATGTAGAGCAACAAAAACCTAGAAAAGGTGTTGAGATTAATCCAAAGGTTTTTGAGTTTGTGAAAGAAGAACTTGGAAATTTTGAAATTATTCTTTAAAATAAAATTTAATTTAGTAATAAAAGATGCTGGAAACCTTTATAAATAAATTTTCTTGATTAACTAATATGGAAGATACAATTTCTAAAAAGGAAAAAGAAGAGATTATTCAGGATATTGAAAAAGGAGATAAAGTTCCTGAAAAAATAGCTGTGGCTGAAGAAGTATTAGATGAGAAAAAACAGTTAAAAAAAGAAGTTAAAAAAGAAAAAAAAGTTTCTTTGGATAAAACCAACAAATCTACAAAAGGCAAAGTTATACAATTTAGAAGAGGAAAAAAAAGAATTCATGAAAAGCATTTTTTATTGGATTTTGGAACAGAAAATAGAGAAAAAGCAGAAAAGCTTATTGGAAAAAATGTTGAATGGAAATCTCCTGGAGGAAAAATAATTAGGGGAAAAATCTCTTCTGCTCATGGAAATAAAGGTCTTGTGAGGGCAATCTTTGAAATAGGTCTTCCAGGACAAGCAATTGCAACAGATGTGGAGATAAAATAAAATGGGATTAAGAAAAGCATATTCATATTCAAAGAAAAAAGTTGTTCCCTTTACACGAGTGAGTAAAAAGAAGGGAAAATCTTATGTGAAAACAGTTCCTCAACAAAAAATTGTGAAATTTACTATGGGTTCTAATGTTCTCCATAAGGAAGGAAAACTTCCTTATGAAATTAGATTTCTTTCTAAAGAAAAAGTTCAAATAAGGCACAATGCATTAGAATCTTGTAGACAGTTCGTTAATAAAAAACTTGATGAAGAGTTATCAGGCCAGTATTTTTTTAGAATTGTTCCTTTTCCACATCATATTCAGCGAGAAAATAAAATGTTAACTGGTGCAGGGTCTGATAGAATGCAGACAGGAATGCAACTGTCTTATGGAAAACCTTCAGGAAAAGCAGCAATTGTTAAACCCGGCTCAACTATTTTCTTTATTGCTGTTCCAAATGAAAAAGCTCTTCTATTTGCAAGAGAAACTTTAAAGAAAATAAAGGCGAAAATTCCTGGAAAAAATAAAATTGTTTCTGAATTTATTAAAGA
>JAFCCD010000002.1 GCA_017610405.1 Nanobdellota archaeon | reverse complement strand
AGGCTCTCTTGGTTGTCTTGGCCCTCTTCTCCTTTTCCATAACCAAAGTCCTATTAATAATAAGATTATACCAATTACTAGAACAAGTCCTTCTTCGTAAAAGATATCTGTAAAAATTGTTAGTAAGATAAAAAGCGATCCAAAGAGCATTAAAAATCCATTGAATCTAATTTTTTTGATAAGTAAAGCAGCGAAAGCTATGAAAATTATTAAGCCTATCCAATAAAGAACACCTTCACTAATTCCAAAACCATAAAACAAATCTCTTAAACTAAATCCAGATCTATGTATTCCATAGATAATTAACATAGAAAGTGCAAATGCAATTGTTCCGGCTATTCCTTTATTTGGTTCCCCATATGGGTTTTTGAAAACTCTTGATAATGCATAAAAGAGAAGGGCAAAGAAAATAAAGAACAATGAACTAAGAATTATTGTTGAAGAATCTATGTTGTTGAAAAAATTCCCAATTGAAAATCTACCATATCCTCCAAAAAACTGTGCACTTGTAAATTGAATTAAAAGGATAATTAAAGGAAATCCTAGCAAGCCTCTTTTCATATTATTAATAAAAATTCAATATTTATAAAGATTGATATTATTTTGTAATTATGAAAACCCCTCGTGCTTTTGATATTTTTGGGAATATTGTAATTGTGAAATTTGACAGGGAAGCGAAATTTAAAGATAAAAAAAAATTTGCTGAAAAATTGTTAAAACAGTATAAATCAGTAAAAACTGTTGTTGAAAAAATTGGTAAATTCAAAGGAAGATTGAGAAAACAACAAACAAAACATATTGCAGGAGAAAAGACAAAAGAGGTTTTGTATAGGGAAAATAATTGTGTTTTCAGATTTAATATAGATAAAACATATTTTTCTTCTAGATTAAGCAATGAAAGAAAAGAAATTTCTCAAAAAGTTAAAAAAACAGACGAGGTTTTAGTGATGTTTGCAGGTATTGGGCCTTATCCAATTGTAATTGCAAAAAATTCAAAGGCACAAAAAGTTTATTCTAATGAGATAAATAGGGAGGCTAATAAATATGCAAAGCTGAATATTGAATTAAACAAATTGAAAAAATATGTTGAGTTGTTACCTGGAGATATTAAAAGAGTTGCTTTAAAATTAAAGAAAAAAAGAAAAAAGTTTGATGTTATTACAATGCCTCGCCCCCAGCTTAAAGAAACTTTTCTTAAAGAAGCATTTATGTTGAGTAAGAAGGGGACAAAGATTTTTTATTATGATTTTTGTAAAGAAGAGGAAATCAATTTAGTTGTTGAAAGAATAAAAGAAGAAGCAAAAAAAGCGCGCAAAAAGATTAAAATATTAAAAATTAAGAAAGCAGGAGAAATTGCTCCTTATAAATTTAGAATTAGGATTGATTTTAAGATTTTGTGATTATAATTTCTTCTCTGCCTTTATTGCAGTTGGAGCCTCGCCTCCGTGCCAAGTGAATCTTGGTCGCATTTGTATAGGATAAATTCTTTCTGAATTGTCATCAAGAATTATTGCAGAACCTTTTAAGCTTGGTAAATCATCCATTTGTTTTTTAATACTTTCAAGAACATAAGATTGCATAATATAATTTAGTGCTTCTACATCTGGTTTAGAAGTAACCCTATGTGATATAATAATATCTGATTGAGTCATAACATCACGATTGATCTGTCCTGGTTGTTGTGTTGCAAGAACCAAAGAGATTCCTGGCTGCCTTCCTTCTCGAAGAAGTTGAATAAGTGCGTCTGTTGCAACTGTTTTTTTTCCTAAAGGTAAAAATTCATGTGCTTCGTCAATAAAAATCCAGGTAAGAGGATGCTCTTTTTTTTCTGTTCCTGATAAAAAATCAAGTCCTTTTGAGACAGAATCAATTTCTTCTTTTTTTCTAGCATTCATCCTTGCATTGAAAATTTTTCTTGATAATAAACTAATTGCAAGAGCCCTGATATTGAATGCACCAACAGCATTGTATACACTTAAATCAAGAATTGTTGTGGTTCCCCCAGTAACTAAGTCTCTAACAAGTGTTGCTTTTTCATCTTTTTTCGCAAAAATTCCCCAAGTATTCGCAGCTTCAAAAAGTCCAGTTGCAGCATTTTTTATTTCTTGAGAAGTTTTTTCTTCTTTTTGCAAATTTTCAATTATTTCATCAATACCAAATTCTCCTCTTTTTTTAAGTTTTATAAGAGTTCTTTGGATTAAAACAGATATTGGATGAATAATGTCAAGTCCAAAAGTTAAAATCCAATCTTCTGAATTCATCTCATTAACATCAAGTGCAAATTTTTCATCTACAGGAATTCCTTTGTTAATATAACTGTCATAATGGCCAAAAGGAACAAAAACTTTTATAGGAAGATTGTCTGAATTTAGGTTCCATTCAGAAAGAAGTTTACGATCTTTCTCATTTTTGAATTTCATTGTCCAATAAATTCCCATTGTATCAAAAATTAAAGAGCCTATATTCTGTCTTGCTTCTTTTGGTAGATTTAACCTCTTTTTCCAGCTACAAGAACAACATGGCTCCTTGCAATATCCATTAAAATTTTATTACTTAGGGAAGTATATTGCCCCATCTTTACATAACTTTTACCCACAAAAATAAGTCCCCTATCTGCAAAAGCTTTTTTATCAGCAGCATTTCTTCCTACTATTATGTCATAAGCCATATCTAAAAAAAGAGATAGAGATTTTTAATTGTTTTTATTCAGATATTCTATTTCATCTTGTGTTAATTTTAGTTCTTTTTGAACTCCTGGTTTTAGAAACACTCTTTCTATAGTGGGAAATTCTTTAAGAGCGCGTTTAACCCCTATATGGGCATATTGTGCATATTTTTTTGCAATTGATTTTTTCTTTTCAGTTCTTCTGTTATTTAGCCACATTTTCAGAATTCTTGTTGGCCTTTTGTAATTTGTGAATCCTGTTTTCCCAGAAGTTTTTGAACTTGCAATGCCATAACTTAAAAATGCATTTTCATAAACTAGAAATCTCCAATACTGCTGCCGATAAATTCTTCTTTTGAATATATCAACTTTACCTAGTAATTCATATGCTTTTACAAGTTCTTCTCCAGAATATTCTGCAGGAAGATTTTCTTCAATCCAAAGCATAATCTCATCTAGCGGTTTATTTATTGAATTAAAAATTTTTAAATGTGCATTTGTTGGTTTTCCTTTAAATATCATTCTTAGGATAGAGAAGATATCTAATTCCTTATTTCTTTCATCAATTAAAATTTGTGAAGGATCAGGAAGACTTGTCGCCATCTGCAAGTCATTTATTGCAGCTCTCATATCTCCATGGGCTTTTAGGGTGATATTTGTCAAAACATCATTTTCAATAAATTTCTTTTCTTTTCTTAAAATTTGGATCATTAAATCCTTAATCGCCTTATAATCTATTTCTTTCAGTGAAATTAACTCAGTCATTTTTCTCAGTTCACTAAATTTTTTATCCCAAATATCATTTGCAGTCATTATCATTAAATGAGATGAAGATTCAGTTAATTTAAGCAATTCTGTAATTCCTCCTCTATCAGTTGAGATTCCATCAACCTCATCAATAAGGATAATCTTTCTTTTTTTTGTTAATGGTTTTTGTTCTGTTGCAGGACGAAGAATTTCTTGAAGTTTTCTTTTATTTCTCAAATCTGAAGCATTTAATTCAAAAATTTCTGATTTTGTTTCATTTGCAACTACATATGCAAGAGCTGTTTTTCCCGTTCCAGGAGGACCATGAAGAATTATTGCTTTTTTACCTTTTTCTGATTTTTGAAGAGAATCCCTTATTTTTTCAACTGCTGATTCTTGCCCTTTTATATCCATAAAATATACTGGCCTATATTTTTCTGTCCAGGTTGTTGTTTCAGGCATTTTATTATAATATTGGTACTTCATTTAATTCATATGCTTTTATTTTCCTTTCTAAATCAAGATGAAATTCTCCTTTGAAAAATTTATTTTCTAATAAGAGTGGTAACCAATATTTATCATCAATCCACATTTGTTTATATGGAATTTTATTTATATTAAACCATTTTGGTTTCATCTCGTTTGATTTTTTAGGTTTTCCTATATAGTGATTTGATTTAAAAAAATGTACTTCATGATTTGGTTCTGTGCTTTGAAAATGAAATAATATCTCTCCCATTTCTATAGGATTTATCATGATAATTCCTGCTTCTTCTTTTGTTTCTCTTATTGCACAATTAATTAGGCCTTCATCTTTTTCAACACTTCCCCCAAATCCATTATACAATCCTTTCCCAAACCTAACTTTTTTCATACCTAGAAGTATTTTTGGATGTTGATAAATTATTGATACTGTTTCTATTTTTGTCATATTTGCCCCTTTATTTTCCTAAACCAGCAAGAACAAACGAAGCGACAAGAGATTGAAGCTGAATAAATGGATCAGAGCCTTCAACAATATGGAATTCTGTTTCACCTGTTTTTTCTGTGAGCTTAACTTTTAATTCTGGTTCTACAGGAAGATTCCAAATCTCTTTTTGAATTGCTTTAATTACATCTTGTCCAGAGATACTTTCTTTAAGCATAACATCTAAAAGTTTTTCTCTTGATTTTTGAAAATCTCCTGAAAGAGCATAATCTAGAACAACCCTAATGTCTTTTGGTTTTGCACTTGAAATAATTGTTGAAATTAATTCAGCATTTATTAAAGGAGATATTGATGATGTTGATTGCAATAAATTAATTACTCTTCTACAATCTCCTTCACTTCCTTCATAAAGAAGTTCTTCTGCTTCTGGGGTTATAGAAATTTTTTCCATTCCAGAAATTTTATCAAGAATTTTTTTAATATCTTTGTTTTCTAAAAGCTTGAATCTAAAAATTGCACATCGAGATTGAATGGGATCAATAATTTTACTTGAATAATTACAAGAAAGAATAAATCTACAGGTTGCAGAGTAGTTTTCCATAGTTCTTCTTAATGCTTGTTGAGCTTCAGGTGTAAGAGCATCTGCTTCATCTAAAAAAATAATTTTGAATGGAACATTTCCTAATGATTTTGTTCTTGCAAAATTCTTTACTTTTTCTCTTACAATATTAATCCCCCTTTCATCACTGGCATTAAGTTCGAGATAGTTTTCTTTCCAGTTTTTTCCGAAAAGTTCTTTTACAATTATAAGTGCAAGACTGGATTTTCCTGTTCCTGCAGGACCTGCAAAGAGAAGATGAGGGATGTTTAGGGAATTCGTGAGTGATTGGACTTTTTTTACAATTTCTTCCTGTCCTATAAGTTCTGAAAAGATTGTTGGCCTATATTTTTCTGTCCAGATTTCACTTGCCATAGCCTTTTTTATGCGGATTAGTTAATAAAGATTGTTATACTGATTCTGGCTTTTTAGGATAATAATGACAATAAAAATTTTATTAATTGGATAAAACTATTTACTTCTCTCTCTTTTAAGCTTTCTTTTACGCTTTTCTTTTCTGAGACGTTTTCTTTGCCATTTCCATCTCATTTGCTTTTTCTTTTTCCACCTTCTTGATGAGCGTTTCATGATATTTTCTGGGAAAATTAATTTTTAAAGTTATCTGAAGAAAAAAAAGCGCCCCTGCTGAACACAGTTATAGAAAGGGGTATAAATTAATAAATTATTGCATCAGAAATAAATTCTTTATTAACCTTAATTGTTTTAGAAGCCACTTTTTTTAAATGATATGAAATAGATTTGTTTGTACTAATTGCAACATAATTTATTTTTTTATTAAATCTCTTAATAGAAGCTTCTACTGCTCCTGAAAAATCCCCATCATTTGAAATTAAAAATGCTTCATCATAAATATTTGCTTGTGCATCTAAGACTATACCAAGAGCAAGATTAACATCTGTTGCTTTTTCAACATAAAATTCTTTACCATCTTTTTTATGCTTTTTTAATCTTCCGAAAATAATCTTTAATTTAGGAATTTTCTTTAGTTTTTCAAAAAACTTTTGTTGTTTGGAATACATCTTAGGATTGCTCTCTCCAACTGGAGCAATATAATAATTAATCTGTACTAATTCATTATTTTTAACAAGTTTTTTACAAAATTTTTCTATATTTATCTTACATTTGAATTTATCTCTTACAGAAAAATAAAAATTACTTCCATCAATATAAATAGAAAATCTTTTCATTTTAAAATCATGGGGTTAGTTTCCTATCCCCATGGTGTTTATTAATAGTATGTGTGTCTTTAAATTTATAAATGTTCTGTTTAAGAAGTGCGAACGCCCCTGCCGAGATTCGAACTCAGGTCACGGCCGTGAGAGGGCCGCATTCTTGGCCACTGAACTACAGGGGCTTTTTAAAACCTATAATATTTTCATAAAACCAATATTTAAAAGAATTATGTTTACCCCTATTTCTATTAAAAATAATAAAAATTCTTTTTAATTTTAAACTTTATCTATTTAACAAGAAAAACTTTATCGTTGGGTCTCACTTTATCAGGAACTTTTATTCCTATATGGTCCCCTTTTTTCGCTTTTTCTACATCTTTTCTTTCAATCTGTATGCTTTTTATAGGGATTTCAAAGTCAGTTGTGTGTCCTTTTATCTGAATTGTATCTCCTAGTTTCATCTTATCTAAAAGTTTTATAGCAGCTACACCTACATGGCTAAAATAACTTGAGACTATTCCGATTTCTTTTGATTCTTCTTTTTTTGCCATTATTCTTTTAAGAATTCTATGTATTTAAATTTAGTGATAGCTAAAAAACACCTGAATTTTGCAATAGCCCCACCAAAATTCTCCTTGAGCCTAACGACGGACTTGGGAGTTTGGTCATCGGTAGTAGGATTCTTGATAAATTCAAGGTTCGATTTATTTTTAACTCTTTTGTCTTCCGAACCAATTTTCCTCTTTTTTACTTTATTATTTTTTAACATTTTACAGGAAAATAAAAGCTTACTCATACATAAATGTTCCCTGAGAAAATTTGTTAAATATTAATTGTAAACATTTTTTCTGTGCCCAATTCTTACTACTATAATTTTATTTATAGAAATTATCATATCAACAACTGCCCTATAATTTCCAATTCTCAATCTCCATAATTTTTTACCTTGTAATCTTCTGATAAATCTATAAGGATTTTCCTTTATCGAATAAATTTTCTTCAAAATTAATTCAGAATCTTTTTTCTGTAATTTTTTAAGAAATTCTTTTGCTGTTTCGGTCAATTCTATTTGAAACATTTTAATTAAGAATTATTCCTAATTCTTTAGCAACAGACTCAATAGAATAAACATCCCCTCTTTTAATATCTTCTAAACCATTTTGTATTTCACTAATTTCTTCTTCACTCATAATTTCTTCTTCATAATTATTTATTAAACTAACTAAAAGTTCATCATAGGATTGTCTTTCAAAATTTTTTAAAGATTTTAATCTTTTAAGTGTATCAATATTTATTTGTATTGTTGTTTTTTCCATATTATATATTAACTATAAGTGCTATATAAATCTTTCTTTTTCCCCTTACCTAGCCCCCCAACCTAACCCCTCACCCGAATTATTACCCTATCAAATAAGAGCATCATTTCTGTTGTAGTTAATTATGAGTAGCCCCACCAGGATTCGAACTGAAAACCACCTGCGGGTTTTCGATCCTGCGTCCACCGAATCCTAGAATAAATAGCCCCACCAGGATTCGAACCTGGGTCACGACCTCCAGAGGGTCGTATCTTTGACCACTAGACTATAGGGCTATATCAAATATTTACAAAAAGGGTATTAAAATATTCTCTTTTTCATTATTTTTAGACTTTATAGGTTAAAGGATAAATTTAAATTTACAAAATCTCTTTTATGTTCATGTTTAAAAAAACACATCTTTTGTTAGGGCTTTTTGTGGCTCTTTATTTTCTTCCAAATGCAAGTAATAAAATTATATTTTTCCCCATTGTTTTACTTGCAAGTATATTACCAGATATTGATTCTGTAATAGCTCCTAAAAAAGATTATAAACTTATGAGAAAATTAAAATCCAAATCATATAAAGATTTTATGCATAGTTACACATGGTGCATTTTCCTTTCTTTAATCTTGGCTTTTTTTTATCCTATCCTGGCTCTTCCGTTCTTTATTGGTTATTCTTTTCATTTATTTTTTGATAGTATTACTGTTGGAGGAACCCGTCCATTTTGGCCTTTGAAGATGAGATCTAAAGGATTTATTGTCCCAAATGGAAAAGCTGAAAAAACAATAAATTTAATTCTTGGATTCTTGAATGTTTTCCTTATTTTGAGATATTTATTCTAATTTTTTTTGATATTTAGAAAGATTTTTATATAGCTTCTGTTTTATATAAAAGAAGGAAAATTTACAAAAAATGGTGAATTTGATTATAATTGCAATAGGAATCATATTGCTTATTTTGATAGCATTTAAATGGAATAATCTTAGGACAAAAACAGCTTTTATTTTCATTTTTTTAGGAATTTCTTTTTTGTTTTTAACAGGATATTTGGTTCTTTCTGGCAAAAACATTAATTTTGCAAGTGTAGAAGGAATATCTTCTGCAGTAAAGACTTATTTTACATGGATAATAAATGCAGGTTCAAATGTTGTTAAGGTTTCCAGTTATGCATTTAATCAAGAATGGAAATCAGATAAAGCATTAAATGACACAGGTTAGAATGAAAATAATCATATTAGTAATTATAAAATTTTTCTTAATTTCAGCTTTATTCATAGTTAGCAATGAAAATTTACACTTAAATGATAATATAGAAAGAGAGAAGTTTTTTGATATTTATTCTACATGGCTTTCAGGAGTATTTCACCAAACACAAGTACTTATTGATTCTACATTGGATTTAAAATGGCTTCCACAAAACAATATTGGTCAGAGTTGATCAAATCGGCATAAGTTTTAAAAACTGTGCCTTCTAAATTATATAAGAATGGTAAGAAAAAAAAGAGAAGGAACAAAGAAAGCAATTTCAAAGAGAAGTAAAAGTGTTAAAGCACCTATTCGTCTTAAAGAAAGAATTGATCTTGCATGGAAAAATCTTGTTCTATTTTTGATAATTTCTGTATTATCATTGCTTTTTTATAATTTTTCTTCAACAAATTTACTTAAAAATTTCTTCGGAATAGTTTCGATAATTTTTGGCTTTTTGACCTTTGCATTTTTAATAACACTTGTAGTTTTATTTATCCTTAAAAAATCAAGAAAATAACTTAAACTTTTTATACCCTGATTCTAATTTTGTATTGTGCCTGTGTAGCTCAGTTGGTTAGAGCACGTCATTGGTATACTTAAAATAGGAATTTTGATTGTGCTTAAAATTATTCTAAACAATTCCAAAAATGACGAGGTCCTGAGTTCAAATCTCAGCGCAGGCTTAACTTTATAAAACTCTTTTATTAATCTAGATTATGGAAAAAGATGAGAATGAGCTTAAGAAATTGAAGAAAAAATATGAAATTATTAGGAAGAATTATAATCTTCCTGATTTTAAAACTCTTAATGAAGATTTTCATATTGAAAAAGTTGCAGAAGTTGAAACAGAAATTTTGATAAGAGAGGTAAGAAAATTCATAGCAGATAAAATGCTTAATTATATGAGATTTCTTGAAAATCTTTTGAATCCAGTAAATGTACCTCTGTATATTTTTTCAATCATAAAACTCTTAAGTGTTGAAGAAAAAAAGACAATATCTGAAATATATCAAAAACTTGCAAAAAAAGAGATTCAATTTATTGAACTTGATTTAGAATTTAATGAAGAAAAAGAAGCAGAATTTATTAAAGATTCTTATAAATTATGGCAGGAAATAAAAAAAGAATTATTAAGTATTATGAAAAAAATTAATAAAAAAGGAGATAGTAAATCAGAAGTAAATAATAAGGAATATTTTGGATAAAATTAAATTTATAGAAGTTCTTCAATAATATTTTCAATTTCAAATAACGCAACTGGCATTTTTATTTTCCAGTTTTTAAGAATTTTTGGATGAATTTCCCCTATTAATCCGATTCTTTTTTCTTTAAAGATTATTTCTGCTACTCTTCCTGTTATAAAATATGGAAAAATTTCTGTAGCTTCTCTGAAAATTAATTCTTTACCTGTTTCTTTCCCAATCATTTTAAATAGATATTCAAGAATTTGTTTTATTTTGGTGAAATTTCCCGGGGTAATTGCAGCAGCAATCATTTCTTTTTCTTTTATACCTTGTTTTTCTTTTTCTTCACAGAAAACTCTTCCTATTTCAAATATTTGTTGTGGATATTCTGAATCTATGTTTTCTGAAAAATTTTTTAGTAATAAGTGAGTAAGATTTTTTCTTAATACATCATATTCTGTTTTAGATTCTTTTACTTCTATAAATTCTTCTTGTTTCTTAATCAGATTCATTTTTTCTATTTGGTATCTTTTGTTTGTTAAGTGGTAATTAGAAACTTCTATCATTCCAAGTCCTGAAAGAATCTCTGAAAGTTTTTTCTTTATTACCTCTTTTTTATTTTCTTTTCCTATTGTTGCTATTTCTGGGATTGCTGGAATAAAGTTTTCATAACCATAAGCAATTGCAACATCTTCCATAATATCTACTTCATGAAGTATGTCTGTTCTCCAAGAAGCTACTTCAACAAAATTATCTTTTGAATTATAATTATGTCCCATTTTTTCAATCAGTTTTTTAAGTTCTTTTTCTTTCAATTCTATACCTAAAAGTTTGTTTGTATTTTTTAAAGAAATTTTTATTTTTTTTGGAGTTAAATCAGGAGTTATTTCTTTTTTTCCATAATGGAGATTCATTTGATAAATTTCTCCACCCATTTCATTTAAACTTGTTACAATTATATTAAGACAAGTTTTGAGAATTTTAAAATCATTTCCAGAACATTCAATAAAAATATCTTTTGTTTGAGATGTCACTTTTCCTGTTGAATGAGAATTTATTATTGGTGGCATACTTAGAATTTGTTTATTTGAATCTATAAAAATTGGGAATTTTATTTTTCCTGCTAAAAGATGAGCATATTCTTTTCCTGCTGGGTGTTTCTGGAGAATTTCAAGTCCTGATAGTTCTTTATTCATCTCTAATGGAATAAATTTTATCTTATCTGGTTCTATTGCCTTGAAGGTAATTGGAAGCTTTATCTTTTCTAAAGGATAAATTCCTATTGCAACTTTCTTTCTCTTTCTCCCAAGAGTTATATGAATTTTCTCTTGCATTTCAACTAATTCCTTAATTTTTTCATCATCTAGCTGAAGTTCCTTAACAATTGCACATGCTGTATAAGGACGAATATTTTTTACAGAAGAATCAATAATTACATCATAATCTTTTTCAGGTTTATTAATAGTATATTCTTTGAGTTTTGTCTTTTTTCCTAAGAAAGATAAAAATGCTCTTTTAAATCCTGAATATGAAAGTAAATCAGGACGATTAGGAAATATTTCTATATAAATTTCGTCTTTTGAAAAAGATTCTATAGGAGTTCCAAACATTGCTATTTTATTCTGCAAACTCTCGTTGAATTTTCCAAAATCTTTTTCAAACCTTTTTTTACTGAAACTTATAATTGCCATTTTATTTTTTTAGTATGTTTCTTTTTATTTCTTCAAAATCTTTATCTTCTGTGGGGTTCTCAAAGATAATTTTTAATTTATCTTTTGAATATCTTGGTATGATGTGCATATGATAATGGAAAACATCTTGTTGAGCTATTTTACTATTTGAATTTAATAAATTAACACCTTCAGCTTTAAGATTTTCTTTTAATAGAAGAGCCATTTTTTTAGAAACTTTTATAACTTTATCTAGAATGTCATTTGGAATATCAAAAATATTTTCGTAATGTTCTTTTGGAATAACTAATATGTGTCCTCTTGAAATTGGGGAGGTGTCTAAGAAAGCTTTTACATTTTTATCTTCGTATATCGTCCATGAAGGAATTTCGCCTTCTACAATTTTGCAAAATATACAGTTTTCCATTTTATTTCATCCAGAATTTCATATTCCTAAGTTTAGTTAAGTCATTTTTGTAAAGTTCTCTTAAGTCTTTTATATTATAGTAATCTATTAGGATTCTGTCAAATCCAGGGCCCCATGCAAGAACAGGGATGTTTTGACCAAGTAAAGGAATAACAACCTCTGGTCTTAAAATTCCTGCTCCCCCTAATTCAAGCCAGATTTTTCTTTCAGGATGCCAAGCATCTATTTCAACACTAGGTTCTGTATAAGGAAAATATCCTGGCCTGAATCTTATTTTTTCAAAACCCATTTTTTTATAGAATTCTTTTAGATAACCTAAAAGATTTCTGAAATTTACATTTTTATCTACAACAATGCCTTCTGTTTGATTGAATTCAAATCCGTGGCTCCAATCAACTGTTTCATTTCTGAAACATTTCCCGATAGCGAAAAATTTTATAGGAAGATCTTCTGGTTTTAATCTTGCAAGTGTTTGAGCAGAAAGACAAGTGGTGTGTGTTCTAAGAACAAGTTTTTTTGCTTCTTTTTCGTTCCAAGAATATTGCCAGCCAGTACTTCCTTCAACACCTGTTTCATGGCTTTTTTTAACTTTTTTTACAAGTTCTTTTTCAGGAAGTTCTTCTTTTTTGTCAATAAAGAATGTATCTTGCATATCTCTTACAGGATGATCTTGAGCTGTGAATAAGGCATCAAAATTCCAGAAAGAGCTCATAACCATGTTTCCAGTCATTTCTTCAAAACCCATCTCTGTCCAGATCTTTCTTGCATAATCAATAGCCTGATTTGTGAAATGTCTTTTTCCTCCGTTAATAGGAGAAACAGAAAGAGTTGTATCATATCTACGGAATTTCTTTCCCTTCCACAGAGAATCTTTTCTGAGAATTTCAGGAGTTATTTGTTCAATTAGATATTTTCCTTTGATATTTGTTTCAATTATTTTTTTTCCAAAAGGATTTATTTTTATTCCTAAAATCTGTTTATTATCCATTTCAATTATTTTTTTTCTCTTTTTAAGAGAATTTAAAACAGATAATTGTTCAGAGTTCAAAGAATTATATTCAAGAGGGAGTGCTTCGAGCAAGAATTCTTCAGGACTTTTTTTATAAATTTCTTTTTTATTTGCATTAAATATTATTTTTTCTTTTTTGAGTTCAATCAGGGCCTTTTTTTTCAGAACACCTATTGAAGCCTTAAATTCATTATCTGACAATTTACTTTGGTTTTTAGCTTCATTTAGATTTAAAATTCTTTTTTCATCCAAGAGATTGAGTAATCTTCTTTCAGGAAGACCTTTTTTTCTATATAATATACCGTTTACTCCAAGATCAACTATTTTCTTTTTTATTGAAGAAACCTCTATTATTCCTTTACTTTTAAGATAATTTAAAGATCTTATAACAGAAACCTTATCTAGATTTGATTTTTTACAGATTTCAGATATGTTTTTTTCCTCCAGATGTGGAAGAATTTTCTTTTCGTTAGGACTTAGAGATTCTAAAATTTTTTTTATATCTTTTATCATTTTTATTTACAAATTGTTTATTTTATTTGTGGGTATTCCAAGTAAAAGACCTAGTGATTTTAAATTGTATCTATCTCTCTTTTTATTTAAGATAAATTTTATATCTAGTTTATTTTTATTACAAATTTTTATATTTTGCCGAATTCTCGCGAGTAATTCTGATTTTTTTCTAGGTTTAGAGTTTATAATCTCATCAAAATCTATTCCTAATGAAATGTTTTTCTTTTTTGCAATTTTTGCAAGTACAGAATTAAAACCAGAATCTCTTTGTTTCATTCTATCTTTTCTTCCTAATAAAATTGGAAGTAAGATATCTATTTTTTCTTTTTCTAGGATTTTTCTATTTAGTTCATCATTACTACTAGAGAAAATTATGGTCTTTTTAGGATTTTCTCTTATTTTCTTCCTTGCTTCTTGAAAAGTGTTTTCTTTGATTATTAGTTGTTTCATCTGTAATTTCCTAACCTATTTTAAGAAAATAGTAGTATTTATAAAAATTGAGTTGACTTCATCTTAAAAATAATTTATTAATTATTCAAAGATAACTGTTCCTTTAAATTTCTTCTTTTTTAAAGCATTTTCTAATTGTCTTAAATCTTTTCCAATAATATATGTTTTAATTTTTTCTTTTAGAATAATCTCTGAAGCAGTTTGGTCGAGAACAAAATGTTGTCCTGGATGATATTTGATTGCTTTAGCCATCTTATTAAAATTTTTCCAACTGATTTTTGGAATAAACTTTGCATTTTTATATTTTTTAGGATTTTTATCATATAATCCAGAAACATTTGTTAAATTAATGAATAATGCTTTGAAAACTTTTGCAAGCTTTGCTGAAGTGGAATCAGAAGTCTGTTTTGGTTTATACTCAAGAGCACCGCAAAAAACTATATCATCTTTTTTAAGATATTTTTTTAAAGTTTCAGTAGTATGGGGAATTCCATATTCGGGATCTTTGTTAAAAAAATAATTCATAAATCTTGCATTCATTCTTGTTGCAGAAATTCCTGAATAATTCTGAAGTTTTTGATTTAACCCTCCTTTTTTAAGAGCAGAGATATATTTTCTAGCAATACTTCCCCCACCACATGAAATTACAAATTTGTATTTTTTTGTATTTTTTAAAATAACTTTTTTGAATTTTTCTAAAAATTTTATATCAACTTTATCAGGAATTATTAGACTTCCCCCAAGACTTAATATCACAACATCTTTTTTCATAATGAAAAAAGGATAAAGGGATTTTTATATCTTACTTTATTGTGAAAAGAGAATCGTCTTTTACATTAAAAATTCCAAGACGTGCCCCTGTATCAATCCAACCATGTGCATAATTTAGGGCTGCAAATGTGTCAACAAAATTCTTGTTTTTTTCAAAATATTTTGAATCTGAAAGATAATTAAAAACCATCTTAATTATTTCTTTGGCTTCTTTTTCTTTTCCCTTAGTTATAGATCCTTCTGCGATTTTTAGTGCGTTGGATGTTAGTGTTCGATATTTGTCTATTTTTTCTTTAGTAATTTTGTCTTTCATGTTAATTCACTGGTTTTCCTATTTTTTAAATTTTACTTGGAGTTTGGAAATATTTAAATATAATGCCTTTGTAATTAAATTATAAAATGAGGAAGATATTTTTGATTTTAGGTTTTATGGCATTTTTACTTGTTGCAGTAGGATTATTTGTTTCTGCCCAGTCGAGTAATGAAAATGATTCTGATGTTGGAATTATTAGGAATCAATTTGAAAATACTTCTTCTGGAAATGTTCCTGATAAGATTTATGATTATGTTTCAAATTTTGCTAAGAAAAGAGATGTTCTTCCTTCTGAGATTTCTTTTATAAAAGAAGTTGATTTTGATTCTCTTCCCAAATCAGTTCATATAGAGAATGTAGGTGAACATAATCTCGCAATTTATGAAATCTCTTATAATGAAAATAATAAAGAAGACCAAATATATGTTGTAACATATTCTGTAGAAGAACTTAAAGAACAAGGAGATTTGATAATAGCTCATGATAAAAGGCAATTCCTAAACTTTGGATTTGCTGGAGAAATGGATAAATCTGGATTTTTAAAAACATCAACAGAAGTTGAGACAAGTTTTGAAAAAGGATATGTTATGGTGAGGGATGGAAGCATAACTGCTGTTTCAACAAATCTAGAAGTTTTTGAAAACAACCCAGGAGAGATAGAAATAATAGTTTATAAAAATGGAGAACAGATTGGATTTGGAAATATTTTCAGTACAGCATCCCCAGGAATAAAAAAAGATCATAATATCCAAGCAAGAGATATAGTAACATTTAATGCAGGAGATGTTATTTCTGTTTATTTGAAAGCAAATAACCCCGACGTGGTATGGGGAGATGTAATAAATATGATTGAGATTACAACAACTAATTAATTAGAATATTATAGAAAATAATATAAGTTAGACTGACGAAAAGTTTTTAAAGGAGATTCATTTAATTTTCTTAATGGCAAATAAACAAAGTGTTCTTATAAAAATTTTGATTGCAATAATTGTGGTTCTTGCTATTATCTTATTATATATCTTTTTAATAAGACCAGGAATAACAGGATATACAATTAATAAGCAGAATGAGGCTTTCGGGTTTGCAATTGTTTCAATTATGCAACAAGCAGCAACATGTCAACCTGTTCCGTTGAGTTTTGGTAACCAAACAATGAATATTATTGCTATAGATTGTTTATCACAGCAACAACCAGTATCACAACAACCAGCATAATATTTTCTTTTTATACTTTTAACGAAATGCTTAATTTTATAAATAATCTAATCTTTTGTTTTTTATGAAAAAAAGAGATGGAGTAGGATTTCAAATTCTTCCTAATTCTAATAAAGGTCTTTCAACTATTGTTGCAACTTTGATCATAATTCTTTTGGTTCTTGTTGCTACGGGAATTATATGGGTGGTAGTAAGAAAAGTAATAACCCAGGGAGCAGGAGAGATAGAATTAGGAAAATTCACATATGATTTAAGCATTAAATCTGCATATATTGATGGTGATGATGTTAAAGTTCTTGTAAGAAGAAGTCCAGGAGGAGGTAATTTAGTTGGTGTGAAATTTATTTTTCTTAGTAGTACGGGTAGTATGAACATAGATGAGATGGTTTCACTTTCACAATTACAAGAAAGACTTTTTACTTTTAATTCTACAGTGGCTGGAGAAATGGATAGTATTCAAACAGTTTCTGTAGCACCGATTTATGAATCAGAATCTGGAGATGAAAAAATAGGAGATATAACAGACACATATGCAATATCTGGTAGTGGTGGTGATGGTGGTGATGGAGGAACTCCTGAATGCAGTGATGGAATAGATAATGATGGAGATACAAATATAGATCTTGATGATGTTGGTTGTTCAGGTGTTGATGATGACGATGAAACAAATTGTGGTGATAGTGTTTGTGAGGGTGGAGAAAATTCAGAGACTTGTGCTTCAGATTGTTCAGAAGGCTCTGATTCTTGTAATGGTTCTTGGAACCCTCCAGAAGATTTAGGGGTTGAATGTGATGGAGGGATAAATTGTAATCTTAATTGTCTTTGTTCTATTGGATTTACTGCTGATGGAGCAGGAGGTTGTGCTTTAAATCCTCCATTAAATAATGGATCAATTTATTCTGTATGGCCTTCTGGGGCTGTTAAATATTTTGATAGCGAAGACCTTCCTGTAGATGTTTCTGATTATACTTCATATTATGTTAACTTTAGTGCTTCTGCAGAAAACGGGTGTTTCAGAATAACTTGGGCAGAATATTTAGATACTAATGGTAGAAGTTATCTAAGAACAGAATTCATTGTAAATATAAGTGTAGGAGAAACATATTCTGTGTGGGAAGCAGAAAACTGTGGGATTTAGAATTAATATATCTCTTTAAACTTGTTTGACGATTTAGAATCTTCTGAGAAAGTTTTAAATATATTCCTAACTTGTCTCTAAAAAGAGTTACCCTACATAAATAAGATGGCTTATAAAAAATATATAAAAAGAGGAGGAAAAATTTATGGACCATATATTTATCACAGCAAAAGAATTGATGGTAAAGTTATTTCTGAATATAGGGGATCAGAGAAATTAAATTATAAAAAGATTTTTTTAGTTATTTTTGGAGGGATTTTTTTGGCTGCCCTAATTTTTATTTTAATATTTTCTGGAAGAGAAATTACAGGAAATGCTGTTCTTAATTTAGATGCAGATTATCAGCAAGGAGAAGCGCTTGAAGGAAAGCTAAAATTATCTCTTCAGGAAGGAGAACTTATCCCAGTTTCATCAAAATTAATTTTTAACAATAATGGGAAGGTTTTTGAATATGAACTTAAAGAATTAGTTTCTGATGAACTGAGCGAGGGAAATTTTTATGTTGAGGGAACACCTCTTTCTGGTTTTGGTGAAGGATATGGGATTTCAGGAAAAAAAGGAATGTATCCTGAAATACATTTTATATTAAATATTCTTTCTGAAAAAGAGTCATCTGGAGAACAAGTAAATGGACTAGAACAAATAAAAAATACAACACAAGAGCAAATAGAAACTTTAGAAACAGAAGAAAATGAAACAAAGGAAACTTTTGAAACAGAAGAAAATGAAACAAAGGAAATTTTAGAAACAGAAGAGCAAATTCAAGAAGCACCTATTCCAGAAAATATTATTTCTGTTGTTTCTAATTTCTTTTTAGGTTTGACAATGACAGGAAACGCAGTTGTTGAATTTGAGAGGGAAGTAAATGGGGTGGTCTCTTCAAATGAAAATTTTATTTATATTTTACAAAAAGGAGAAAGAGTAGAACTTAAACCTAGGAGCGTGAAAACAGATTCTGAACAGTTATCTGATAGTGATATTGAATTAAGAATTGAAGATAACCAGGTTATTGTTACAACAAATTATTCTGAACTGGAAATAGGATTTGGAAGGGAATATATAGGAGATAAGAGCAAAGATTTGATTATTGACATATCTAAATTAGATTTAATTTTAGAACAAGGAACTTTGGAAGTTAGTATAATTGATTCAGATCAAGAAATAATTTCTTTATCTACAGTTCTTGAGCAAAGTAAAGAAGGTGAAAACAAGATAGTTTCAGAATCAGTGTTACAAACTCCTGAACAGAATTTGATAACTGGAATAAATGATGAAAAAGAAGAAAAAGAAATTTATGTTCCTAAGTTAGTAGTTAGTCTTACTGAACAAGAGAGATCAATTCTTTTAGAGAAATTTGGAGATAATCTAAAAGTTAAGGAAGTTCTTCTTAAAAATGGATTTATTAATATAAGGTATGAATTTTCTTCAAAATATTGGGTTGAGTTTAATTATGATGCTAATTTAAGCAGTGAAATTATTGAATTATTTAAAGATAGAGATATGACAAAATGGCTTAAGGATATTGCAAAGAAACTTTCTGAAGAACTAGAACCTGAAAAAGAATTTAACGAATATTCGAAATCTTTCTTATCATGAATTTTGAACTGATAATTTGTGAAACAATAGTAGAAAAAAATAAGCCCCCAAAAGCAACTCTAAAAATACCTTCATGAATAGGAATTTTTGTAGCATCAGAGAATCTTTTTATTATTTCATCTATTTCTTCTTTTGTAAGTATTATTTTTGTACTTTTTCTTCCCATTTTTCCCATTACAATAACTCTTTCGTTAGATCCCTTGCATTCTATTATCTTAACTGATGGATCTTTTATTAGTGGATCTAGCTTTCCTAAATTTATAGTTCTTGAACCAATTGTTGGTTTTAAATGTTGAACTGTTTCTGGAAATTTTGATATAGGAATTTCAAGGGGAGCAGAAATTTTATATGAAGGAAGAACCTTTGGTAAGGGCTGTTTTTTAAAAGAATATTTTTTTAATTCTGGAGAAACTTCCTCTTTTTTTAAGTAAGAAATAATTTCGGTGTCTCTTTTTATTTTTTCTTTAACTGCTCCATGTAAAATCTCTTTTTTTAACAAAATTTTTTGAGGAACTTTTTGTATTATAGGTCTTTCACGAATTAATTCTATAACTTCTTTTTTTATTCTAAGTTTTTGATATGGAGAAGTATTCCTTATAAGTTCTTTTGTAAATTCCAGGAGAAAAAATTCTTTAAAATTTTTTGAGCTTTGTTTGAGCATTTAAATAAATTAATCTTAAATTTCTTTAATTTTTGAGGCAGGTGATTTCCGATAAATAGGTGTTTTAGGATTAAATTTTCCTTGGGCTCTTTCAGGAATATGTTGTCTTTGTTGAGGTGGCCTTACAGAAGGTTTTTTTCCATAATTAGTTTCATGAATAAGTGCCAATCCTTTTCCAATTAATCCTGATTGTTGAGAGAGGTCATCAAGTTTTTCAAGAACTTTTTTTATGTCCTTATCCTCTTTATCTGTTTCAAAGTCTTTTCTTGCAAGAGATTTCGCAGATATTTCAAATAATTCCAAAAGTTGAGATATTTGAATTGTAAGAGCATCAAATTTTATAGAAAAATTCACCATAATTTTTTGAAGAGTTATGAAATTATCTATAATAGCATGATCTATTTTTTTCTCACTTCTTTTTTCTGTTAAGGATTTGGTTTTTTTAGCTCTGGTTTTTTTCTTGGAAATAGTCTTTGTTTTTGAGCTTTTCCTCTTTTTTTTAGAAATCTTAGCCATGTTTCATAAAGGTATTTTTTCTTTATAAATATTTAGAAAATATCAAGAACCTCTTCATTAGTGTCATTCTCTTCTTTTTTTCCAGATATTTTTTCATATGTTTTTTGTTCTTCAATAAGATCTGGTTGCTCTTCCATGGCTTTTTCATCAAATTCTTCTTCTTCTTTCGCTATCTCTTTAGGAACTCCACTTTCTTCAATATCTTTTTCTATATCTTCAGGTGTTTCTTCTTGCTTTTCTTCTTGAATAGGATTTGCCCCTTTTATCTTTGGAATTTCTTCTTTAAATTCTGATATAAGTGGTTCTTTATCTTCTGAAATTTCCTCTTTAGATTCTTGTATTTCTTCTTTGTATTCTGATATAGGTGGTTCTTTACTTTTTGGAATCTCTTCTTTAGTTTGATTATATTCTGGTTTCATAAATGCTTGTTCTTGATTTTGCTCTTCTTGTCCTGTTGTTTTTCCTTCTAGTTCTGCAACATAATTAGCAATATCTGAAGCAACATCTGCATTTACACTTATACTATCAATTCCATTTTCTACAAGAAATTTAACCATTTCTTTTTTACTTCCTGCTTGGCCACAAATACTTGTTTCCACATTATATTCCTTACATGTTTTTATTACATGTTGGATTTGGTGTAGGATAGATGGATCTAATTCATTGTAAAGATGTTGCACTTTTTCGTTTCCTCTATCAACAGCAAGAGTATATTGAGTTAAATCATTAGTTCCAAAAGAGATAAAATCTATTTTTTCTTCACAAAATTCTTTTATGAGTTGAACAGATGCAGGGGTTTCTATCATAATTCCTATTTTTCCCTGGTTAAATCCAATTTCTTTTAGAATTTCTTTTAATTTTTTTATTTCTTCTACAGAAATTACTTGTGGTGAAATTATTCCTATTTTTTTACCTTGTTCTGAGATTCTTTTCATAGCTCTTAATTCTGCTTTAAATATTTCAGGATATTTTATTCCATATCTTATTCCGTGCATCCCTAACATAGGATTGGCTTCTATATCTTTTGGAGCTCCTTCTAAATTTCGAAATTCATCTGTTCTTATATCAGAAGTTCTTATCCAAATTTCTTCAAAATGTTTTGCAATATCTTTTATTCCATCAAATAAAATTTCTTCATAATCTTTTAAAGAATTTTTTTCTAAAAAGTATATTGGGTGTTTTCCAGATTCTGCAATTATTCCTTCTAATCTTGTAAGACCTACTTCCTTTAATTTTGTTTTTGCAGCACGAGAAGAAAAACTTGGAAGATCCACAATAACTTTTATCTTTGTTTTTGTTTGAATTGTTACAGGAAGAATTTCTTTTTGGGCATTTTCAGCAATTTTTCCTTTGTAAATTTCTCCATGGAATCCATCAACAGTAATAATTTCTCCGTCTTTTAATTTAGTGGTTGCTTCTTGAGTTCCAACAACTGCAGGAATCCCCATCTCTCTTGAAACAATTGCTGCATGTGCTGTAATTCCACCTTCATCTGTAACTATTGCAGCGCATTTTTGCATTGTAACAACCATATCTGGATTTGTCATTTTTGTTACAAGAATATCTCCTTGGTTAACTTTTCCTAAATCTTTTAAATCATGTATAATTTTTATTTTTCCAGAACCAATTCCAGGAGAAGCTGCAAGACCTTTTAATATTAATTCTCCTTTTAATTTAATATTTGCACCTTCTTCTACTCTTTTTCCTAAAGTGGTAATTGGCCTTGTTTGAACAATATAAATCTCTCCACCTTCAATAGCAAATTCAATATCTTGTGGCTTTTGATAATGTTTTTCAAGTTTTAATGCAATTTCTGCTATTTTTTTGATTTCATGTTCTTTAAGGACTTGTCTTTCAGAAATTTCTTCTTTAAGTTTTACAATCTCTTTTTTTCCAGAAGAATCTCTTGTAATTGCAATTTTCTTTTTTCCTATATATTTTTTTTGAATTTGAAACTCTTTAGATTCTCTAGAAACAATATATCTGTCAGGAGAAATTTGTCCTGAAACAATTCCTTCTCCAAGTCCCCATACAGCTTCAATCATTATATTATCATTTTTTAAAGTAGGATCTTTAGAAAAAGCAACTCCTGATTTATCTGAATCAATCATTTTTTGAACTATTACTGAAAGACTTGCTTGCTCGTGCTTAAATCCTTTTTTGTTTCTGTAGTAAGTTGCTCTTGGAGTAAAAAGAGAAGAAAAGCATTTTTTTATATAGATTAAAAGGTCATCTTTTCCTTTCACATTTAAAAAAGTATCTTGTTGACCAGCAAAACTGGCTTCAGCTAAATCCTCTGTAGTTGCAGAACTTCTTACAGCAACAAATATTGGTTCTGGAGATTTTTTAATAATATCCTGTGCTTGTTTACCTTTTAATCCAGATTCTTCTGATCCTAAAGTTTCATAAGCTTCGATAATGTCTTCTTCCATTTCTTTTGGAAATTCTGCCCCTTCTATGTGATTACGAATTTCTTTTGTTATTTCAATGAGTTTATCGGTGTGTTCATATTCTATTTTGCTTAAAAGCTCTTTTATTTTTTCGTCGAGTTGTGCTTGATTGATAAAATAATTATAAGCTTGTGCTGTAATTGCAAATCCAGGAGGGACAGAAATTTTTAGCTGGTATATTTCTCCGAGATTTGCTCCCTTTCCTCCAACAAGATTTCCAGAGGTCTTGTCTAATTCTGAAAACCATTTTATAAAATCAGGTAACTTGTTTTCTTTCGAATCACCTTTTTTTTCAATCATAGTGAATAAAAATTGAATTAGTTAATAAAGGTTTTTATTATTAAAATAAAAAGTAATTAAATTAAGATTTATAAACATCTTTTTTATTGATTTAGTATGGGTTTTATTAAGGGAAGCTTGTTAGTTTTTGTATCTATTATCCTTTTAATTGTTCTTCTTTTGGGAAGTACATTCTTAGTATTATCTAGTTCTTTGAAATATAAAAATGTGCAGAAAGAAATGGCTCCTATTTTGGAAAATTTTACAAATGATAAATTAAATATTCTTGAAGGAAATTTTAATTTGATTGAAAGAATGGAAGATGCTCAAAAATTTATGGAAGAGCATTGTCAAAATGAATCTTCTTATATTTTTGCTGAAGGAGATTATACTTTTGTTATTCCCTGTGATATTTTGAATGAAACTGGGGGAGGTACTTCTGCGATGGTATCTCAAGGAATAGAAAATATTATAGAACAGATTTATTATGATAATTATAACTGTAAATTTTGGAATTGTTTTAAAGTAACAAAACTCCCATTTTTCTTAATTTCAGAAAAAGCAAAAAATTATTGGCAAGATAAATTTTATCTTACTCTTATTATTTTTGGGATTCTGGTAGTTTTAATTCTTTTTTTAACAAAGCATAAACAAAATACTCCTATAATTATTGGCTCTTTGTTGGTAATATCTTCTTTTCCTCTATTAAAACTTGAAAAGATTATAGGATCTATAGCAGGAGATCCTTATCTTCTATTTATAGGAATATTCTTCAATAAAATAGGAAGTGTCTTTTGGATTGTATTTATTATGGGATTAATTTTTATCTTAGCAGGAATAGCGTTGAAACTTTTATCTTTGGATTTTATAAAAGAAATATTTTCAAGGAAAAGCATCCAAAAACCTTCTAAAAAAAATAAGGGCAAGAATAATAAGAATATTAAGAAATAATTAAAAATTATTTTTTCTTTTCTTTATTTTCCCTTTCCATTTTACTTAAAAAATTATTAAGGAATTTTTTGTGTTCTTCGACATTTCTTATTTCTTTTATAGAATAAACTTCTACACCACTTTTTTCTTGTTTTTTTGTCTTTATACCAGCCCCAAGTTGGTCATTCATCTTTTCACTCAACAAGATATCTTCTTCTGCTAGAGAAGATATTTTTTTTGCAGCAGTGATTAGTGTTCCTAAACTCATAAATTTAAAAGAATCTTTATCTTGTTTTGCAACTATTGTTCCGTAATTTAGAGAAATTCCAAATTCTATTTTTTGTTTAGCCATTTTGTTATGGTCTTTAAGTATGTCTTTTATCTTATTAGCAAGTTCTAGAGTTATTTTCTCATTTTTGAAAGTTCTTGTTTTTGTAGGGGCTATAATAAATGATATGTTGTTAGCGCTTTCATAAGTTACTGCCTTATTTTCTTCGCAGAAATCAACTATTTTTTGAAGAGTTTCTTCAGTATTTCCTTTTTTTGCCTGAATTTCCTTAAGATTTTTTATATTAAGAGAGATGAGATTAACATTTTGTTTATCTCCTTTTATTGAAAGAGAAAGTTCTGCTTTATTTTTTGAATTAATTAATGATCCTTTTGTTAGTGGGATTAGTTTTCTCTTTTCTCCTGTTCTTTTTATTTTAGATGATATATGGCCGATAAAGGTTTTCCGATAACCTTTTCTAAAGATAATAAAAACAACAAAACCAAGAATTAAGATCATAAAAATCCAGACAAGAGGATATTTTATCAAACTTCCAACTGTTCTATTTGCTTTTTTTACATCTATTGTTTTTCCTGTAAGAGCAACTTCTTCTAAGAAAGAAGAGTCTTCTGTTGTGATTTTTACATTATATTTTCCATCAGGAGCTGTAATAATGTATTTTTGACTTTCATCAATATCAAGAGAAAGCTCGATATTAATTGTTTCATTTCCTATTTTAACTAAGGCGTTTTTATCATAGATAATGTTTCCTATATTTGTAATAGTCAGGGTTCTATTTACTATTTCAATATTTATTGATTCCTTCTCAAGTATAGTAAAGAATGATTCACTTGTTAGTTCATTTGATGAAGCAAGTACTTTCCACCTCGAAGGAATTTCATTATATAATATGGGAAATTCAAGAAATTCATCTGTTGCAATTTCTATTTGTTCCATAAGTTTATCATTTCCATTTTTTATGGTTATGTGGGTGATAGAAGATATTTTTTCTCCTGTTTGATCATGAAGGACAGATTTAATTTTCAGATTTGTTCCTGGTTCTATTTCTTTTGATTCAAAAACTATTTCAAGATTTGTTGGAATTTGATTTATTCTTATATTTTGATTTAAAAATCCCTTATTTGCAATATTACCATTAGAATCCACTTCATATACATCTAATTTCAAAATTAATGCCCCTGCCTTTATATTTTTTGGAAGAGAGGTATTTATTGAAAAAATACCATTTTTTACTGTTTCAAGATGATTTAATATTAAATTATCTCCGTCAAGAATAAATAGTTCTATAAATCCATCTGTTGGATTACTATTTTCTTTGATTGCTTGCCCTTCAATTGAAATGATTCCTTCAGGATTAAATTCAAGAGATGGAAACTCTGTATCTAATAAAATTAAATCAGAAATCTTGAATTCATTTGTAATAACAGAATCTTCTCCTAAATTGACCTTTATTTTACATGATTCTTTAAGTTCACCAATTTCTTCTTTTGTTAAAGGAACATAAATATTTGTTTCATATTCTTCGCCAGCAGATAAAAGAGGAATTCCGGTCTTGTAATTGACTTTTTGTACCCCACACATAAGATCTATGTTAAGGCTTCCTATGGTTCCTCCAGAAGATATTATTTTTATAGGAAAAGAAATTACATCACCTAGATTGTAAATTTCTTCTGGTTGTTGATTAATTATTATTATTCCAGATATTAATGGGAATAAGAATAGGAGTGGGATTAATATTAATAGTAAAAACCTCATTTTTTTCATAGAATTCAAAATAGAAGATTATTTATAAATATTCTTATGTTTCCGTCAGATAGTTTTAAAAAAAACATTTGCCTTCTTTTATTTAATGGCAGAAAAAACAACAGTTACACCATGGGAAGTTTCTGGAGAAATTGATTATGGTAAATTGGTAAAAGAATTTGGAATAAAACATTTGCCAGAACTTCCGAGTATTTTCAATGAAAATGTTCTTTTTAGAAGAAAGATAATCTTTGCACACAGAGATTTTGAGAAGATTTTAGATTGTATTAGAACAAAAAAGAATTTTGTGATGATGACTGGTTTAATGCCTTCAGGAAAGTTTCATTTTGGTCATATGCTTCTTGCACAGCAAATGATATTTTATCAAAAATTAGGTGTTAAATTGTATATCGCTGTTGCAGATCTTGAAGCTTATACTGCACGAGGAAAATCTCTTGAAGAATTAAGAAAAATAGCTATAGATCAGTATTTAGTTAATTATATAGCATTAGGATTAAAGCCAAAAAATGTAGATTTTTATTTTCAGAGTGATAGGTCTAAAAATGCTAAAAAATCAAATGCATATTATCGTCTTGCTTCGAATTTTTCTAGATATTCTACTTTTAATGAATTTCGGGCAGTTTATGGAGATCTTTCACCAGGGAAAATAAATGCTTCTTTGTTACAAGCAGCAGATATGTTTTCTCCACAACTCCCAGAATTTGAAGGAAAACCTATTCCTACATTGATTCCAGTAGGAACAGATCAAGATCCACATATAAGAATTGCAAGAGGTATGGCAAATAAGAATAAAGATTATAAATTTAACCAGATAAGTTCAACATACCATCTTTTTATTCCTGGATTAAAGGGGAATGGAAAAATGTCAAGTAGTGATGAATCTTCTTTTATAGCTATGACTGATTCTCCAAAAGAAGTAGAGAGAAAAATAAAGAAATATGCTTTTTCAGGGGGAAGAGATACTCTTAAAGAACATAAAGAAAAAGGGGGAAATCCTGATAAGGATGTTTCTTTTAAATATCTAAAAATGTTTTTTGAGCCTAACGATAAAAAACTCTTAGAAATAGAAGATAAATATAGAAAAGGAGAAATGTTGACATCTGAATTAAAAGAAATTGCAATAAAAAAAATAAATGAATTTTTAAAGAAACATCAGAAAAGAATGAAAAAAGCCAAGAAGCAGGTTTTTAAATTTATTTAGATAAATTTTTTAAACTTGATTTTACTATCTCTGTTATGAAAATTTTGACTTTACATGTTGATTATATTAATTTTAAGCCATTAAAAAAAGCTTTGAAAAATGTTAGAGATTTAACTGATAAAGAAAAAAAAGGGAAGAAAATTAAGGAATCTTTAGTTGTTTTAACTGCTGTTGAAAAAACAGATAATGTTGAAGAGTCTTTTAAGGAGCTTGTGAAAAATGTTGAAGATGTTGCAAATCAAGTGAAAGCACAAAGTATTGTTTTATATCCTTATGCTCATCTTTCGAATAATCTTTCTTCTCCTGATGTTGCTGTTGCTGTTTTAGATAAAGCTGGAAAAGAACTTGGAAAAAATTTCAAAGTTGTAAGTGCTCCTTTTGGATATTATAAAGAGTTTG
The DNA here is from genome assembly GCA_017610405.1 of Nanobdellota archaeon. GTDB lineage: Archaea > Nanobdellota > Nanobdellia > Pacearchaeales > GW2011-AR1 > ASMP01. The sequence continues at coordinate 9,162 of JAFCCD010000002.1, read as the reverse complement.
AATTAAAGATTAAGGGACATCCATTAAGTGAATTGAGTAGAGAAATTAAAACTGAAAATGAAGATAAAAAAATTGATACAAAAAGTCTTTTGAAAAGTATGGGGAAGAATATTCTTGATGGTTCAAAATTAAAAGAGAATGACCATAGAATTTTAGGAAGACAAATGAATTTGTTCAGTTTTCACGATGTTGCTCCTGGTATGGTTTTTTGGCATAATAATGGATTGATAATTAAAAAAGAATTGATTAAATTTTGGAGACAAGAGCATGAAAAAGCAGGTTATCAAGAAGTTTCCACACCACAAATAATGGATAAGAAGATTTGGCAAATTTCAGGTCATTGGGAGAAATATAATAAAAATAATTTTTTAACAAAATATGAAAAAAGAGATTTTTTAATTAAACCTATGAATTGTCCTGGAGGAATATTAATTTATAAAAATTCTCCAAAAAGTTATAAAGATTTACCTTTAAAAGTTGGTGAATTAGGAATTGTCCATAGACAAGAATTATCAGGTGTTTTAGCTGGTTTATTTAGGGTAATCCAATTTACCCAGGATGATGCCCATATATATTGTACTGAAAAACAACTCGAAACAGAATTAAAAAAAGTTGTTAATTTAACTAATTCTTTTTATAAAAAATTTGGATTAAAATTAGATTGTATAGAGCTTTCCACAAGACCTGAAAAAAGAATTGGAACAGATAAACTCTGGGATAAATCAGAAAAAGCATTAGAAAATGTTTTAAAAAAATTAAAAATAAAATATAAATTAAATAAGGGTGATGGCGCTTTTTATGGCCCTAAGATTGATTTCCATTTAAAAGATTCTCTAAATAGAACTTGGCAATGTGGAACAGTACAACTTGATTTTTCAATGCCTGAAAGATTTGAATTAGAATACTTGAACATACAAATGGTCGTTTGCCTACATGGCTTTCTCCTATTCAGGTTCGGATTTTGAGTTTTGCAGATAGGAATATTAAATATGGTAAAAAAGTGGCAAAACAACTTGTAGAAGAAATACCTGGATTAAGAATTGATTCTGATTTTGATTCTACAAATATTCCCTCAAAAGTAAAAGAAGCAGAGATCCTAAAAATTCCTTATATTGTTGTTGTGGGGGATAAAGAAGAGAAATCTAATAAGGTGGCTTTAAGAATTTTTGGTAATAAAAATATAAAAACAATGAAAATTAACGAATTCGTTAAATTCTTAAAGAAAGAAATATCTGAAAGATTATGAATTATCAATTTTATTTAGAAAAACTGCATTCTTCAAAGATTTTTAAGGATTTTATGAAGGAAAATCCCAAAGCATATTTGTGTTCTGGATTTTTTACAATTGATAAAGATAAAGAAGCTAAGGACAATCAAAGGCATCTTGATTTTTATGTTCCTAATATAAAGGAAATATTTAGTTTTAAACTTGAAAAAGAGATAGAAAAAGTTCCTGTTGAAACTTCAACAAAAAAAATCCCTTCTGAAATTAAACCTAATTTTGATTTTAAGTTTGAAGAAATAGAAAAGATTATTGTTGATGAGATGAAGAAAAGAAAAGTAACAAATAAACTTCAAAAGATGATCCTTTCTTTACAGAATATAGGGGGAAGGGTTGCCCTTGTGGGGACTGTTTTTATAAGTAGGTTTGGTTTGCTTAGAATTCATATTGATTTGGAAAAGAAAAATATATCTTTGTTTGAAAAAAAGTCTTTTTTTGACTTGATTAAAAGGGTGAAGTAATTTCTTAAATTTTATAAAGTTTTAAATTTTAATTGAGACAAAATGAAAGTTTTGATATTAAATAATAACACTTCTTTCCTAGAAGAGCTTATAGAAATGTTAGGAAACTTTAAATATGAAGTGATTAATTTTAAAGATTTTAAAGAAAGAGATGCTGAAAAGTTTTCTCATATAATTCTTACAGGAGGAAATGAAAAATTAGACTTAGACTTCTTTTCTGAAGAGAAAAAATTAATCGAAAATTCAAAAAAACCAATTTTAGGAATATGTTTTGGGCATCAATTGATTGCTAAAATCTTTGGTGGAAAGCCAATTAAATTGAATTCTAAGAAAAAAGGTAATTTTGATGTAAATTTAATTAAAAAAGATATCCTTTTTAATGATTTGAAGGAAAAAATAAATGTTTATTTTTCTAGTTTTTATTCTATGAAAAATCTTGGAAAGGATTTAATTGTTTTAGGAAAATCAAATTCAGGCATTGAAATAATAAAACATAAAGATAGAAATCTATATGGGACGCAGTTCCATCCAGAAATAAAAAGTCAAGATGGGGAAAAAATAATTAATAATTTCCTTAAACTCTTTTGATATATTCTGCAAGATAACGTGGTAAATTAAATTTCTTTATTTTTGGAAAACCAGTAAATGTTTGCACTTCTAGAACCCTTGGAGTTTCTAAATCTCTATCAAATATTATGTCTACTCCGAGAAATTTAGAATTTAAAGTCTTTGCAGCTTTTAGACTTTCTTTTTTTGCAAGTTCAAGAGACTTTTTAGGAAGTTTTTTTCCTATATCATCTATTATTTTTCCCCCTTGAGAAAAATTTGTAATTATATTTTTTATATTATTTTCTCTCATAAAAAGGTATGGTGAATTTTCAAAGACAGTGTAAACTCTTAAATCAAATTTTTTTCCTTTTTTTAATTGAGGAGGAACAATTTCTTCTTCTATAATTGTTTCCAGATTGATAATTTTTTTTAATAATTCCTTATTACCGGTTATTTCTTTAAAAATCCACCCTGTTTTAAGAGGATCTCCACTTTTTCCCTTTGTTTTTACACTTTGGTGGTTTTGGAGAGTGTTATTTTTCCCTATTCCATAATTAGTGAACCACCCTGTAGGAGAAAGATAAGTTATCCCTTTTCCACGGGCTCCATAACGTGGTTTAATAAAAATTCCTTGTTTTTTAGAGAGGTTTATAAGATTAGATAGGTCTTTTCCAAGCCTTTTTGTTGTAGAAATACCTGATTTTTCAAGTAAATTATGGGTAGCTATTTTATCTCTATCAAGAGCAGCAAAATCAGGATCTATTATATATTTTAAATTTTTCTCTTTAAATTGTTTCTCTAAATTTTTTTTTACTTCTTCCCAAAATTGATTGAATGTTTCATATGATTTAGAGGAGGTTCCATAAATACCTGTATCTTCAGGGATTTCACATTTTTGATTCCAAAATCTAAAAGGAAAAAAAAACATTACTGCAAGATCTTTAGTATCTATTTTTATGGATTCTGAAAATAATTCTTCATAATTTCTTACTTTTGTAGGAATTTTAATATCGGTAGAATATTTTTCAAGCCTTTTTATATTTAGATTTAATGAAGGATCCAGGTGTTCTCCAAGGATTAATAAGGAGTTCATTCTATAAAACTCTCTTTTTTCTCTCTTGGTTTAAGTTTTTTCCAATTCTGTTTTCTTGGATCGACTATTGCTCCTGATATTGATTTTCCAATACTTCCTTTTTCAGCTATTTTTTCTAAACCCCCATTGTTAGCAATTTTAAGTAATAAAGGTAAAACCTGTTTACTATATCTCTCAGAAGAAGATACTGGAACTAGTCCGGGATAACCATAAATTCCAATATGGGTTTTTCCCCTTTCAATATAATATGGGTTTGCTAAATCAGTTGGTCTACAAGTTTGTATGGGATTTGGAAAATCTACTGCGAGATCTAAGATAACTGCGCCTTTGTTTAATAAATCAATCATATCACTTGTTACTATATATCGATTATTCTTCCTTTCTTCTTCTGGCCAAGCTATGGCATTTATTACTAAGTCTTTTCCTGAAAGAAAATGTTCTATATGAGCATATTCTTGTTTTCTCAAAATCTTGGTTTTTATTCCTAGTTTATTACACATACTTATTGCTCCAGAACCAACCCTACCATAACCCAAAATTAATGCTTTTGAATCTTGGGGAATTTTTTTAAGGTGTTGTACAGCATATAAAACCCCAATTTCTCCAGTTATATCGGTTTCATCAACAAGCCTTTCTCCTGCAGGATTAAATATCGATTCAATTTCTACAGCTTTTGCATTTTGTTTACCTAAATAATATACACTTAAAGGATTTTGTTTATGGTGAAGCATTGAAAAAAGAACATTGTTTTTTAAAAGATTGAACTCAACAGGGCTTGGTGATTTTAATTTGACTATTAGATCTGATTTAAAAAGCTCTTTACGATTTGTTTCAACTTTTGCCCCTATATTTGAATAATCTTTGTCATATAGATAAATTCCTTCACCTGCATTTTTTTCAACAAATACTTCATGCCCATTCTCTACTAATTTTTGGACTTCTGGAGGTAGAACTAGAACTCTTTTTTCTCCCTGTGATATTTCTTTTAATATAGAAATTTTCATTTTGTTGGGTATTTGAAGAATTTCTTTCTTTATAAAATTTTCCCTACTTTTCAGAAGAAAAATTAAGAACGCCCCGACTAAGCACTTAGAATAAGTTATACACCTTTTTATTTATCTTAAAATACTAAAGGATAAGACTTTTTAAAATAAAGCTGTTACTTGATGATTACAGAACTATCAGGTGACCATATTTTTTAAATTTGTAGTTACCTAACTAAATCCCTAAAACTTAACTTTTTCTTTTTTTAAAAGATCAAATAAGAACTTAATTAATGGCCTTAAGTCTCCTTTTAATTGCGAAGATTCTAAAGACCTGTAATATTTATATTTCTCTTTATTTGGTATATTTATCATAGGATATTTGTTCCTATGTAAGATTAAATTCATTAATAATCTTCCAACTCTTCCGTTTCCATCCACAAAAGGGTGAATAGTTTCAAATGCTGAATGGAAATATGTTGCTAAAAGAAGTGGATGAAGTTTTTTCTTGTTCTTTGAATACCATGATAAAAGATAGCCCATTTCTTTTGGGACTTCTTCTGGTTTTGAAGGCAACCAATTTGTTCCCCTAATATAAACTTGTAGTGTTCTATATTTTCCAATTTGGTCTTTTAATTCTGGTTTTAAAGTATTTTGAACCACTAATTTATGAATTTTAAGTATTAGTTCTTTAGAAAGGTCTGTTTTTGCATCTAAGAGGTAATCAAAAGCTTTTTTGTGATTAATTACCTCGTTTATTTCTCTAAGAGATTTCCTTGGAGTTATATTTTCAAATAAAAGATGAGATGTTTCCTGGAGTGTAAGAGTATTCCCTTCAATATTTGTAGAATCATAAGTAAATAATGAAACAAAGGATTCATATCTGTTTTCTTTTGTCCCTTTTGATTGACTAAGGTAATTCTTTTTTATCTTTCCTAATTGATGTTTTTCTTCATTTGTTAAAAGTGTTGAAAGTAATTTTAATTTTTTATCTGCTTCATTCTCTTCTATTAACAATTTCTTTTTATCTAAATCAACCCCAAGATAAACTCTTTTTTTCTTAACTTTTTTGCCTTCTCTTATAGATTTAACCCTATAAAAGTATTTTTTGTTATTCTTTTCTTTTATTTCTGTATAAACCATGAATTATATACGTCTACACCATTTAAATATCTTTCGTAGCAGTAGACGTAACTTTAAGAATACTAGGGTTTATATTTTCTTTTTAGAACTTCCTATATTTGTCTACAAAAGAGATAACAAGATACGTCCTGACCGAGCGCAGCACAAAAGTGTTCAGTTTTAGAGACTTAGTAAGTGTTTTTAAGGATTGTCGGGGTTGGGTTTATCTATTAATCCCCTAATGAAGAACAGGGTCTTGAACAAGTGGAACATTTTTCTGATTTTCAATTCCTACATCCTGTTTAGTCAAGAACCAGGCAAACCTCAGAAAATTCTGGACAGTAGCATTATCCATATTCAATTTATACATATCTGATTTTCCAACTTTCCTTGTCTTAACAATAATGCCTTTTTTCAAAAATTCTCCAAAAAAACTTTTCAAAGAATTATAGCTGATATTTGCTTCTCTTGCCATATCAGTCATGTTAAAGTCGAAAAAATGATTTCCAATCAAGAAATCCAAAAATTTCAGTTTTGGAGTGTCTCCAAAATATTCCAGAAATGCTGATTTATCTTTGTCTTTTTTCATACTACTATTATTACTACCACATTTATAAAACCTTCTGTTTTAGATGTTTAAACTATCAAAATGGGAAACATTTAAATATAGCATTTTCTTATATATTAAATGGATAAAGAGAAAGCAAAACTTATGTTTAAACTAGCCTATTCAAAAAAGAATTGGGGAAATAAATATGACCGGTTAGAACACTATAAGAGATTTCCAAATTTAAAACAAATAGTAAAGGAATTAGAAAATGTTGGGTGGTTGATTGTCAAGAAGAAACCTAATTATACAGGTATTTCTTTGGAAACAAAATATAAAAAAGAGATAATAGAGTTTATTGAAAAGTATCTCCCTTATTTAAAAGGTATGGATTGGGTTAAATAATGTTAACGCCCCGACCGGGATTCGAACCCGGGTCACGGCCGTGAAAGGGCCGCATTCTTGGCCTCTGAACTATCGGGGCTTTTTAATGGCTTTTATGAAAGAAATTGTTAAAATTAGTTTTTAAAGATAACTAAAGGTTATTTCTTTTCTGGAATAATTACAAGAGCGATTAAATATGCAAGAATTCCTGTTCCCCACATCAAGGCAGCAATAACCCAAATAAGCCTTATAAGTACAGGATCTACATTAAGGTATTCCCCTATACCTCCACAAACACCTCCAATTATCCTGTTCTTTTTACTTCTGTAAATTTTTTTTACCATTTTATATTTATGAGCCTGCTCGGATTTGAACCGAGGACCCCTGCCTCTCTTAGAATTTTTCTAAAAGATAACTAATTCTTATGAATTAGATTCATATAAGAGCAGTGCTCTGACCCGACTGAGCTACAGGCTCGATAATTTAATAAGTAACATTAATATTTATAAATTTGTTTCTTTTTTAGGTTATATATGAAAACTCCTAAAGTGGTGAAATGAAAAAATATAGTTAATGTTTTAATAAAAAATGGCTATGAGATAAAAAACAGAAAAGGGAGTCACGTTTCTTTGTCAAATGGAAAGATTCATATTACAGTTGTTTTACCTTTAACGACAATAGGAATATTTAATAAAATAGCTAGATTAACAGGATATCTAAAGAAGAATTTTATTGATTACAAGAAAATTTTTTGTATTATGGGCATCTCTAAATTTTCCTGTTTCATTAATAGTTTTCTGTCTTCTGGGAATGTTTCAAGATGATTTTTAACCCCTTCTATAAATTTATCTTTTACTTCAGCAATATTTTTTCCTTCTACAAATACATTTATATATGGACTTGAAGCTCTTTCTCTATAATTATATTAATCCCTATCTGTTTTTCCATTAGTCATACATAATCCTTAGATTTTAAAAACATTTCTATTAACGTGTTTCACACATTTAAAACTTATCTTAGAACTATTAATTCTTTCTGGGGAATAATGTTTTAAGCATTTTTCTTAGATTTTCATCTAAAAAACAAATGTCTTCTATAGCTATTTTTTCCATAAATTTTGTTAAAGCACCACGGCCATAGAATCCTGTCTCACCTGCTTTATCAATTAGCTTTTTCTTTGTTTCAGAATCAAGATATATCTTAATTGGTTGCTTCATCTTCCCTCTTTTACTAATTAATTAAAGTTTTTCTCTTTTATAAAGTTTACTTACTCCTTAGAAAATCTAATTTTACCGACGATATAAGAATATTTATTTTTTACTTACAGGGGAAAATTGTAGGATAACATAAGGAATCTCTTTAGGCCTGTTTTATGAGTGCTTCAGGCCCTAAATAGTCCTTAATATTTATGATTGATTTTTGTGTTATAATTCTATGTCAGGTAGCGTGTGGTATATTTCAATTAGTAAGAAAAGTCTTGAATTTAAAAGATATAATTTACAGAAAAAAAAGAAAAAACCAACTAAAAAACCAGTGAAATCTTCTAAAAAATTATTAATAAATTTTCTTTTTGCTTTTAGTTTAATCTTTTTTTTAAATGTGGTTTCTGCAGCAGCAATTAATGATAGTTTTCATTTAAATCTCCAAACAATATTTGCTAATGGAACAATTGAGCCAGGAACATTTACTTTTAGATTTAATATTACTGATAATTCTGATGCAAATTGTTTAGGCACAATCGTCTATAATCACTCTACTTCACTAACTACTGATAATAGGGGTATTGTTTCTCTTTATTTACCTACTTCTGGTTCTGATGGTGGAGATTTAAGTACATTAGATTTTGATAAACAGTATTATTTATGTTATTATAGAGATGGGGTTTTGAAAGATGTTTCTCAGCTTGGAAGGGTGCCTTATTCATTTAGGGCAACACAAGTTAATTTAAGTGAAATTACTGTGGATTCTAACTTAACTTTAGGGAGTTATAATGTTAGTGGTAGTTCAGGATTTTTTACTTTTTTAGGAAATTTTCTTAATAGAATCACAACATTATTTGTTCAAGATATTAATGTTTCTGGGGAAATTAATGTTACAGGAAATGTTACAGCTGATTGGTTTGTGGGAAAACTTAATGCTTCTGATGTTCAAAATCCACCTTGGCTTACATCTTTTTCAGAATCAGATGTTTATTGGACAGGAAATTATTCTAACTTCACTATAATTTATGGTTATGCTATAAATGGAAGTGCCTTAGATACTTTTGCAGCAAATTATTCAGACTATTTAGCAATAAGAAATTATGCTCTAAATGATAGTTTGTGGAGTTTAAATTATTCTGATTATCTAACAATTCAAGATTATGCTTTGAATGATTCTTTATGGACTTTAAATTACTCCAACTTCACAGGTATATATGGAAACCAAGTGACTAATGCTTCCACAAGAGGATATGCTTTAAATGATAGTTTGTGGAGCTTGAATTATTCAACATATCTAACAAAACCAACATGGGGACAAGCAACTAATGGAACAATATTAATGAGATTTTCAGATTGGAATGCTACAAATACTTCTTATTATTTAGAAACAAATCCATTTGGTTTTTACAACGTAACAACAGCACCAATTTATGCTAACGATACATTTGCAGCAAATTATTCTAATTTCACAACTGGTTATGCAAATGATGTTGGTAATGCAACTACAAGAGACTATGCTTTAAATGATAGTTTGTGGAG
>JAFCCD010000016.1 GCA_017610405.1 Nanobdellota archaeon | reverse complement strand
AATAAAATTAAAAGAAATGAAACAAGTCCAAATCAATGAGATTGAGAAAAGATACTCTAAAGCAGTTAAAATTCTAAAAGGCAATTAAATATAAAAATAGTTTATTCTTTAATTTACTCTAACCCAAAGATAAAGATTTTTATAAGATTTCATATTCTTTTTACAACAATTATTCTTAAAAACCTCAAGCATCTCAAAATTATATGATTTTGAAAAAAATTATTCTTAATAATATAAGAAGTTATAAAAATCAGGAGATAAGATTTCCTGAAGGATCTATCTTGTTATCAGGGGATATAGGTTCTGGTAAAACATCTGTTTTATTAGGAATTGAATTTGCTTTGTTTGGTTTGCAACCAGGACAAAGGGGAAATTCTTTATTAAGAAACGGAGAAAATGAAGGAGGAGTGATTCTAAAGTTTAAAGTTGATGAAAAAGAAATAATTGTTGAAAGAACTCTTAAAAAAGGAAAAACAGTATCCCAAGATTATTGTGCAATAAGTATAGATGGAGAAAAAAAAGAACTTTCTGTTACAGAATTAAAAGATAAGGTTCTTGAAATTCTCAATTATCCTAGGGAATTTTCTAAAAAACAAAATATTCTTTACAAGTTCACAGTTTATACACCGCAGGAAGAAATGAAACAAATAATTTTAGAAGATCCTGACACACGGATTAATACATTAAGATATGTTTTTGGAATAGACAAATACAAAAAAGTTATGGAAAATGCAGCAATTCTTTCTTCAAAATTAAGAGAAGAAAAAAGACTTAATGAATCACTAATAGAGAATTTGGAACAGGAAAAGGCAACCTTAACTTCAAAAAAAGATGAACTAAGAGAAAAACATTACAATCTTATTTCTATTGAAGAAGATCTTTTTCTTAAAACAGAAAAAAGAAAAAAAATTCTAGAAGAAAAAGAAGAAATCTATAAAAAGATAGAAGAAAGGACAAAGTTGCAACAAGAAATTGAAAAAACTAGAATAATGATTATGAACAAAAAAGAAAATCTCTCGAACAATCTAATGATTATAGTGCAGATTGAAGACCAAATAAAAGAATCATCAGAGATTAGATTTGATGAAGAAACATTTAGTGAGGTTGAACAGCAGATTATTTCTCTAAAAAAACAAAAAGAAAAATTAAACGAGGAAAATCTTAGAATAACATCACAGATAAATTCTTTTATAATTAAAAATCAGGAAAACGAGATTTTAGAGAAAAAAATAATCCACATCGAAATTTGTCCCACATGTCTGCAAAATGTTGAACCAGTGTATAAAAGCAATGTTGTTAATCAAATTGGGTCAAATATTTCTGAAAATATTAAAAAAATAGAAGAATTTACCCTTGAGAAGAAAAAAATAATTGAAATTCTTAAAAAAGTTACAGAATCTCTTTTTTCAAGAGAAAAACAAATTCAAGAAATGAATATCTTAAAAGTAAAATTACAGAATATTGAAGAAAAAAAGAAAAGATTGGAAGAAATTAAAAAAGTAAGTGAATCACTTCAAGAAGATATGAGAATTTTAAATCAACATATCGAATCCCTGAATGCATCTGTTTTTGAATTAAATAAATTTGAAAATATTTTTAAAGAAAAACAAGAAGAACTAAATGAATCCTTAAAACAAGAAAGAATCACAGAGATAAAAGTTGCAGAACTTAAAAAAGAAATAGAAGTTTTTTCAAGACAGATTGAAGAATTTAAAGAAAGAATAGAAAAGGCAGAAAAAATAAAAGAAAGACTTAGTTATGTTACAAGGTTAGAAGCATGGCTTTCAAAAGATTTTTCTTCCCTTATTTCTTTAATTGAAAAAAATGTAATGATTAAACTTAAGACAGAATTTTCAAAACTTTTTGAAACATGGTTTTCTGTGCTTGTATCAGATGTTTTTGAAGTTAGTCTTGATGATAATTTTACCCCAATAATAGAATATCAAGATTATGAGATAAATTATTCTTACCTTTCAGGAGGAGAGAGAACAGCAGTGGCTCTTGCATATCGTCTATCGTTAAACCAGGTTGTTAATTCTCTTTTAAGTAAAATAAAAACTCATGATATAGTTATTTTAGATGAACCAACAGATGGATTTTCAGAGAATCAGCTTGATAAAATGAGGGACATTTTAAGGCAGCTTGAAGTAAGGCAGCTCATAATTGTAAGTCACGAGCAAAAAATTGAAAGTTTTGTGGAAAATGTAGTAAAATTCAAAAAAGAAGAAGGTATTTCAAAAATAATTTCTGAAACTTTTGTTTAATTGTGGAAAATGCAATAAAGATTTCCTCCGAAAACTTTATAAAAGTGATTATTATTTAAATTTATAGGGTTGATTCTAGAGAAATTAATAAAGATAAACGAAATATAAAAATGGACAAAGAATTAAAAGATTCGATTTTAAAAACAGGAACAACTATTTTAGGAATTGTCTGTAAAGATGGGATTATAATGGCGGCAGATAGACAAACCACTGGTGGAAGCGTAGTAATTCATAAAGATACACAAAAAGTTGTACAGATTAATGATTATATTGTTTTTTCTGGATGTGGTTTAGCTGCAGCCTCAGATCGAATTAAAAAAATTCTTCCTGCAGAATTAAAATTAAAAGAACTTCGTTCAAGATCACGTCCAAGTATTAAACAAGCTGCAAATTTATTAGCTACAATGATATATCACAATATCAGACAACCTTCTATGATTCCAGATCAAATAGGGGCATTAATAGCAGGTATTAATGAAAATGGCTCTTCTGAATTATATTCTATAGATCCTGCAGGAAGCATAGCTGAAATTAAAGATTATGATGCAAATTTTGGAAGTGGAATGCCTTATGTTCTCGGTCTTTTAGAAAGACAATACAAAAAAGATATGAATGTTAAAGAGGGAAGTGGATTGGCAGTAGAAGCACTTAAAGCTTCAACACAAAGAGATACTGGTTCTGGTTATGGGATTGATATTTTCACAATTACAAAAGATGGTATTAAAAAAGTAGTTGAACAAGAAATTCTTTCAGAATACAAAGATTCAAAAAAGCAATAGAAACTGTCTTTTAAAAATAAAAATTCAAAGTGGTGAACTGTTAACAAAATCCTTTAAGGACGTAATTAAAATGGATATTCTTAAAAACATAACTGATAGATTGCATGGTAGCATTACAGAAGCAAATTTTGAAGGAGCAAACATAGTTCTTTACACAAATAACGAGAGATTTTTCAAAGAAGGTGAAAGTAAAATTAAAGAAATAGTTAATGAATTAAAAAAAAGAATAGAGTTACGAGCAGACCAAAAAATTTTACCAGAACAAGAAAGAGCCCAAGAAGATATTAAGAAAATTGTTCCTAGTGAAGCAGAAATAACAAATATAATTTTTGATGCTCATAGAAGTATTGTCATAATAGAGGCAAAAAAACCAGGAATGGTTATAGGGAAACAAGGTTCTATTCTCAACGAAATTAAAAAGACAATACTATGGACTCCCCAAGTCCAAAGAACTCCTGCAATAAAAAGCCAAATAACTGAAAGTATAAGGGAAGTTCTTTATGCAAACAACAATTATCGAAGAAAATTTCTAAATGAAGTAGGAAAAAAAATCTACAAAGAATGGAATCCTGAAAAAGTTGAAGAATGGGTAAGGTTGACTTTTTTAGGTGGGGCAAGACAGGTGGGAAGAAGTTGTTTACTTCTTCAAACACCCAACTCAAAAGTTTTAATTGATTGTGGTATTGATGTAGCTAGTCAAGGAAAAGACAAATTTCCTTATTTTGATATTCCTGAATTTGATATAAGAGAACTTGATGCAGTTATAATAAGTCATGCACATTTAGATCATACTGGGCTTTTACCATACCTTTACAAAATGGGATATAAAGGCCCAACATATATGACTAATCCAACAATAGACTTAGCAGCTCTTCTTGCATTGGATTTTATAGGGGTTGCATATAAACAAGCATCAGTTCCTTTATTCAGCTCAAAAGATATTAAAGAAATGGTTAAGCATACTATTTGTTTGAATTTTAATGAAGTTTCAGATATAACTCCTGACATAAGAATAACTTTTTATAATTCAGGACATGCCCTTGGAAGTTCAATGGTTCATTTTAATATTGGAAATGGATTACATAATTTTCTTTATACAGGTGATTATAAATATGCAAGAACAAGACTTCTTGATCCCGCTATAAGTAGCTTTCCAAGAATAGAGTCTGTACTTACAGAAGCAACTTATGGAGCAAAATCAGATATATTACCTCCAAGAATAGAGTCAGAAGAAAAAATGATTGAAATAATAAACAAAACAATTGAAAGGGGAGGAAAAATTTTAATTCCAGAATTAGGACTTGGAAGAGCACAAGAGACAATGTTAATATTGGAAGATGCTATGAAATCAGGAAAGATGAAAAAAATTCCTGTTTATATCGATGGGATGATTTGGGATATTAATGCAATTCACACAGCTTATCCTGATTTTTTAAGTAATAATGTTAAATCATCTGTTTTCCAAGATAAAAATCCTTTTATTTCAGATATATTTTCAAGAGTTGGATCTCATCAGGAAAGAAAAAAGGTTATTGAAGGTGAACCATGTCTTGTTTTAGCAACATCTGGTATGCTTGTCGGAGGGGCTTCTGTAGAATATTTTAGGGAATTTGCAGTAAACGAAAAGAATTCCCTAATTTTTGTTTGTTATCAAGGTGTTGGTTCTTTGGGGAGACAGGTTCAAGAAGGTCTTAAAGAAACAAAGATGATGGTTGATGGAAGAGAAGAATCAGTTAAAATAAATCTTGAGATTAATACAATTCCTGGATTAAGCGCTCATGCAGGAAGAAATGAAATAATGGCTTTCTTTAATAATATGAGACCAAAACCTAAAAAAATAATGGTAAATCATGGAGAGGTTTCAAAATGTTTAGATCTTGCTTCAGCACTGTATAAATTAAATCGTGTTGAAACTTGTGTGCCAAGAATATTGGAAACTATTCGATTAAGATAAAATTTCTAACAAAAAAATATCAAAACTTTATAAACTAATTTTTCTATATTGTATCTTATGAAACACAGTGTGAAGATAACAATTCTTATTTTAGCAATGTTTATTTTTACCCAGTTTATAGGAATTTATGTTACTGATCATTATCTTAATGATGAAAACACATTACCTTATGGATTAGAGCAACCTCAAATAGAAAAGCAGTCTGATTATTCAATTTTATTTGGAATGATAATTATTGCTTTTGTATTTGCAATTTTTTTATTCCTTTTTCTAAAGAAATTTAAGATAGAGCTTGTTTTGAAATTATGGTTCTTTGTTGTGGCAACAATTGCGCTTTCGATATCTTTCTTTTCTGTAACAAGAAATTTTGATAAATTAGTTTTAGGCATACCTTTAATTGCATTATTAATTGCTCTTCCATTAACAATTATGAAAATATATAAAAGAAATTTCTTAGTTCACAATTTTACAGAATTTCTAATTTATCCTGGAATTGCAGCTATCTTTGTTCCTCTTTTAAATGTTTATACAATTATTCTCTTATTGGTTCTTATTTCAATTTATGATATGTGGGCTGTATGGCATACTGGTGTAATGCAAAAAATGGCAAAATATCAAATGAACAAATTAAAGGTTTTTTCAGGTTTCTTTGTTCCTTATGTGTCTAAGAATGTCAAAATAAAGATAAAGAAATGGAAGAAAACTCTTAAGAAATCAGAATTAAAAAAGAAAAGAATAAAAATAAATGTTGCAATTCTTGGAGGGGGAGATGTTGTTTTCCCTATAATTACTGCAGGTGTTATGCTTAAGACTTTAGGACTTGGTTCTGCAATTTTAACTGTTTTAGGGGCAACTGTTGGTCTTGCAGGTCTTTTGTTTTTCTCAAAGAAAAAGAAGTTTTATCCTGCAATGCCTTTTATCACAGGAGGAATTCTTCTTGGAATTGCTCTTAGTTATTTGATATTTTAATTAATATGATTCTGTTCTTACTTTGTGAAAGTAACAAATAGTAAGATTTATAAAGCTCTCTTAATATGGATTTTTATGACAAACTTAGTTCAAAAATTACTCGGAAAAGAAAAAAAACCTCTTATTGAGAAAACTCTTAGTGCTGATGAAATAGAGCCTTTTTTTAAAACATTAGGAATTGATATGGATACTATTGGGTTCCCTTCTATTAAATACAAGAATGCAATTCCTATGGAAAGATATTGGATAGATTTTAAAGATGTTAAGGTAATACCTGTAAAAGTAGATTATGTTGTGAAGATTATTGTTAAAGGAGAATATATGATGCAACCTATGGTTTCAAGAAAAGATTCTAGAGGTAATTGGTATCCAGGAGGTATTTCTAGATACTCTTTTAAAATTGAAGACGAAGAATTATCTTTAAAGAAAATGAAAACAAAATGGGAAAAATAAAATGTTAGTAAAACAAGAACTTATAAACAAAATAAGAGATTATTTTAATCTTAATATTTACGAGACAAAAGTCTGGTTAGCTTTGCTTGGAAAAGGAATTGCTTCTGCAGGAGAAATTGCTGAAATTTCCAGAGTTCCAAGATCAAGAACTTATGATGTTCTTGAAAGTCTTGAAAAGAAAGGATTTGCAATTATAAAACTAGGAAAACCAGTAAAATATATTGGAGTTAAACCACATATAATTCTTGAAAAATTAAAAAACAATGTAAGAAATGATGCAGAAGAACAAATAGTAAGTCTTGTGAATATAAAAAACACAGAAGAATTTTCAAAACTAGAAAAGCTCTATAAAGAAGGATTAAATCCAATTAAAAAAGAAGATTATTCTGCTGCCTTTAAAGGAAGATCAAATATATCAAATTATTTGAAAGAGATTCTTCAAAACGCTTCTAAAGAAGTGATAATTTGTACAAGTACAGAAGATGTGGGATCTAAATTAAAGCTTTTTCAACAAACCATTAAAAGTTTGGATAAAGAAAATATAAAGATAAGAATTGCATTGTCTGGAGATGAAGAAATGATTAGGAAAATAAGTAACATTCTCAAGTTTAGGATAAAAAAAATAGATATTGATGCAAAGTTCTTCATAATAGATAGAAAAGAAATCCTTTTCTACATATCAAAAGACAAGAATCTGGATGATGTTGCTGTATGGATTAATTCAGAGTTTTTTGCTCAGGCTTTTTCAACACTTTTTGATAAAGCTGTTGGGAGATAACTAAAAAACCTGCAAATTAGAAATAGCCATATCTTTAATTTTTTGTGCGTGTTTATTTTTCCAATCATTCAAAAATTTCTTTAAAGTGAAATTAAGTTTTTTTATTGAGTAAATCTTACCTTTTTTTATGAAAACTTTTTTGTATTTTTTCTTGAATTTTTTTACATGTTCTTTTTGAGATTGTAAGGGACCACGTATTAAGATTTCTGGTTTCTTTTTAACTACAAAAAAATATTTAGCAGATTTTTTCCCGTTGTACTCAAATCCTTTATCTTTTATTTCAAAATATTTTTTTATTTCACCTGAAAGATGGTTATAGAATTTCAATAATTTACTTCCCGCAACATCTCCTTCTTGCTTTTTGGTTCTTGCTCCTATTAAAAGAAACTCATAGCCTTTTCTTTTAGCATTTTTTTCCATTTTATCAAAATTAATTTTTTCTATTTCAAATGCATTTATTGTGGGATTTTTTAGAAAACTCTTACATGTTTTCTGAAATTTTTTAAATGTTGAATCAGAAAGTGCTGCCAGAGCATTTCTTTGTTTATAAGTAGGATCAACAAGGATGATCGGGGAATCAAGTTTAGCAGCATTAATATCCATTAAAACTTGCTGCTTGTTTTTGTAGTGTTTTTCAATATCTATAATCTCTTTCTCCTTGATTTTTGTCATTGCTCTTAAAAATCTAAGAAAACCATTGTAATGATAAATAAGAAGCTCCAAAGCATATCCAGAGAAACCATTTACATATGATTCTGCACCATAACAATTATTTCCATAACAAAATGCTTTCGCAAGTAGAATATCGTTGAGGATTTTTTCTGATTTAATTTTTCTTTTTATATATCTTACATGTGAATAAGAGAGATCTGTTATATTATCTGCTTCTTTGAGAATTTTTATTTTTTTAACAGGAATCACTTCAAAGAAAAAATCTTTAGAGACATTTATTTTAAAATAATCTCTAGAACCATGAATTGTAGAGACATTTTTTATATTCTTTAAGATTTTTTTTGTAAGATTAGAAATATCCTTATGTTTTTTATCAAATCTAATAAAAATATCAATATCATAAGAATCTTTTTTTATCAAAGTTCCTCTTGCAAAACTTCCGCCAATAAAAATTTCTGCATTTATCTTTTGATTTTTTATATTTCTCTGGATTTTTCCAACAAAATTTTCTAAAGATTTCTTACTGTCTTGAAGTTCTTCTTTAGAAGGCTTAACTCTTTCCAAAATTTCTTTTAATATGGAATTGATTTTTTCTGCCATAAGTATAATTATAAAAAAGAGTTTATAT
>JAFCCD010000015.1 GCA_017610405.1 Nanobdellota archaeon | reverse complement strand
CAACAATTTTTAAATACTTTACATGTTTTTTTAAAAGATGCTAAAATCAAGTATGAAAAAGAGTGAGATTGAAGAAGAGTTAGCTGATAAAGGAGATTTTGTTCAGATTGACTATCTTACAAATTTTCTAAAAGAATCTCTTTCTATGGATATGAAAAAGTTTGTTTTTCTTAAACTAGCAGGATTATATCAAAAAACTAGTATGTTAAAAGAAGCTGCAAAAAATTATAACAATGCAGCTTTAATCTCTATACCTTTTTTTGATAAAATGAAGTATTTTGTAAAAGAAGCAGAACTATATATTCATGCAGGAGATTTTGAAAAATCTGACCAAGCGAAAAAGAAAGCAATGGGTGAAGCAAATTCAGTAGAAAAAGAAGAAATATACTTTACAATAAAGGAATTTTACAAAAAAGAAGCAGAAACTTATGAAAAAGATTTGAAAAGAGCTCATGCTGCAAGAATTTATGAAAAGCTTTTAAATATGAGACTAAACGAACTTGAAAAAAGAGAAATTCAAGATAAGCTAGCAGAAATATATGATAAGCTTGGAAAAACAGCAAAAAGTGCTTGATTTTGAAGAAGGGATTGTGAACACAATCCAAACCCTTAAAAACTCATTAATCCTAAAAATTTAGTAGAAGAATATTAACTGCAAAAAATATTACAATTACATTCACTTTCATTTTTGTGTTTTAGAAGTAAGCTTGAAAAGAAGTGCAAAAGTATTTTTCTATGAGTAATTAAATAAATTAAATAAAATAATAGGAGAAAATATGGCAAAAATAAGTCCTGTATCGATAAAATATATGATACATGCAAATTTTAGAGTAGAAGGTGCTTTGGAAAAACCTGATATAATCGGAGCTATTTTCGGCCAAACAGAAGGACTTCTCGGTTCTGAGCTTGAAATGAGAGAACTTCAGAAAGAAGGAAAAATAGGAAGAATCGAAGTAGAAATTGAAAGAAAAGATAAAATAACCACTGGGATGATAAAAGTTCCTACTGCACTTGACCAATCAGAAACAACTTTGATTGCTGCTGCAATAGAAACTATAGAAAAAATAGGGCCTTGTGATTCGCAAGTAGAAGTGGAAAAAATTGAAGATGTTCGTGGTAGCAAAAGAGATTATATCATTGAACGAGCTAAAAAACTCATGTCAGAAATCGGTGGAAAAACAGACTCAAGAGAAATTTCAAGAACAATCAAAGATTCTGCAAGAACTTCTGAAGTTAAGGAATATGGGGATGATAAACTTCCATACGGAGATCTTTCAGAAAAAGAAATAATTATTGTTGAAGGCCGTGCTGATGTATTGAATCTTTTAAGAGCAGGTATAAAAAACGTTATTGCAATGAATGGAACAAAGCTTCCTGACAGCATAAGAGAATTAAGTGAAAAGAAAGAAATAACTCTTTTTGTTGATGGAGACAGGGGAGGCAAGCTAATTATTCAAAATGTAGTTGATAACGCAAGAATTAAGTATATTACAATTGCACCTGACGGAAAAGAAGTTGAAGAATTGGCAGGAAAAGAAATCTTTATGTGCTTAAGAAAAAAAGTTCCTGTGAAAGAATTTTCATACAAAGGAAGTTATTCAAAAAGAAGTTTTGAAAAAGAAGAAAAAAAGGAAAAACATGGTTTAAGTGATGAAACAAAAAAAAAGCTTAGAGAAATTTCAGAAAAAAGTAAAGGAACAGGGAAATCTCTTCTTTTGAATAACTCTTTTGAGGAAATAAAGAGTGTTCCTGTAAGGTCTCTTGCAACTACCTTAAAAAAAATGAGAACAAAAGCCTCATTTGTGATTATTGATGGAACTGCAACTACCTCAGCAATAAAGGCTGCAGAAGAATCTGGAATTCAGGCCCTCATAGCAAAAAACTTTACTACAACAGAAACTAAAATTGAATTAATAGGATTTTAAACTTAAATAAATGAAAGAGTCTCTGGTAGCAAGATAATAGTTAAAGAATTTTAGTGTCACCTAATTAAAAAAAATAAGTAACACCTTATTATCTAGAATAATTGGATTTAAAATTAAATTAATTTTTATTTGTTTCCTCGACGATAAACCGCTCTTAACTATATGTTACTCACAGTTAGTACTAGAAAATTAATATTATTTGTTATCACCATAAAGTTTATAAATGATTTGTGGGTTTGTAAAATCAATGAAGACTTAGTCTTCTTGGTGAAAAAATTAAATATGAAAAATAAGAAAAATATGGAAACAAAGAAACTTTTGGTTTCTTTTTTGGTGTTTGTAAGCATTTTACTTTTAGCTGCTAATGTTAGTGCTACAGATGTTGGGAGTATTAACTCTGTTAAAATAAATAGTGTTAATGTTCTTGATAATCCTGCAATAATTGCTGGAGATACAATATTTGTAAAAACTGAATTTACATCAGATGTTAATGCGTCTGATATTACAGTGGAAGTAGAAATTAAAGGAGACAGAAAAGATGTTCGGATAGAGACTTCTCTTTTTGATGTTGAAGAAGGAAATTCATATACAAGAACCTTGAAACTTGATATTCCATTCGACCTCAAAGATGAACTTAGCGGATTTGTAGATCTTAATATTGAAATAGGTGGAAGTGGCTATAAAACCACAGACCATTATGTTTTAAGAGTTCAGAGAGAATCTTATAATTTGAATACATTGTCTGTCAGTGTTCCTCAAACAGTTAATACTGGAGAAAGTTTTCCAGTTGATTTTGTTCTGAAAAACATAGGTTACAATAACTTAGATGATTTGTTTGTAACTGTGAAAATTTCTGCTTTGAACATTGAAAAATCGGTTTTCTTCGGAGATCTTGTTGCTTTAGAATGTGATGACGATTCTGACTCTATAGAAAATTATGGTGTTGATATTGATAGAAGATGTTTTGAAGACAAAACAGATACTGCAAGCGGAAGAATTTTCTTGCAGCTTCCTTTTGATGTTAATCCTGGTATCTATGCACTTGAGTTAGAAACAGAAAACGAAGATTTCGCTTCAAGCAAAACTGTTCAACTAGTTGTAGAAAATGCTTTTCCTAACGGACATTTTATTGTGTCTGAGGATCAGTTAGTAATTGTTAATCCAACAAACCAGTTAGTTGTTTATCGACTTGTTCCTCAATCTACAGGTGTTATATCTGTAAGCTTAAGTGATAACCTTGTTGCTGTCCCAGCTGGATCAAGTAAGACAATAACTGTAGACGCTACATCAAGAGTTATGGGAACACACACATACGATGTGAATGTTTTTGCAGCTGATGGAAGTCTTGTTGATACAATCAACTTTACAAAGACTTTTGAAGGAAGAGTTACAAGTCCAATAGTTATTCTAACAATTATATTAGTGATAATCTTTATTGTATTACTAGTAGCATTGATAGTATTAATTGGGAAGAAACCAAAGAAAACAGAAGAATTTGGCGAAAGTTATTATTAACTTTTAATTTTATTTTATTTTTTTATTATTTTTATTATTTTTTTATACTATTTAGCAACGCTCGGCGTGGGCTTTTTTGATAAAATATTAAGATTTATAAACTATGGTTACTATAGTCACTATAGATTAAAATGGATATAACAACAATTCAATTAAGCAAAGAAACAAAAGAAAAAATTTCTTCCTTTGGAATGAAAGGAGAGAGCTATGAAGAAATTCTTAAAAGAATATATTCTTTAGCTGTAAAAGAACAATTAAAAGAGTTCTTAATGTCGGACGAAGGATTCATCCCAATTGAAGAGGCCATAAAAGAAGCAGATAAAAAATGGCCAAAGTAAGTATTGCAAAAACTCTAAAAGAGGAGATTTTAAAAAAATTTAAAGAAGAATCAAAGATAATTTTTAGACAAATGTATTCTTTAGAGAAGAATCCAAAAAAAGGAAAGTTATTGGCAAGTGTTGGAGGGGTTGTAATTAAAGAATTAAAATATAAAAAATTTAGGTTCTATTTCATTACAGAAGGATATAAACTAAAAATAATGGATAAATCAAAATTAATTGATATGTTAATAAAATTTGTAAGAATGTCTGATAAAAAATCTCAACAAAAAACAATAGGAAAGATTAAAAACATTTTAAGAAAATTTGGAAAAGAAAAGTTCTAATTAGGGTGCTTTTAATAAGTGCTCAGAGAAAGTTATTATTAACTTTTTATTTTATTTTTCTTTTTATTTTTTATTATTTTTATTATTTTTTATACTATTTAGCAACGCTCAGATGGGGATGTTCATCCTTCAACAAATGGTACAAAAATAAATCCAGGAATTTCTTTAATTGTTTTAAATTGATCTCCTTGTCTTTGAATCATTACAAGAGTTTGCTCAAACCTAGGTCCTTTAGGTGTTAAAAGAATTCCTTTATCTTTTAATTGATTTAAAAGTTTTTGAGGAATTTCACGACATGCCGCGCTTATGAGAATTCTATCAAAAGGTGCTTTTTCAGGAATTCCTTCAGAACCATTTCTATGATATACTTTAATATTTTTGTAATCTTCTAAAGCCAATGCTTCTTTTGATTTTTCAGCCAATTCTTTGATTAACTCTATTCCAAACACTTTTCCTTTATTTCCCACAATTTCTGATATCAAAGCGAGAACATATCCTGAACCAGATCCAACTTCAAGAATTTTCTGAGATTTTTTAAGTTCAAGCTCAGAAAGCATTATGGCAATAGTATATGGTTGAGAAATTGTCTGTCCATGACCTATTGGGAGAGGGGTATCTTTGTAAACTTCTTTTTCAAGTTCTTCAGAAATAAAATCTTCTCTTTTGACCCTTGAAAAAGCATCTAGAATCTTTTTGGAAAATCCAAAATCCTTTAATCGCTTAAGAAGCCATTGTTTATCCATAAAAAGACAAAGACGTTGTGATTTAAATAATTAGTGAAAAGAAAGATAAATTATATTTTCAAACTTATAATTTTGCTAATTCCGTCATGCATGCTTATACCATATAAATTTGTTGCTCTTGTGATAATTTCATCATTATGCGTTATAACTATATATTGGCCTTTTTGCATATATTTGTTAAGAAGACCTGCAAGTCTTTCTGAATTCCTTTTATCAAGGGTTGCATCAACTTCATCGAAAATATAAAAACAATATGGATTGAATTCTTGAATTGCGAAAATAAGTGAGAGTGCAACAAGAGTTTGTTCTCCTCCAGATAGAGATTTCACATCAAAGTATTTTCCATGTCCTGTTTTAACAATCACATTTACCCCTCCATCAAATGGATTTTTTCTGTTTTCAAGTTCGAGAAAGACCTGGCCTTTTGTGCTTAGCTGAGAAAAATTTCTGGAAAAAATCTCATTTAACTTTTTAAGGGTTTGCAAAAAGGCTTTTTTCTTTTTTATGTCTATTTCATGAATTATTCTTAAAACCCCCTCTTTTTCTTTAGAAATTATTTCTGCTTTTTCTTTTATTGAATCATATTCTGATTTTATTGAATCATAAACTTCTAATGACTTCAAATTAACAGTTCCTATTTTTATAAGAATTTCTTTAACTT
Source organism: Nanobdellota archaeon (assembly GCA_017610405.1). Classification (GTDB taxonomy): domain Archaea; phylum Nanobdellota; class Nanobdellia; order Pacearchaeales; family GW2011-AR1; genus ASMP01. The sequence continues at coordinate 4,506 of JAFCCD010000015.1, read as the reverse complement.
TTACTAATTGTTGAATAAGAAAGTCTTTATTTCTCTTAATTATTTCTACACCCCTAAATTCCAACATTTCTGACTCAAGATTTTCTATCACTGCATCAATTCTCGCTTTTTCAATTTTAAATTCATTCATTTCATGTTCTGTATTATTAAGAATATTTTGCTTTGAAAAAATATTTGATTCTCTCTCTCTAATTTTTGTATGAGCAGAATCTCTTTCTGAAATCATTTCTTTAAATTTTTTACTCAATTTATCTTCTTGATTTTTTTTATCTGCGAGAATCTTAGTCTTTTCTTCAAGAACTTTTTTAAGCTCTAAAGATTCTTCTTCAACACTTTCTTCTTCTCTAATAAGCTGTTTAAATGAAATTTTTAATCTATCAAGTTCTCTTTCAGCAAACATTACATCTGATTTAAGAGTCTCTTTACTCATGAACGAAATTTCCTGAATCTCGACTTTCATTGTTTCATATCTCTGTTCTATATCTGAATCATTCTCAAGAATATTTGTTAAAGATTTTTCTCTTTTTTGCAATTTAGCTATTTCTTTATTAAGCCCTTCTATTTTCTCATGAAGTTTTTTAATCTGGGATTTTTTATCATTTATATTTGAAAATTTATTAAGATCTGATTCTGTCTTTGAAATTTGTTGCGTTATCTCTCCAATATCTCTAGATAATATTTCTTTTTTCTGATAAATTGTTTTTAATTGTATATATGAATTTTCTATTCCTTTTTTCAAAGATCCTATTTTTGGTAGCACTTCTTCCTCTATCTCTCTTAAGTGTTTTGGAGTAATTTTGTGTTTGCACACAGGACATATATCAAGCTTAGATATTTTCTTGAGAATTCCCTTCAAATTTTCTATTTCTGATTCATTGATGGAATTGGTTTTTTCAAGTTCAATTTCTTTTTTTATTATGTTGCTTAAAATGTCTCTTTTTTCTATTAGAGATTGTTTAAGATTTTCTAGTTTTTCTTGATTAGCTTTTGTATCAAAAATTTCTATTGAAAGGGCCTCTATCTGCTTTATTAAAAGATTAGATTCATTATCATAATTTTGGAAAAGATTATTTTTATCTCTAATTAACTCTTTTATAGAACTTCTTTCAGATTTAATCATATAGAATTTCTTTCTCTGTTCTTCCAATATCTCAAAATCTTTCTTTTTTTTATCAATCTCTCTTGTCTTTTTCTCTTGGGTTGGGGGTTCTTTCTTAAGTTCTTTCAAAGAAGTTTCTTTTTCTTTTATAGATTTAGAAATCTCTTCTTTTTGTTTAAATAATCCTAAAAGTTTAGATTTATAATTTTCAAGCCTAACAGTTGTTCCTGCAAGCCCAGCCCTTAAATCAGCTATTTCTTTATTGAGTTTTTCCTGTTCAATTCCTGTAGATCTTTGTATTTCTGAATCAATTTTATCTATTTTTAATCTAAATTTTGTTATTTCTTCTTCAATTTCTTTTATTGTTCTTTTTATCTTTTTTATTTCTATATTCTTTTTTTCTATGTTCAAATCCATATTTTCAACTTCTTTATTTTTTTGAGAAAGATCTTGATGAATTATGCTTGCCTTGAATTTTTTTACATCATGTTCAAGTTTTTTGAATCGGAGTGCCTGCTGTCTTTCTCTTTCAAGATTATTCAAATAAGAAATCCTCTCCCTTAAAATTGAATTAACTTCCTTGAGTTTTTCTTCTGTCTTCTCAAGTTCTCTCAAAGATTTTTCTTTTCTTGATTCATAAATTCCAATTCCAGAAACATCTTCAATTATCCCTCTTCGCTCTTCAGACTGCATTCTTACAAAATTTTGTATTTCTCCCTGAAGAACTATATTAAACCCTGAAGGATCTACACCTGCTTGTGAAAGAAGCCCAAGAATTTCTTGTCTTGTTCTTTTCTCATTGTTAATTTTATATATACTTTGTCCATTTTTTCTCACTATTCTCTTGATACTTATTTCGTCCTTATCTATTGAAAAAGTTTTGTCTGAATTATCAAAAACTAATTCTACAACAGCCTCTTTTTTTGGAGATGCTGATTTTGTTCCTAAAAAAATTAAATTGCTTGCCTTTGTAGCTCTTATTGATTTTATACTTAATCTTCCTAGAACAAAACAGAGGGCATCAGAAATATTTGATTTTCCAGAACCATTAGGCCCAAGAATAACATTTATTCCCCTAGTAAAAGGGATTTCTGTTTTTCTTGGAAAACTCTTAAATCCATACATCACCAACCTTTTGATATAAGTCATAATAAGAATAAATAAATATTGTTTTTAAAGATTAATATAAAAATTATTTTAAAAGTCAAGTTTTTTTTGCTTTGATTTCAAAGCAGCCTTTTTCCAAGTTGACCATGATTTCCTAAAAAGTCCCTTATTATCAAGTTTCTTAACATTTTTTTCCAAAAAAGATTTTGTTTTTGAATCAGATGGATAACCAGAACCAACATATCCATATTTTTGTTTTATAATATCCATTTCTCTTTCTCTTTTTTGCTTTGCAAGAATAGATGCAGCTGCAACAAAAACATAATCTCTATCTGCTTTGTGCTCGCAAAACACTTCTAAATTAGAAAGATTTTTTATCTTCATCACCACCCCCCCTCTCCATTTAGTTCTATTTGGAGAAGGACAATCTAAAACAACTTTTATTTTCTTAGCCCCTTTGTTTATTTTATTTATTATTTTTATAGCCATGATTGCTTCTACATCATTTAAATTTACTCCAGAACTAAGTTTCTCATCAATTTCAGAAGCATGCATAACTTCTATTTCAAAGGCAATTGCTTTTTCTTTTATTATTTTTTCAAGAAATTCTCGTCTTCTTGGAGTTAATTGTTTACTATCTTTTACCCCTAAACTTTTGAATTCCTTTTCTGTTTGTTTATCAATAAGACAACCTGCAAGAACCATGGGACCAATAACAGGACCTCTACCTGCATCATCAATACCTAAAATTAAATCTGACATAGGGGAAAAAATTCTTAATCTTTTATAAACTTAATTAAAAAACCCCTTATAAAAGAAACCTTTATAAGTAAATTTCATTAGCTATTTTAGTAACAGCGGGGTGGAGCAGTCTGGAGTGCTCGTCGGGCCCATAACCCGGAGGTCATAGGTTCAAATCCTATTCCCGCTATCATAACCCTTTTAAATTATCTTTATATTAGAATTATATGCCCATGTCGCATAATGGTATTGCACTTGATTGCTAAGATTATACTATAAAAATAGGATAGTTAGTAAAGATTATCTTTTAGAATCTTATAGTATTAAACAAGAATTCTTGTTCTTATTTTTTAGTATTAGCAAGGCTTAAAAACAGGAAATTAGTGGATTTTATATGAATCAAAAGAGAATTATATTAAAACCAGAAGATAAAGTAGATGAACCTCCACCAGGTTTAAATTTTGCTGGTAGTTTTAAAAGAATTGGAATTCTAAATCCTGCTATTATTCAAAGAGATAATGAAATAAATTTATTATCAAGATTAATTTATCAAGATAATAAGGGATTAAATTCTTGTGTTGTTAAAAATCAGGCATTATTAAAAGGAAAAAATATTAGAATAAAAAAAGATAAAAAAGGCTATCCTTTAGAAAAGTTAGTTTTCCAACCTATTAAACCTCATGGAGATAGGGGTATTGAAGATCCTAGAACAATTAAACTAAATTTTGAGAACCCCATTCATGGATTTCTAGTTCATTATAATAGTCTAATTAATGGGGATGCTCGAACAGAATATTTAAGAACAAAAGAAAGAGATCCTACAAATCTTTTATCTTGGGATAGATTTGGAATTTATTTTCCAAACATTAGTTTAAAAGAAGCTATTGAAATAGTTCCTAGTAAAATCTATAAAAAAAGATGGGAGACAGAAGACCAACACAGATTAAATGGGAAAATTCAAAATTATCCTCCAACAAGTCCTTTTTTAGAAACAAAGGATTGTTGTTTGTGGCCAGAAAAAATAAATATAAATAATGAAGCATATTATGGGCTTATTATAAGATTATTACCTGATATGCAAATTGTATATTTTAAAGATTTTAAAGAACTTGCAAAATATGAATTTTGGAAAGATGTTGTAAAAAACATACAAGATTATAGTTTATTAAAAATTGAAAATAAATGGGAAAAAAGTCACATAGGTTTAGCAGGTCCTCCTTTTGAAATAGACGAAGGAATTTTGATTCCATATCATGGTGCTGTTATGAAACCTGAAAGAAATTATAAATTTGGGTTTGCATTAGCAAATCCAGATAATCCACAAGAAATTTTAGGACGAACAAAAAATCCTTTTTTATATGCAACAGAACCTTGGGAAGAAAATGGGGTTGTTCCAGGAAAAATTGTATTTCCAACAGGGCATGCCATTAAAGATGAAATTATACATTTATTTTATGGTGCTGGTGATAAATATGTTGCACATACCACAACAACTAAAAAAGAAATTTTAGATAGTTTATATCAAAAAAGAAACAATTAATACAAAACCTTTAAATCCC